>CANBKJ010000016.1 GCA_947369165.1 uncultured Lachnoclostridium sp.
ATTTTATGTACAATTTTCCATTCACATCTTCCTTTGTTCCGTTTTTCCATCTGATACAAGAATATTTTTATAATTCTATCCATAAAATCATCCGGTAAAATATTACTCTTGAACTGATTACAAGCATAACATAAAGCCTGTAAATTCTCCATATCATCTTCACCGCCCATTGACAAGGGTATAATATGATCCAGTGTCATATTTACAAATGTCAACCGCTTACCGCATAACTCGCAACAACCATTTGACTTATTATAGATAATCTCCCGTTGGAGCTATACTAAAAAAGTGGACATAAAACCACACATAGTGTTACAATAATTAAAACATTAAACAGGAGGTACTCACATGGCCGCTAACAACATATCTCCCAGGTCTGCAAAGCCATAAGGACCATCAGCACCCCCAGCAGGATATTTCACCAGCCTGCAGAAGCCCCCATCAGTTTTCCTGCGGCCGAAGCCACTACCCCAAGCACAGTAAAGGTTACTGCGGTTCCTGCTGAAAAAGTCAGGGACAGCCAAAACGCCCTTCGTGTATCCTTCTGACCGGTTCCGCCCACATATCCAATAACCAGCGGCACATTGGATAATGCACACGGTGTCACGGAAGTAAGAACTCCGGCAAGCAATGCAAGCAAAGGCGAAAGCCATGGAGTCCGGCCTATCATGGACGACAGGGCATCAAGCCAGTTCTCTATCATTCTCCTACCCTCATTTCCGCAAGTATCATGCGTATCTGTTCTTCAGTCAGACCTCCTTGATTCACCGTAAAAACGTGTTCGCCCGTGTCCCTCGATGTATACTGGACAAACTCAATCTGTCCGGCCAGCTCATCACTTGGTACGAATGGCGTACCGTCTGCATTTACAATCACCTGCGTCGGGATTACCTGCACCGGCACGTTATTTGCCGTTTCCGTATATTTCCACACATCCACAAACTTAATAAATGCCACATTTTCCATTTCCTTATTCATTGTTTCCAGCACAGGAGCCATCTGCTTACACGGGATGCAGGAATCTGATCCATAGTGGATGATCATGGGCAGGCCATAGGAGGACATCGTTTCAAAGTCAATCGCCTCCGTAGCGGCCAGGGAAAAATCCGCTCCTCCTTCCGGTGCTGCCGCCTCCTCGATACCATCACTCTCCTGTTTGGATACCGGAGGGTTCTTTATCAGATAAATCCCCGCGATAACCGCCAAAATGATACAGGGTACCAGTATTTGAAGAATCCTCTTTTTTTTCATAACGTCCTCCTACATCAGCAAATATTGGAATACATTAAACAGATACCCGACAATGATAATCCCAAGGAAACATATCCCGATAAAAAGCCATAGCAGCTTCGGCTTGACTGCTTTGCGGAGCATGATGATGGAAGGCAGGCTCAATGTAGTCACAGCCATCATAAAGCTCAGAATCGTGCCGAGCTGTGCGCCTTTTGCCAGCAGTGCTTCCGCAACAGGAATCGTGCCAAAAATGTCCGCATACATAGGCACCCCTACCAGAACCGCCAAAACCACGCCGAACGGGTTATTGCTTCCAAGAACCGCCTGTATCCAGCTTTCAGGAATCCAGTTGTGAATGACCGCCCCGATTCCTACGCCAATCAGAATGTACGGAAACACTTTCTTAAATGTTTCAGCCACCTGTTCTTTTGCAAATACCAGCCGGTCCTTTACGGTCAGCTCTTCCGATTCGATATCCACGCTGCTTGCGTTACGGATAAATTCTTCCACATGGTTTTCCATGTGCATCTTTTCAATAATCGTTCCGCCAACCACGGCGATCACCAAACCAATCACCACATACACAATAGCAATTTTCGCCCCGAATATACTCATCAGCAATACCAGGCTGCCAAGGTCAACCATCGGGGAGGAAATTAAAAAGGAAAATGTCACACCAAGGGGCAAACCGACGCTCGTAAACCCAATGAACAGCGGGATTGACGAGCATGAACAGAAAGGTGTCACCGTACCAAGAAGGGCTGCGATAATGTTTGCCCAGATTCCATGGAACCGTCCTAAGATTTTCTTGCTTCGTTCCGGCGGGAAGTAGCTTTGGATATAGGAAATCATAAAAATCAGGAAACAGAGCAGCACCGTGATCTTTATAACATCATAAATAAAAAACTGGATGCTCCCGCCCCACCGTGTTGATGTGTCCAGCCCTACGGCCGAAAGGCCGTTTCCTATAACTGCATTGAGCCATTTCATCCCAAGCACCTGGTCCTGAATGAAAAGCCAGATTGAACGTAATACTTCCATAAACCAATATCTCCTTTCAAATTGATATATTCAAAACTGTCGAAGTGTTGTCCCAAAGATTAGCCATCTTGAAACGATGGCCTCTTTATCTATTGCAGCAACTCCCATTTTCTCCGCTGGAGGCTTCCAACGACAACTGCTGCTCCAGTAATTTCCTTGCACAATCTGCGCCTTCCGGACTAATGGAATAGTATACCCATTTTCCATCTTTCCGCCCCTGCACTATGCCTGCATCACACAGTATCTTCATATGATGGGAAAGGGTTGACTGCGTAATATGCAGATCATCCAACAGCTTGCAGGCACACTTTTCTCCTGTGCGGAGCATTTCCAAAATCCGTAGCCTGTTTTCGTCACAGAATGCTTTAAACACTCGCACCGTATCATTATATGCAGATGCCAATTTTTTCACCTCACATTCACGTTTTTCAATCTATACTCTTATTATATTCACATATTTAAAATTGTCTATGATTTTTAAATTTTTTTGCCTGCCTTTAGCCTTCCCTCCCAACCTACCAGATTGCTGCTCCATGACTGAAACATAATCACGGAGCAGCGCCCCATTCAATATTTGTTCACCAGTACCTATTCTTCCCTTTCCGCATCTGCCTTCGTAAGATGCACCGTTCCCCTGCGATGATTTGGAGGTGCATAAACAGAGGATACCTTTAAGGTATTTCTCCCGATATTGACAATATTATGCCATGTTCCAGCAGGTATAAAAACAGCATCCTCTTTACATATATTCTGTTGAAAATCCGGTTGATTTTTACATTCCCCAATTTTTACTACTGCTGTTCCCTGCTCTACTCTAATCAATTGATCTGTGTCCGGATGAATCTCAAGACCAATCTCACCACAGGGTGGGATACACATAACCGTCATCTGCAAATGACATCCTGTCCAAACAGCAGTACGGAAATTTGGGTTTTGTATTGCCGTCTGTTCGATATTTATAACATATGGATTCGGTCCGGGATCTGTTTGACCCACGCAATAACTGCAATTCATAAAAAATCTCCTTTTAATCTCTCCATACCATGATATGCATTACGGAAGATTATGTGTAAATTCCGTTTTCTTATTGTTCTGCGGTTCTCTGTAAATGAATGCCTATCGTAGCAGGTAAATAATTTTTTAGTCATAAATCCAATATTATAAACAATGCAGCCATAAAATTCCTATCGTTAAAATTTGCACCCAAAGTCATGCTTGGGTGCATTGTATCAAATTGTGGTACGCAAGCCATATTGCGTGTCTAGATTGATACAATCGCTGAATGGATACTATCGTTTTTACATTTACCGCAAATGCCCGAAAATTAACACTTTTAGGAATGGCAGGAAATCCACCGGCAACTCCTTAATATCACTTAGCCCTGCAATGAACCCGCTGAAAATGTCATACTGGATTTCTTTCCTCTCTCGTATGTTTCCCCTAATTTATTTCTCTCATGGTCCCCCCCCTCTGGAATTGTAACATATATTTCTTCTTTACACCATTGGAACTTTTCTTTTTCCACAAATTGTGCTAAAATGAACGCATAAGCACGAACGCAGACTTTTAAAGAATGCGATGCCTGTTTACAGGCAAAGCGCATTCTGAAAAAGTCTATGTGAGTGTAACGAACACGGAGAAACCGCAGGTTTCGACGTGAGTGCTTATGCCAGTCACACGTGAGTGCTTATGCCAGTCACACGTGAGTGCTTACTTTTGCAAAAGAAATGGAGGATAAACATGGCATTTTTCAAGAAGTTTTTACAGGAATTTAAAGAATTTGCCCTCCGCGGCAATGTTATGGATCTGGCGATCGGTGTTATCATTGGTGCTGCCTTTCAGGCCATCATCAACTCCCTGGTAAATGATGTTCTTTCCCCGCTGATCGGTTTGGTAGCACAGACGGATCTGAGCTATCTTGTTCTCACGCTAAACGGCGTGGATATAAAATACGGCGCCTTCCTGACTGCAGTGATCAATTTCATCATCATGGTGTTTGTGATCTTCTTACTGGTCAAAGGAATGAATGCCCTGGGAAGCCTGGGGAAAAAGAAAGAAGAACCGGCAGCGCCGACTACAAAAAAATGTATTTACTGTTTCAGTGAGATCGACATCAACGCCACAAGATGTCCCCACTGTACTTCTGAGTTTATATTAGAAGAATCTATAGAAGAGGTTCAAAATGAAGAACTATAAATATGGAATTCAAAAAGGATTTCCCATCTTTTTAGGATATCTGCCCGTCTCCTTTACCTTTGGATTCATGGCAGTGTCCGGCGGCCTTCCGGTGTGGCTGGCCGTTTTTATTTCTGTGACGAATCTGACCTCCGCAGGTCAGTTCGCCGGAACCAATCTGATCTTTGCCCAGGCAGGGTATCTGGAGATCGCGCTGACCACTTTTGTGATCAATCTGCGTTACTCCCTGATGTCCCTGTCTCTGTCCCAGAAGATACACCACAGAACTCCCGTCTGGAAACGTCTCATTTTTTCTTTTGGTATCACCGATGAGACTTTTGTCGTGGCTTCCATGGAAAATGGTACGCTGTCCGCCGGCTATCTTCTGGGCCTTATGACTCTGCCCTTTGTAGGCTGGTCTCTGGGCACCTTCCTGGGAGGCTCAGTCTCCACCCTGCTTCCCCTGTCCCTGCAGAACGCCATGGGAATCGGTCTGTATGCAATGTTTATCGCCCTGATCGTCCCGGCATCCCGCGAGAAGAAGGAAGTCTTTCTGGTGGTTCTGATGGCAGTCCTCTTCGCCTGCCTGCTCAAATATACCCCGGTCCTTAGACAGATTTCCTCCGGCTTCCGTGTCATCATTGCCACGATATTAGCCGCAGGCATCGGCGCTTTACTATTTCCCAAAGAAGATGAGGAGGAAAAACCATGAGTCTCAAATACTGTCTCACCGCCATACTGATCATGGCTCTCGTCACCTACCTGCCGAGAGTACTGCCCATAACTATTTTTCGTGGTCGCATCCGATCCCGCTATATCCGGACCTTTCTGGACTACACTCCCTACGCGGTACTGGGAGCACTGACCTTTCCTGAAATCTTTTATTCCACGGGAAATGTCCTGTCTGCCGTGGCAGGTACGTCCATCGCCTTAATCTTAGCCTACTTTAAGAGGGGGCTGGTCATCGTGGCCCTGGCGGCGATCCTTGCCGTATATATCGTACAGCTTATATAGCATCCCGACTCTGTACTACTTTGACCGAGACAAGAATACAGCCGGCAAAGACCAGCAGCGCAGCGGCAGCCATAGAAATCAGACAGATGAACTTATTTTGAACGAAAAAGTCTGCCAGCCCCAAAATACTGCTCTCTACCTGTCCCTCTTTCCCCTTCTCTCCGATGTAGTTTATCAGAAAGAAAAAGATAAAACCGGGTATCATTCTTAGGATGTTCATCCACTGGGTACTTTTCCCCCTGCCTGCGATATACAAAACAAGAAACTGCACAGAACCAACGATAAGGCTCAATGCCAACGCCACAGAACTAAAATATATATTGTATTCCGTGACAGGAAAGCCTTTGATCCAACTCAACACTATCACCACACCGATGCCATATGCCACGGCTGCCAGCAGCATCGCCCCAAAACACATATAACGGCCCACAACCCGCTCCCTGTCACTGCCAGGCAGCATCTGAATAAAAGTGGACATATTTCTGTTTTCCAGGCAGTAAGGCGTCGTGGAGACGATCAGCACACCAAAACAAAGATAGGAGATGATAAATATCATATCTTTGGAATATATGGACATCAGAATCACAAATACCGGAAAAACCATCATTACTACTTTCTGATACTTATATAATAAAAAATCCGTCTTCATAAATTTTACCCAGTTCATGCCATCCCCGCCTTTCTTTTATTTGCATCCTTTTGAAATGCCACAATAATCTGATTCACCGTGGCTTTCTCTACCAATACCTCTTTAGGCAGCCCCGCCGCCTCATCCACCGGAAGCACTCCGTAAAACCCGAATTCCGATTCGGAAAAGCCGACCACTGCCTTTTTCTTTACCCTCTCCGCATCTTCTCTCCCACCCTTTACAACTACATAGTTTTCCAGCAGGTCATCTTTTGCCTCAAAAAATACTTTTTTTCCATTTTCAATATAGAAAATATAATCCGCGATCTGCTCCAGATCTTCCATGATATGGGTGGAAAACAAGACACTGTGCTCCCCGTCTTCGATGTAGTTCTGCAGTATTTCCATGATCTCTTCCCTGGTCACCGGGTCCAGCCCACTGGTGGCTTCATCCAGAAGAAGAACCTTAGTCGGACGGGATAATACCCCGGCAAACATCAGCTTAATCTTCATTCCCCTGGAAAACTCACCGATTTTCTTATTTTCCGGAAGTTTCCAGCGCTTCACGTAGTCATCAAAATGTCTGCTGTCAAAATCCTGGTAAAAAGATTTCATGACTCCCTTCACGTCCCGAATGCGTAACTCCGGGTAATAATAGGATTCATCCCCGATATAACCGATGCTCTCTTTTACTGCTGCCGGATCCTCTTTCATGGATACTCCGTCCACCAGGACACTTCCCTCCGTCAGCTTATACAGCCCTGTGATCAGATTGATACTGGTGGTCTTCCCCGCGCCATTCTGCCCCACATACCCCATGATGTACCCTTGGGGCAGGGAAAAGCAGATATCCTGCAGAGAAAAATCATTAAAATGTTTACTCATATGGTTCACTTCAATCGCATTCATACTCTAAATGTTCCTCCACATATCTTAAAATTTCTTCATCCGACATTTCCAGATATTTCGCGTTAACCTTCATAACCTCGAAAGCTTCTTCCATGCGTTTCTGATACTGTTCCCTGACAACGGAATTATTTTTACCGAGAACGATACTTCCCTTTCCCTGTCTGGAGACAATATACCCTTCACTCTCCAGCTCATTGTATGCCCTGGTTGTGGTGATCACACTGATCCCAAGCTCCTTTGCCAGTTTCCGGATGGATGGCAGAACCTCTCCTTCCGGAATCACCCCGGAAAGAATCTGTTCCTGGATCTGGTCAAAAATCTGCCGGTATATCGGCAGTTCTGACTCATTTGATAAAATAATGTTCATACTTTTCTATTTCCTTTTCTTTATACTGTATATACTGTATATATCCTATTATATACACTTATAGCAAATTGTCAATTGTTTTTTGCCCTTTCGGATAAAAAATTCTTGTGGTTTTCGGTTTTTGCGTTATAATATATAGTTAGAGACAAAGAACAAGGAGGAAACAACTTATGCCTAAAAGAACTGATATTCACAAAGTGCTCATTATCGGCTCCGGTCCGATCATCATTGGGCAGGCATGTGAATTCGACTATTCCGGAACTCAAGCATGTAAGGCACTGAAAAAATTAGGATATGAAATCGTATTGGTAAATTCCAATCCGGCTACGATCATGACGGATCCAGAGACAGCAGATGTTACATATATCGAACCGCTGAACGTAGACCGGCTGGAGCAGATCATCGCAAAGGAGCGTCCGGACGCCCTGCTTCCCAATCTGGGAGGACAATCCGGACTGAACCTGTGTGCTGAATTAAATAAGAAGGGCATTCTTGACAAATATAATGTTAAAGTCATCGGTGTTCAGGTGGATGCCATTGAGCGCGGGGAAGACCGCATCGAATTTAAGAAGACCATGGACAAGCTCGGCATCGAGATGGCACGCAGTGAGGTTGCCTACAGCGTGGATGAGGCACTTTCCATCGCTGACAAGCTGGGATACCCGGTAGTGCTCCGTCCCGCTTATACGATGGGCGGCGCCGGAGGCGGCCTTGTCTATAATAAAGAAGAATTAAAAACCGTCTGCGCCCGGGGCCTGCAGGCAAGCCTTGTAGGACAGGTTCTTGTAGAAGAGTCTATTCTCGGCTGGGAGGAGCTGGAACTTGAAGTTGTCCGGGATGCAGAGAACAATATTATCACAGTCTGCTTTATCGAGAATATTGATCCTCTTGGTGTTCATACCGGAGATTCCTTCTGTTCTGCGCCGATGCTGACCATCTCTGAGGAATGCCAGAAACGACTTCAGGAACAGGCATATAAAATAGTAGAATCTGTACAGGTCATCGGCGGAACCAATGTGCAGTTTGCCCATGATCCCGTATCTGACCGTATCATCGTTATCGAAATCAATCCCCGTACCTCCCGTTCTTCTGCCCTTGCTTCCAAGGCAACCGGTTTTCCTATCGCCCTTGTATCGGCGATGCTGGCATCCGGGCTGACGCTGAAAGATATCCCCTGCGGCAAATACGGCACCTTGGACAAATACGTTCCCGACGGCGATTATGTCGTGATCAAATTTGCCCGCTGGGCATTTGAAAAATTCAAAGGCGTGGAGGACAAGCTGGGGACACAGATGCGTGCAGTAGGAGAGGTTATGAGCATCGGCAAGACCTATAAAGAAGCTTTCCAGAAGGCCATCCGAAGCCTGGAGACCGGACGCTATGGTCTCGGACACGCAAAGAATTTTGACTCCATGACAAAAGAACAGCTGCTGCAGCTGCTGATCACCCCCTCCAGCGAGCGCCATTTTATCATGTACGAGGCACTCCGCAAGGGAGCTTCTGTGGATGAGATCTTTGAGATCACAAAAGTAAAGACCTATTTTATAGAGCAGATGAAAGAACTTGTGGAAGAGGAAGAAGAACTTCTGCAGTCCAAAGGAAAACTGCCATCGGATGAACTGTTGATAATGGCGAAAAAAGATGGTTTTTCAGATAAATATTTGAGCCTGCTGCTGGAGATCCCGGAGGAGGATATCCGCAGCCACCGCATCGAACTGGGCGTGGAAGAAGCCTGGGAAGGAGTACACGTAAGCGGTACGGAAAACAGCGCTTATTATTACTCCACCTACAACGCACCGGACAAAAATCCGGTAAACACAGACAAACAGAAAATCATGATCCTGGGTGGTGGCCCGAACCGCATCGGCCAGGGTATCGAATTTGATTACTGCTGTGTCCATGCGGCTATCGCCCTGAAAAAACTCGGTTTTGAGACGATCATCGTCAACTGTAATCCAGAAACGGTGTCCACAGACTATGACACTTCCGATAAACTGTATTTTGAACCTCTGACACTGGAAGATGTGCTTTCTATCTATAAAAAAGAGAAACCACTGGGTGTCATCGCTCAGTTTGGCGGCCAGACTCCTCTGAACCTCGCCGCAGAGCTGGAGAAAAATGGTGTCCGTATCCTCGGAACCTCTCCTTCCGTCATTGATCTGGCAGAAGACCGTGATCTGTTCCGTGACATGATGGATAAACTGGAGATTCCAATGCCGGAGTCCGGCATGGCGACCACTGTGGATGAAGCGATCTCCATCGCAGAAAAGATCGGTTATCCTGTTATGGTCCGTCCTTCCTATGTACTTGGCGGCCGGGGCATGGAAGTCGTATATGATAATGAGAGCATGACGGAATACATGAAAGCAGCAGTAGGAGTTACTCCGGATCGTCCGATCCTCATCGACCGCTTCTTGAATCATGCCCTGGAGTGCGAGGCGGACGCCATCAGCGACGGAACAAACGCCTTCGTCCCCGCTGTTATGGAACACATCGAACTGGCCGGCGTACATTCCGGAGATTCTGCCTGCATTATCCCATCCGTCCACATCACGCAAGAAAATGTGGAAACTATCAAAGAATATACGAGAAAGATCGCTGAGGAAATGCATGTCAAAGGTCTCATGAATATGCAGTATGCCATCGAGAACGGAAAGGTTTATGTGCTGGAAGCAAATCCGAGAGCTTCCCGTACTGTCCCTCTCGTATCCAAGGTCTGCAACATCCGCATGGTTCCTCTGGCTACAGAGATCATTACGGCGGAACTGACAGGACGTCCTTCACCGGTTCCGGAATTAAAGGAACAAAACATTCCGAACTACGGTGTGAAAGAAGCTGCATTCCCATTCAATATGTTCCAGGAAGTGGATCCGGTTCTCGGACCGGAAATGCGCTCCACCGGGGAGGTTCTCGGCCTGTCCCGCTCCTACGGTGAAGCCTTCTTCAAGGCGCAGGAAGCAGTACAGTCCAAACTTCCTCTGGAGGGAACTGTCCTGATCTCCGTCAATGCCAAAGACCGCCCGGAAGTGACTGAGATAGCCAGAAGCCTCTCCGAAGATGGCTTCAAGATCATCGCCACAGGAAGTACCTATGACTTAATTTCTTCCTCCGGCATTCCTGCGGAAAAGGTGAAAAAGCTCTACGAGGGACGTCCGAACATTCTGGATATGATCACCAACGGAGACATCCAGCTGATCATCAACTCCCCGGTGGGCAAGGAAAGCGTACATGACGACAGCTACCTGCGAAAGGCTGCCATCAAGGCAAAGATTCCTTATATGACCACCATTGCCGCTGCCAAAGCTACCGCTGACGGTATCCACTATGTGAAGACTCATGAAAGAAGTGAAGTGAAATCACTGCAGACACTGCATAGTGAGATCACGGATAAATAAAATCATATTTGGATCTATATTAGATAAAACGACCCCAGCGGGGATTTCAAGAGTATTTGTTGAAATCCCCGCTGGGGTTGTTTATTTATTCTTTACCACCGCGATCTCCAGCGTGTCCTCCGTCACCGCACAACCCAGATACAAAACCTTTACTCCGGCACTTTCTGCCGCTTCCAATGCCTCTCCAAACTCTTTGTGGGTTGCCATATTGGGGCGCACCTCAGTAATTCCTTCCATCTGGATCACAAATGCCGCATAACACCGGTATCCTTCCTGTGCCGCTTTTTTCAACTCCCTCAGATGCTTGATTCCCCGCTGGGTGGGGGCATCCGGGAAATAGCCGATACCGTCGATCTCCAGCGTGCAGCCTTTGACTTCCATCAGATACTTTTGATCTCCCTTTTCCATATAAAAATCGATGCGGGAATCTCCAATGGTATATTCCGGGCGCACGACATCATAATCCTGCCCCTCCAGCCATGCCCTTACGATCTTATTGGGTGCCTGACTGTCAATATTTACCCAGCCCAGACTTTCCTTGTAGACACTGATCAGGTCGTATTTCGTCTTGCGGGAGGGATTTTCTGATCTTTCTAACACCACCTCAGCGCCAGGCAGCAAAAGCTCCCGGCACCGGCTCGTATTTTTCACATGTACCGTTTCCTGCCTGCCGTCGATCATTACCTCTGCCACAAAACGGTTTTTCCGGCTGCAGAAGCTGCCGTGTATGGTGTTTTTGTATTTCATATCTGTATTCTGAATCCTCCTGCATCAATATATCAAAGACTTAATTTTCAGACACGCTCTAGTGTACTGTACCGTTCACATTTCGCAAAATCACTTGTCTGAATTTCAATCTGCTGCGTTGGCTTCAATCCACGTAGCCACCGCTACGCCTCATTCAGCCGCCTTGCAGAGTGAAAATTCATTCTTCGTCAT
Organism: uncultured Lachnoclostridium sp.; assembly: GCA_947369165.1. GTDB lineage: Bacteria > Bacillota > Clostridia > Lachnospirales > Lachnospiraceae > Eubacterium_F. The sequence continues at coordinate 11,701 of CANBKJ010000016.1, forward strand.
TTAGCTGAAAATGAACGGTACAGTACACTAGCGTATGAAACTGGTATGGATCTTCGCCTCATATTCTGGCGCTTCGATCCCCGCCTCGATTCCCGCTTTTCTGTTTTTTAATGCCCACGCCATATTTTGTCCCAGCGTCCGCATCGTCTGTAAGCCCTCTTCATCTTTCTTCACGTCCTCCGGGCAGGAACCATGAACCTGATTCCAATACTGGGATCCGATGACATTCATATTACAGATCGTAAAATATTTGTTCAGACGGTCAAATGCGGCACTGGCTCCGCCCCGACGGCAGGAAACTACTGCCGCGCCAACTTTGCCCTTCATCCGGGCACCGCCGCAGTAAAAGAGACGGTCTAAAAATGCCTGCACCTGCCCGGATGGTCCCGCATAGTACACAGGAGAGCCCACCAGGATGCCATCGTATTCATCCAGATGCTCCAGAATCTCATTTACTTTGTCATCGAAAATACAGCGCCCCTTTCCGGCACATTTGCCACAGGCGATGCAGCCTGCCACCGGCTGATTCCCCACCCAGGCAAATTCCGTTTCAATTCCATTTTTCTCCAGCGTGTCCGCCACCTCTCTCAGCGCCGTATAAGTGCAGCTGTGTTCCCGCGGACTTCCATTTAAACATAAAATTTTCATATGACATATCCTCCATACTCTAACGTATTCCTTTTAGCTAAAGTATATACCCTGCTCCTGTTAAAAGCAACCATTGAAATTCTGATCCATAAATGCTACAATCATTATAATTTTAAAAAATTTTTTGGAGGACACTATGGGAAACTATGTGATCAGCTGCTGTTCGACGGCAGACCTAAGCGAAGAACATTTTAACGAAAGAGATATTTCTTATATTTGTTTTCATTTTGAACTGGACGGAAAAGAATATCCAGACGATCTTGGTAAATCCATTCCGTTTGATAAATTTTACCAGTCCATGCTGGAGGGTGCAGATACAAAAACTTCTCAGATCAATGCTGATGAGTTTGAGACATATTTTGAGACATTTTTAAAAGAAGGGCTAGATATTCTCCATGTCACCCTCTCCTCCGGTATTTCCGGTGTGATCGGCTCTGCTAACATCGCCTGCAGCAATCTTTCAGAAAAATATCCGGAACGGAAAATACGGATCGTGGATTCTCTGGGGGCTTCTTCCGGCTATGGCCTTTTGATGGATCGGTTGGCAGACCTCCGGGACGAGGGAAAAACTCTGGATGAAGTTTATGACTGGGCAGTCTCCCACCGTCTGAATGTAAATCACTGGTTTTTCTCCACAGACCTGACTTTTTATATCAAGGGCGGCCGGATCTCCAGGACCGCCGGCGTGGTTGGCGGCCTGCTGAATATCTGCCCTCTGCTCGATATGAACCATCTGGGGCAGCTGATCCCCCGATATAAAATACGGACAAAGAAAAAAGTCATCCGCGCCATAGTAGATAAGATGGAAGAATTGGTGGAAAACGGAACAGACTACGACGGAAAATGTTACATCTCCCAGTCCGCCTGCCTGGATGATGCAAAAGCTGTAGCCGCCCTGGTGGAAACCCGCTTTCCCCGCTTAAAGGGAAAAGTGGAGATCAACCACATCGGCACTACCATCGGCAGCCACACCGGTCCCGGTACTGTCGCCCTGTTCTTCTGGGGAAAGGAACGGGGTGAGTAATGTAAATTATTAGTACAACTCAATTGGTAACTCTTTATCATGGCTCGAAGTCGGGAATTCATGGTGCCATTGCGCCTATAAGCCGGGAACATTGCGATTTTGGAAAAGGTTTTTACATGGGAACTGACCGATATCAGCCGCTTACTTTAATTTGCAATTATCCGAAAGCTAAAATATATACATTAAGTGTTGACCTAACTGATCTCAAAATACTTGATGTCGGGCTGGGATTAGATTGGGCATTGTTAGTCGCATATAATCGTGGCAAAATGGAGTCTGTGAAACATTAAACTATCTATAATTATATTAAAGATTTAAGTAAGGACTGTGACATGATTGTTGGCTATATAGCCAAACTTAAACAAAATAGTGAAGCGAATCGCTCGAAAGGTATTGCAATGGCAGATGAAATCTGCCGCAAAAATCGACGTGACGGTCGTTTTTTTGATGTGATCTTAGAGACAGGTGATTAAAATGGAGAATCTTACGCTTGAAAAACGTCAGCTTTGCGACATACAAGGACGGTTGTTTGAACTTGCGCTGAAATCCGGATTGGATTGCCCATCTTTTATAGAATCTTTTATGAACAGCAAAACTGCTGCTTCCCTTGATGATGTCTACGATCGATTACAGTGGGCTTGTGATGAGTATATTCTTGAGGAACTAAATGATGAAGTAAACGGACTTAAAAAGGCTGGCACAACCTATACTGTACAAGTAATGTACTGGGCAGGATATACCTATCGCTACTGGCATTACTACACAAAGGAATATAGCCACGAAATTTATAAAACTGCTGATGCCAAAACAATGAACGAGTGTTGGCCTGGCTTCCATACTTTTGACGTAGAGATGGCCATTGATGATTTAAAAGAGATTTCTAAACAAAAATGTGACGAAAGAAATCAAACCAAAGCACTTACCAAATAATAGTATAGCAGAAGAGGCTGACTAAACACCATCACACACCACAGGTCACAGCTCCGCCCGCATTTATATCTCCTGCCACCGTGTCGCAGGTGACTGACCCGTCTGCATTGACATTGCCTTCCACAGATTCGCAGGTGACTGACCCACCTGCATTGACATTGCCTTCCACAGATTCGCAGGTGACTGACTCTCCCGCATTGACATCTCCCTCCACAGATTCGCAGGTGACTGACCCGCCTGCATTGACATTGCCTTCCACAGATTCGCAGATAACTGACTCTCCCGCATTGACATCTCCTTCCACAGATTCGCAGGCAACAGAGGTTCCCGCTGACACATCACCTTTTAAATATCCTTGGATCTGTGCCGATCCCCAGATTTCTATACAGAGATTTCCTTTCAGCATTGGCTTCGTCTCAAGGATAATAGAAATCATGGGTACATCCTCTTCCGATATTCCCTTGAGCTCGTTCTGTGTGATCACACGGTTTCCTATGCATTGGAAAATTCTTACCTTATCATCCTCCGGCAGCTCAATCGTCTCCAGTTTCTGCGGCCTTACAAATTCACTTGTCTCTTCCCGCAACAGATAATCCAGGCTCACTCCCAGATAATCGGCGATATGCGGAAGATACATAATATCCGGGCAGGACTGACCGCACTCCCATTTGCTGACTGCCTGAACTGAAATGCCAATTTCTTCTGCAAGGTTCTCCTGACTTAAATTTTGTACTTTTCTGGCTTCCCTGATTTTTTCACCAAGTTTCATATTATCTGCCCCCTTTTTATACGGAACAATTTCATGATGCTTCGGACTGTTTCGTTGTTTCACAACTCCCGCTTCTCCGCTACGCTTCGGTCGGTGCTAAACAAACATTCACTGAACGTTTGACCCTGGCATCTATCATTATAACTTCCTGCTGCCGGCAGTAACATCAACCATTGGTTGAATCCCCCGCATGGTTCTCAGAACCCTTTTAGTAACCCCTCTACACCCTCTCTTTCATAAATACCCCGATAATACTCCACCTCGTCGCGGATCAGGCTGTCGATCACCCGCATCCCCAGGAGCCCCACTGGCGCCTTATCATCTGTCATCACAAGGTTTCCGGCTTCATAAGGCCGCATACCGCCCAGTATTTTTTCCATAAGAGCCGTGAGATCTGCATTGGTCTCAACAGCGATCCCTCTTCGGAAGCGGTCCACGGTCTCCCCGGAATCAAAAGCATATAAAGCACGGTTTGTACATCCAGGCACATCTATCGTATATACATTTTTAAATACGCTGCCAATGGTATCCGACAGATATTGGTTGATATTTCCCTCCTCGCTTCCCTTCATATTCAGGTTCACAGCCATTACACCGCCCTCTTTTAAATGTGCCCGCACAAGGGTAAAAAATTCAACGGAGGACATCTGGAAGGGAATGGTAATATCCTGAAATGCATCCACAAGGATCACATCATATTTTTTGTCCACAGCATTTAGATAAGCCCTGCCGTCATAAGTGGCCACCGGTATATCTTCTGGCTGCTGAAAGTACTGCTTCGCAAGTTTTGTGATCTTCTCATCAATTTCCACACCCTCGATGTGAATGTTGTCAAAATATCTCTCACACTGCAGGGCAAAAGTTCCCGTCCCCATGCCAAGAACCAGCACTTCCAGATCTTCCTTTTCATTCACTCCTGCCATGACTGGCGCCGCCATCATATAATCATAATACATCCCCGACAGGCTGGCATCTTTTCGCAGGATCGACTGCACGCCAAAGAGCACATTTGTGGAGAGGATCACATTATTCTTATCCTCCTTAACCTGCAGATAATTATATACGGACTCCCCTTCGTAGACCAGCCCGGTCTCCCAGAAAGCAAAACGACCGGAGAAACCACCGGCACAGCACAGAGCAAACAGGATCATTCCCACAACGACACTTCTGCTCCCTCTCCTTTTGCTCACAAAATAGATCAGTGCCAGCAGTAAAAGAATTCCCGCAAAGACCAAAAATGTCACCGAGGTTCCAAAAGCAGGAATCGTCACGAAAGTCGGTACAAAGGTTCCGATGATGCTGCCGATGGTATTAGAAGCATTCAGCATGCCCACGGTCTTTCCACTGTCCTCTAAACTGTCTACGGTGTATTTTACCAGGGAAGGGGTTACGGTTCCAAGGAGAAACAGAGGAAATACAAAGATCACCATGCAGGCGGCAAAGGCGGCCCAGATCAGAAAATTGCTGCTCACTGAAAATATAAGCAGCGCAGAGATTCCCAGTATAATGTATTTTCCCACAACAGGAATGGCGGCGATCCACACTGCCGCGATGATCATCCGCCGGTACAGCCTGTCCGGATCGGGGTTTTTGTCGGCAGCCCTTCCTCCATAAATATTTCCCAGCGCCATAGCGATCATAATCGTCCCTATGATGATCGTCCACACGATCTGGGATGAACTAAAATAAGGAGCCAGCAGGCGGCTGGCACCGAGCTCCACCGCCATCACTGACATTCCTGCAAAAAATTCCGTCACGTACAAATAGATCTTATTTTTTAACACCATATTTTCCTTCCTCCATTCGCGCATGTCTTTTGCGCATCACATCTAAAAAAACAGAAGGGCAGTCAAATCCTGCCCCACTGTTTATTCAAAATCATTAGCTCAGCGCCTTCTCTCTCCATTTTCCCATACGATAAAAGACCGCTGTCACCACAGCGCCGATCACCCAGGAACATAACAGGGAAATAAAGATACATTCCTGCCTTCCATTGGGCAGTTCCGCACTTCTGGTCAGATAGGCAATTCCGTAAGCCACAGGTACCCGAACCACAACTGTAGTAAACAGGGAAATCCACATCGGTGTCATGGTATCGCCAGCTCCCCGCATGACACCGGATAGACTCTGGGTTACTGCCATGGCTATGTATCCGAATGCGATGATACCCATCATGCGCCGGCTCAGATCCACCAGCTCGGAGGTGTCAGTAAAGATCCCCATAAGCTGCTTTCCAAAAATAAGAATGGCGCCTGTGATAACAGATGTAGTAAGCACAGCGATCAATGTGCCCTGCTTCGCTCCCTGGTTCACACGATCCTGTTTTCTTGCTCCCACATTCTGCCCGGCATATGTAGTCATGGCAGTTCCAAAGGAAAAATTGGGCAGCATCGCAAAGCCATCCACTCTCATAACAATTACATTCGCCGCAATAAACATCTCGCCAAAACTGTTGGTCAGTGACTGTACAATGATCATAGCCATGGAAAAGATCGCCTGGGTCAGACCGGAGGGAAGTCCCAGGCGGATAATATTCCTGGCGTATTTTTTATGAAGCTTCATATAACAGAGTTTCAGCTCAAATATCTCCGTCATCTTAGCCAGACGCCAAAAGCACAGAACTGCCGATACCGCCTGGGCGATCACCGTAGCAAGTGCCACACCGCTGACTCCCATCCCAAGTTTCGCTACAAAAAGCAGGTCAAGCACGATATTCAGCACGGTAGATACCAGAAGATACAACAAGGCCGAAAAGGAATCTCCCAGTCCTCTCAAAACACCACTGAGAATATTGTAATAAGCACATCCCACGATACCGATAAACATGATCATAAGATATGAAGTACACCAGCCAATGATACTTTCCGGCGTCTTTAAAAGTACCAGAAGCGGCTTCACAATGATTAATGACAGAACCATAATTATAACCACCGCTGCTGCCGTCAGCAGAATACAGTTTCCTATCGTGCAGGAGAGATCCTTTCTCTGCTTTGCTCCATAGTACTGAGCCACCATAATGCTGGCTCCCATACTGATCCCGATAAATAATACCAACAGCAGGTTCAGGATCGGCCCGGCGCTTCCCACAGCTGCCAGCGCGTTGTCCCCCACGTATTTGCCCACGACGATACTGTCCACGGTATTATAAAGCTGCTGCGCAATATTGCCGATCAGCATAGGAAGCGTAAATGCAACGATCTTTTCCCATGGTCTTCCTACTGTCATATCTGTTGCCTGAAATAACTCTCTGATTTGTTTCATTATAATTCATCTCCATTTTTTTAGGATGTGTAAAATTTAAAACGTTTAATCAATTTTTCTAACTGCATGATTAATTTTCTGTTGTCATCTGACTGCAGCCGGATTTTATCTGCGATCTGAGACGTATTTCCATTTTTTTGCCCAATCATCCCTATAGCAGTACTATTTTCCCGTGTAACTTCCTTGACAGAGGTGACACTGCTGGTGATCTGCTGAAGCGAATTGCTCAGTACATCCGATGATTCATTTAAATCCATAATATCATGACGTATCTGATCTGCCGAAACACTGTACTGACAGGCATTTTCTGCAAAAATTTCAAACTGTCCCATAACGGTCTGCTCTAAAAACTCTATGATCGTGTCAAAACATTTTTTAACGTCCTCAATACTGGTATTGGCATCGTCACATATGCTCTGGATATCGCCTGCCGTCGCCGTCGTCGTCTGTGCCAGCTCGCCGATCTCCGCAGCCACCACTTCAAACCCTTTTCCAGCCTCACCGGCTCTTGCAGCCTCCAGGGAAGCATTTAACGAAAGCAACTTGGTCTGGGATGCAATGTCCACAATCTCCCCTGTCATCTTATTAATCCGTGAAATTTCCTCCAGGCGCTGCATAACATCCTTAACTACCTCTTTGGTATCCTCAAAGGTCTTGCGGCTGTTCTCATAGGCATCCTGCGCCTGTTCATTCATTTCACTGGAACGGCGGATCAGTCCCTCGCTGGACTTGACACTCATCCCCAGATGTTCCATCGTATTTTCCATCCATTTTCCAATATCGATAACCTTCTCATGCACATCTTCCACGATATCATCTGTATGTACCTGGCTCGCCGTCAGCTCTTCGATGATTGACGTATTTTCCGTCACGCATCCCACAAGGTTCTGGGCGTGGGTACTCAGGTCGTCGGTCTTAGTGTTCAGGGAGCCGCTGCATAATCCCAGTGTTTCCACAACCTCTTTCAGCGACTTTATCAGACGATCAATAATCTTATATGTAAATGCCATCAGAATGGCTACTCCCACAATACATATGATGATCAGCGTGAACCGAATCCTTCCCAGGGAACTAAAAACCTCCGATGAGGGATCTGTAATGACAAATGCCCAGTCTCTTCCATCCATAAACTGATAAGATGCCAGATACTCCGTATCCCCTTCCTCAAAGGTCAGTGACCCGGAAAGATCGCCATCCTTGATCTGCTGCAAAATATCCTTTATGTACTGCTCTTCTGCCACCTTCGTTATTTTGTCTTCATCCGAATGGAAAATATATTCCCCTGTCTTTGTATTCACAAGATAATAATTTAACTGCTTCATTCCCTCTGCCGGCAGACTGTCCAGTATATTTACCAGACCTTCCGTAAAAATACCGCCGCCTACCAGTCCAACAGGATTATTATTCTCATCATAGCACGCCCGGTAAATAGAAATGATCTGCGTTTTGCTGGCAGGTGAAATGATGATTCCCGCATTATACACCTTTTCTGAATCCAGCAGCAGTTTCTGCAGAGCTGACAGCGCCTCGCCCTCTCTCGTGGTTATACCCACTACTTTAGGATTGGTATGTGCCAGCACATTTGTCTGCCAGTCGCTTGTATAAATGCCTTCCAGGTACTCCCGGTCTTTACTGAACCGCTCCGTATATGCCTGTGCTTCCCTGACAGCATCCTGATCAGAAGGGTTCTCTAAAAGTGCTTTGATCTCCCCTGCACGGCTGTAGGCCGTCAGATAGTTCTCTGTATCAACAATATAATTTTCGATAATCTGTGAGCGTTCCTGAGAAACGGTTTCCATTGTCTTCACAGCATTTTCTTTCATTGATCCCGTCACAGAAAAATCCACAAAATAATACACGATTGCCATCACGATGATCTGTGCAATTAAAATAATAGTTATTATTCCAATACTTTTATTCTTCACTTTTTCTGCCTCCCTATCTGAGATTTTCTTTCGTTATTTTAACACAATTTAAAATAATTTTCCAACTATTTTCTGCGCTTATTCCCTGCTCCACAGATAGCTGTATGCCTGGGTTCTTCCTGCAAAAAGTTCATTTTGAAGAAGCTGCCGGACTTCTTTCTTTGCATACCACCCAGCCTCAATTTCTTCCACCGGGGAGTCACTCTTCCGAATCCTGCCGGCCGCTGTACCCACGATACATAGATTGGTCTCATTGGAAAATCCCACCGCACTGTAACTGATGGGCAGGATTTCTTTGATACTTACAAGTTGAAGTCCCGTCTCTTCCTTCAATTCCCTGGCGGCGCTCTCCTCCGGTGTCTCACCCTTCTCGATCAACCCCGCCGGAAAATTATACACCCACTCACCGGGCGCCAGACGGAACTCTCGGTTAAGAAGCAGCTTTTCCCCACTCTCATCGTGCATAATCAGCACCACCGCATCTGCTTTTTTCCTCTGTAGATCCTCCAGCCTCTCCACTTCTGGATTCCGGCTGATCATCTCGTATATCTTTTCTCTTCCCTCTTCTGTCTTATAGGTAATATCATAGCGATGAATAAATTTTCCACCTAAAACTTTTCTGATCGAGATATACTTCATATTTTATTTCCCCCTGCATTTCTCCACACTGACGGGGACATGCCCGTCTGCTTTTTGAACACCTTTGAAAAGGAAAATGGATCATTGTATCCGACGGAATAGGAGACGTGCTGCACCGGCATGGCGGTCTCCCTGAGCAGCTGCTTTGCCTTCTTTATTCGGAATTGGATCAAATACTCCTGAATGGTATAGCCCGTAGCATATTTGAACACCTTGCTGAGATAAGATCTATCAATCCCACAAAAATCAGCTATGCTCTGCACACAGATCGGTTCTGAATACTTTTGATTGATATAATCGATAACCCACTGAACGTATCGGAGAGCTGGTTCTGTCTGCTCCCCCTCCTCGGGCTTAACCGGAGAATGGTCGATCAAAAGCTGGAAAAAATCATATAACTTTCCCACACAGGTATATTCCTGTTCGTGACAGTCACATATTTCCTGCAGAATCTCCCCCAGTCGTGCACCAACGTCCGGCAGCTGCAGCACCGGCGTCTTTCTTGTCAATCCTGCCTTCTGCAGCAGCTCCACCACTTTGAATCCGTGAATGTGGATCCATATATAATGCCATGGTCTTGCATCGTCTGCCTGATAGCGGACCAGCGTATTGGGGGGCATTAAAAACAGGCTCTGATCCTTTACTGCAAACTCTTTTTGATCTATATACATCGTCCCCGCCCCACTAAAAACATAGTGCAGAATATATTTATCCCGGATAATAGGCCCGAATTCATAACCCGCGGGACATTTCTGCCTCCCCACCTCATAGAGACGCAAATCTTCATATTGACTAAAATTCAGCCACCAGACTCCATCCTGCCACTCTTCTTCCATAATCGTCCTGCCCTTCTCTCTGCCCCTTCAATGGCTCCAACCCAATTATGCCAATTAGCTCTATACTATCACCTCTTTTCTGGCACGTCAACCCGGAAAGAAAAAGTACTATCAACCGGCGAACCATTTTCACAATATATCTGTCTGGTTCTCCTATAATTGATAGTACTTTTTTATTTCGCCTGACACACCGCCAGACGGGCCTGGCAGCAAGCCAGATTAATTTGCTATAACAATCCGTTACTTGATTTTAACCTTTTTCACTTTACTCCATGCGCCATACAGCTTTTTCGTACCGGATTTACGAAGCGCACGCACACGAACATAGTACAGTTTCTTTGATTTCAGTTTCTTGATCACTTTCTTGGAAAGGGATTTCTTAACCGTGATGGTCTTCGCTTTTTTCCATTTCTTATTCATGCTGTAAGAAATCTGATAGGATGAAACATCTTTCAGTTTCTTAAAACTTACTGTCATCGTCTTTTTCTTCTTGCTCTTAGCCGTAACGCCCTGGACTTTTCCTGGTTTCTTTACCGTGGCTTTCGGTGCAGTAGTAGGAACGGACGGCGCCGGTGTTGCCTGTGTGCCATTTCCTGACGGAGCCTGGGGTGCCGGTGTCACCTGCGGCGGCTCTGGAGCCTTCTTGATCAGATACGTTTTCTGCACCTTGCCGGCATACTCACCGATTCCCACAACTGTCACTGTGGCAGTACCTGCCTGTTTACAGTTAGAATAATAAACCTGATAATCCTCTCCATCGTTAAGTGTAACGCCATTTCTTACAACGGTTACCGCCGGTGTATTTCTCTCTCCGCTGTAATCATATTCTTCTTTTGACAATGTTACCTCTGACATGGAGAGGTCTGCCTTGGAGATAGCGATCCGGTCGATACCCGGTGCCCCAGCCTTGTCATTATACAGACAGATCGTATTGGAGCCTGCTTCCAGGTTTACATTGATGGACTTTGCGGCAACCGCGTTGCCATCGCCGGCCACGGCAACCATACTGCTCAGCTCGATGGGCTCCCCATCGTTCACCTTTACATACAGATTCTTAGCAGTAGGGGATACAAAGAACAGCCGGAGCTCATGCTCGCCCTCTTCCAGAGCCTCCACTTCAAAGGTAATATTTTTCTTACTGTTTCCACCTATATTTACAAACTTTTTGCCTGAAACATAATCTGTCTGGGAAATAGAGGTTCCCTCTCCCATCTGTGCCTCTTCTGCCTCATAGTATTTATACCCATCATACACCGTTGTACGGATCGGATCATTTTTACTGAATTTTATCGCACAGCCTCCGGCTTTCATTAAACTGAGATCCATCACGGTATCGGATGTCACCTGACGAGTTTCTACAGCGATGCCGCCTTCTTCTTTATCGGTGTAAATATATGCATAATAGGTCTCACCCTGATCCAGGAAGTCTAAAGAGATCTCATAATCACTGGCTGCATCCGTCATAGCGCCTACATACCAGTTCTCCCCGCTTCTTCTTGCCCGGATCACAGAACTTCCTGGGGTCCCTGCCAGCAGCTTACTCTCATCCCAAGAACTTGGCAGGTCAGCCAGTAAAGAGGATCCGCCATAACCTGGGTATACGTAGGCAGAATGAGCCAGAGTCTGCATCGCAGATTCATATACAACCGTCATACCCAGCATAAATCCATCGGTGGCAGTTACGTTTTTAACGCTCATTCCCACCGGCGTAAACTCCATGGAGCCAATTACATTTCTCGTATATGGCAGCATCAGGAGCGATTGAACCGGTGAACCGCTTCCCCACTTAAAGTACTCAGAACCCATAACGGCCTCGCTGGATAAAATATTGGGAAATGTCCGGTTTTCTCCATTCGGGTCAGTACAACCATGATAATTCAATACCAGCTTATGTTGGGCAGCGATAGAGGCCAGATCATACATGATCTTCATGGCAAACTGGCTGTCACTGTTAATATAATCTACCTTTACACCTTTGATTCCCAGTTCTTCACACCAGGCAAACTCCTGCTCAATGGTCTCTGGATTATCCAGGTCGAATTTATGAGGCTGGTCAAACTTATTCACACCATACCACAGAAGCAGTTTAACGCCCTTTGGCTCTGCATAGGCAACCAACTCCCTGATCTTGGTCTCATAATCCTTCCACACTTCCCAGCCAAAATCGATGAGACAATATTTCTGTCCCGTCTCCTCGGCATAATCAATATAGTCAAACATGGTATCATAGTCAATGACATCACTGGTAGTTGACCACCAGGACCAGGATGAGGTTCCCGGCTCCACCCAGCTATAATCTCCCTCTGCCGGCGGATTCAGATCCGAAATCAGGGAACTGTTCACCAGCTTTTCCAGATTGTCCGTCATAATAGCTACACGCCATGGTGTATGGAATACATCCGTCATCTTCACGCTGGAAATGCCTTTGTAGGAAGCTTGATATGTCTGCCCGTTCTTGGAGTCGTCCTGTTCCTGCTCCAGATACAGACCGAAATTAACCTGCAGTGCCGTACTGCCTGACTTCGTCCTAAAACCGGATGCACAATAAGGCTCTTCTTCATTATACACGTTTGCCTCTGTGAGAAGCACCCAGTAATCCCCATTATTAGTCGGCACTTTTCCCAGGATCGGAGGTCCATAACTGCTGTTCGCGCTCTTAATGCTGGACACCTTCCGCGGGGTGTAGGTACTTGCCTCATAAGTTGCCGATACGCCCATCGTCCATATATTAGCCGCATCTGGAAGCACGAAGGAGCTTGCCTCTTCAGTTATCTCTGTCACTTCATCACTGCTGCCAGTATCACCGTCTACCTCATAGCGATATGCCATTCCGTCCTCAAACAAACGGAATATCATAGTAATTTTGCTGCTTCCCCGAGTGAGGGTAAAAGCTGTCTCCTGATATTCTTTGGACACATGGCTGGAACTTCCCTGAATCCAGTCATACTCTTCTTTTCCCTTTGTCTTTCGGATAGAATCCACATCCAGCTCAAGACTGCGGGACAGATCTACTCCTTTTGTGATCAGCCCCAGAGGTGCACATTTCATGACAACCTCTCCGTTGCGATATGCGGAATAATAGTATTTCTGGGAAGAGTCTGTCCAGATCCGTACCACATTGCTTCCATCTACGGAAGCTGTCTCCAGTGTTTTTATCTCTGTCATACCGGCAGAACCGTCATCCTGCACGATCTCTTCTGCCGGAGGCTTCTGCTGGCTCACATCAATTCCATATCCTTCTGCTACCGCTTTCACCTGGTCAGCAGTTAAAGCCTTGTCATACAGGCTTACATCATCCAGCTGTACCGCGCAGTCTCCGTCAGTCCATGTGGAGCAGGTCTTACCCAGCGCATTGTTTACAAGGCTGCTGATGGAACTCAGCCGGCTGGTCAAAACCTGGGAGTCACCCCCACCGCAGGTAGACTCTGCCAGAGCTCCGTTTACATAAAACTTTACTTCATCTGCCGATACTGTAATCGTCACAAGATTCCAGGCATTCTTTTCTGGTTCAGAATTAAAGATATGCTTGTAACTGGAATTGTCATCAAAAATAAGATTCCACACGCTGTCGCTGGAATGTGGCGCGAAGGCAAACTCATTTTTATTCTGGCTGTCCGCAGAACTAAATAACCTGGAATAGCTGGCTATACCGGAATCCGGTTTCATCCAGAAAGACCATGTCAGTCCTGTCTTTTCATTCATTCCCTCATATAAATTGTTGGGAAGCTCTACATAGGAACTACCTTTCGCCCCGCCGGAAAGCTTCAGAACATGATTGGTGTCGGAGGAATATTTTTTCCCAGCCATCTCTACCACCTCAGGATCTACCTTAGCCGATCCCTTCAGCAGTGCATTTCCCTGGGACGCCGTTCCGGCATTTTCCACCGTCTCCCCTTCCACTGTTTCAAAATTCCATTGATAGACAGGCTGCAGCACCTCCGCTGCCTCTGCGGTACTTCCAGAAGTACCTGTACTGCACATCGGGATGACCAGTGCAGCAGAGAGAACACCTGTCAAAATACGTCGCAATGCTCGCCTCATTTCACTACCTCCATTCGCAATTTCCGTCCATATAATACAATTTCTTCTATGGTATTCTATAACAATATGATATCAAAAAAGCAAAAATAAAGAATGTCCTTATGTCATATAAATATGTCAAAATGCGTTAGCAAAATGGCGGGGATCTGAAACATTGTCCAAATCCCCGCCACCTGGCTGACATTATTTATTCTCTACACTATAGATCCTTTCGATCTCATCCTGAACATCTTCGAGATCCATTCTCACCAGGGAAAAGATCTCCATAAGACGCGGGTTAAAGATCCCGCATTCCCCCTTCATGATCATCTCAAATGCCTCCGCTCTGCCATAAGCGGGTTTATAGATCCTCTCACTGATCAGTGAATCATAGGCGTCCGCCAGCCCGACGATCTGTGCAGAGATGGGAATCTCATCTTTCGCCAGTCCTTTCGGATAACCGCCTCCGTCAAACCGCTCATGATGATACATGCACACCTCGGCGCAGCAGCGAAACAATTCGTATTCCATATTTTCCTTCCTCAAGGTTTGACGGATATGTTCAAAAATCTGCCGTCCCTTTCTTGTGTGGTTCCGCATGATCTGCTTTTCTTCAAAAGTCAGCTTTCCAGGCTTATGAAGGATATGATCCGGTATCGTCATCTTACCCAGATCGTGCATCATGGCAGCAAAGGCAATATGCTCGCAATCCCTGACAGACAATTTGTATTCCGGACAAAACTGTCGGATCTTCACCAGCATAATCTCCGTAAACTTTCTCACTTTTTCACAGTGGTGTTCTGCAAAAAAATCTCTGCTCTCTATCATAGAAATGAGATATTCAAGCAATAACCCTGTTCCTTTCTGCATACCATTACACCTCCTTATCTTGGTATCATATCCACTTTATTGTCCTGAGCCACAAAATCCACATTATAAAATGCCTCTTTTAATGCCAGCGGCGCGGTATTCAGATACAATAAAGTTCCCGGAAAAGCTCTCCCTGACACCCGGACGCGCGCGCCTCTCTGTTTGGTCATCTTATCCATCTTCACCGACTGCTCTTTCAAAAGATCTTTTTTCTGTCTCTTTTGTGTATAGACTGCCTTAGTAAGCCGCGCTAAAAACTCTGTTGACTTCTCATCCCGCGATGGCTTCTCCATCAATTTCTGCAGTGCAGACTCACAGGTTTTGAGCTCGGCGTCCACTTTATCAATCATTTTTACCAGTTCCTGGTATTCCATCATATCGTCTTTGTCAATACCAACTTCTACCACAGTCTTGATTTCCGCGATATTACCTACCCCAAAACAGGATACTCCCTGCTTGGCACAGGTATATCCTCCGATGATAACGCCTCTGCGCCCTTCCACCAGAAGCTTGCCCTGGGTCCTCAGCTCACAGTTCAGAAGATAGCTTGCTTCCACATCACCCTCTGCCTCCAGGGTTGCCGACTCAAAAAATTTGCCCATGATCTCTCCACCAGAAACAATCTTTCCGATTCCTTTACCCTGGCAGCCTTTGCGGATAATCACATCTTTACCGGCTTCGATCTGGCATCCCTCACAGTGTCCGTCTATGACCACACTTCCCGTCGCCGTAATCGTAAACCCGGAATGCACATTTCCCAATATATTGATATCACCGTTAAAATCGATATTCCCAACGGAAGCGTCCACATCTCCAGGCACTGTATACAGGTTCCGTATAATCAGCTTATGATTGTAAGTATCCAGCTCAACAATGCCGTCCAGCAGGGAATAGTACTGCTTTTTGTCCTCCGTCATCATAAAGCCTTCTCCCGTCAACGGCGGCAGCTCTTTTCCCTGTTTGGGCGCGATCATCTTTCCTGTCACATCAAATCCATATGTGCCCTGTGTAGCAGGCTGGTATTCGGCAAGCAGCATATCCTTTTTTACAACTTCAAACAGTTCCATACTCTTGTAATCCACAGAACCGTCCTGCAGCACCCTTGGTTTACGATTCAATTCTTTTCTAAAATAAAACGTGAATTTTCCATCCTCACCATTTACCGCTGCTTTTCCCTCAGCCACAACGACGGGTTTATGAAACTGCTTATTTTCCACGATCGCCCTTATGCGGTCGCTGAGTACTCCCTGTTTGACGTCATTATGCCTCAGCAGGCGGATCAAAGCCGGTACGGTAAGGGCTTCCAGTTTTTCCTGCATCTCGCCGCTTACCAGAGAGAAATCCATGGTAACCGTCATCTTATCCTCAGATACAACAACGCATGGGTTAAGAAAATAATTCTCGTCCGTTGTTTCTTCCCTTATTGTCTCTGCCGGCTTCACCGGCGTCTCCTTCTCTTCTAATGTATCCTGCAGCAACCGCTCGATTTCTTCGGAAAACTCCTCGTTGGATTCACCCAGTTCATGCCGGATATCTTCCATCTGTTCCGGCTCAAAATATATTTTCGCATACTTGGTTACATCCAGGCCTTCTAAGAGGCCTTTCCGGATCACCTCCATCTGCTTCGCCGTAAAATCCGGCGTGGCATAGACAGAAACATCCACCTTCCGCTCCAGCCCATAGCGGATCTCACGCATCTGGAACCAGTTAAACCGGATATCTGCATACCGAGACACATCCAGGCCTTCTTTCAGACCGGCAATGATCTCCTGCAGCTGTACACCATGAATTCCCTTGCGCAGATATGGCACCAGGTTCACACCATACTCATGGGCATTATTGATTTGTCTGAGCTGTTCGGCGTCATAGCCCTGTTTCAGATATTCACTGATATCATAATTCATTCGGATCCCACGGCTGATCTCATTGAGAATGGTACCGGTATAACCCTTTTCGATAAAAGGTATGAGATTGATGCCATCTGCCAGTCCCAGGCGGATGGCACGCATCGTCGTATATGTATATTCTGGCTTGGCAAAAATAGACACATTCATATTCTTTTCCAGTCCCAGACGGATCTCCTTCATCTGAAACCAGTCAAATTGGGGAGAAGCATACTGGGAAACATCCAGTTTCTGCTGCAGCCCTTTCCGAATCTCTTTCATCTGGGCCGCCAGATAACTGACATCCAGATATTTTGCAACACTTACTCCCGCCTGTATACCTGCCCGGATCTCATTGCACTGCATCCAATCAAACCCCTGATCGATGTACTTGCGCATATCAAAACCGGTCTCCATCGAAACACGGGTCTCCTCCATCTCTAACCAGCTCTTATGGGGATCCAGATATACCTCCACATCTACACCGCTTTCCAGACCTCTTCGGATCTGTTCCAGCTGCAATACGTCGAATGAAAGGCGGCGATACCTGTCGATATCACCGCCGGCCTTTTGGCACAACAATAACTCCTTCTGATAATTCTTTTTTTGGATCTCTAAATCTATCTCCCGTCTGGTCATAAGATCCCCCCTTTTGGTATCATCGCTTCACTTTAACCGCTAAATGTATATTAGAATTATATTAATTCTAGTACCTTTTGTCAAGTGCCACCACCTGCCAAAGGCCAGTTTTTTATGGTATATCTTTATTTTAACATGTCCCAGGTCAATTGTACATCCCTGCCTATATCAATACGTGCTTTTTTCCCGAGAACTGCCTCATATTTTTCCGCTGGAATCTCTCCTGTCCCTGGCCGCTTCACCCAAAGGTTTTCTCTGGTAAATATTTCCCCCGCTCTCACCGGTGCGATGGTGACCGCAGTGGCAAAAGCAAAGTCGATCGTAACCTGCTCTTCTTTCAAAGCCTCTTTTGTGCCTCCCAGCATATCAGGAACCTCTCTGGCTGCCTGCAATAGCTCACGAAGCTCCCTCTCATCCATGGAACACACGATATCCGGCCCCTGTCTGTCCATTCGGTCGGTATAATGCCGTTCTACCACTTTCGCGCCAAGGGCCATCGCTGAGATGCAGGCATTGTTATTTAACGTATGATCGGAAAGCCCCACAGGTATATCTGGATAAGCCGCCATCATTTGCTGCATTGCCCCTAACCTGACCTGCCCCGGTGTGGTGGGATAGAGGTTGGTGGTATGCAGAAGAGCATAATCCACACCATGTTTTTCCAGGATCCCAATGGCTTTATCTATGCTGTTTAGATCATTCATACCAGTGGAAACGATCATTGGTTTGCCAAAAGCTGCCACGTGTTCCAGCAACGGATAATTGTTCATCTCTCCGGAGCCAATCTTATATGCCCCCACACCCATTTTCTCCAACCGGTCTGCCGCTGCCCTGGAAAATGGCGTACTTAGAAATACCATCCCCAGTTCCTCCGTATAGCGCATCATTTCCCGCTCTTCTTCCTCATCCAGCGCGCAGTTCGCCATGACCTCATAGATCGAGACATCTGCATTTCCAGGAATTACTTTTTTCGCTGCTCCTGCCATCTCATCCGTCACGATATGGGTCTGGTGCTTGATAAGTCTCGCTCCGGCGCGATGTGCCGACAGCACCATCTCTTTCGCTGTCTCCAGGCTTCCATTGTGATTGATGCCGATCTCCGGTATCACAAGCGGCCTGGCAGATCCACCGATCTCGATCTTTCCAATCTTAAACGATTTCATAATGTATTATTCCCCTCATTTCTCGCTCAATAGCACTGACTCATTTTACCCAATGATTCTAATGAACCGGATAAAAAAGTAATTTCAGATATTCTTTGTGTCGATAAATCACATAGAAATCTGAAATTACTTTACTTACGCGAAAGGCACAAGCCAAGCTGGAATGCCTGCATTCCAATTTGGCAAAGCCCGCGAACGTGGGAAACTCGCAAAGCGTGTTTCCCATCGTTGATTATAGCTTCCGCGCCTGCTCGGCCAGGTTGATCCGAACCAGCGACTTGCGAAGCGCCTGTTCTGCTCTTGCCATATTTACATTCGCATCTGTGCTCTTGATTCTTCTCTCTGCCCTTGCCTTCGCCTCCAGTGCCCGTTTCATGTCGATTTCATCCGGCCATTCACAGGACTGGGCAAGAATCGTTACCTGATCCGGCAGGATTTCCAGAAACCCTTCCAGAACAGCGGCCTCTTTTATCCCTTTCTCGCCTGATGATTCTGTGATCGTCAAAACTCCGGGAGCCACAATAGAGGTCAAGGGTATATGATCTGCATAGACGCCGATCTCTCCTTCTATGGTCGTGAGTTCCACCATCTCCACATCTCCGGTATAAAACACCCTCTCCGGTGAAATCACTTCCAGACGGAATTTTTTCAACTCTGCCATATTTTAATCCTTTCTTTCCACGACTTCACAACCCACTACCGTGTTCTGTATCACGGTACGTAAGCAGCGGCCGCAGCATGTTACTTACGTGCTACGACATCGTCAATGGTTCCGGCATTCAAAAATGCACTTTCTGGAATGTCATCATGCTTGCCTTCCAGAATCTCCTTGAATCCACGGATTGTCTCTGAAATCGGAACATACTTACCTTCCAGGCCGGTAAACTGCTCTGCCACAAAGAAGGGCTGGGAAAGAAAACGCTGTACCTTTCTGGCACGGTTTACAAGCATCTTCTCATCCTCTGACAACTCATCCATACCGAGGATCGCAATGATGTCCTGCAGTTCTTTGTAACGCTGCAGAATCTCCTGGACACCACGTGCCACTTCATAATGCTCTTCTCCTACGATCCGGGGATCGAGAATACGGGAAGTAGATCCCAGGGGATCCACAGCCGGATAGATACCAAGCTCTGAGATAGAACGGTCAAGCACCGTTGTCGCATCCAGATGGGCGAAAGTCGTCGCTGGAGCCGGGTCTGTCAGGTCGTCCGCAGGTACATATACCGCCTGCACCGAAGTGATAGAACCGCTCTTTGTAGATGTTATACGCTCCTGAAGAGCACCCATCTCCGTCTGGAGCGTGGGCTGATATCCCACCGCACTGGGCATACGTCCCAGAAGCGCGGACACCTCAGAACCTGCCTGGGTAAAGCGGAAAATATTATCGATAAAGAGAAGTACGTCTTTTCCCGCTTTGTCACGGAAATATTCTGCCATGGTAAGTCCGGTAAGGCCAACACGCATTCTCGCTCCCGGCGGCTCATTCATCTGACCAAATACCATCGTGGTCTTATCGATAACACCAGACTCAATCATCTCGTAATAAAGGTCATTTCCCTCACGGGTACGCTCGCCAACTCCGGTAAATACCGAATATCCTCCGTGTTCCGTCGCAATATTTGTGATCAGCTCCTGGATCAGCACTGTCTTTCCAACTCCTGCACCGCCGAACAGACCGATCTTTCCACCCTTCTGATAAGGGCAGAGAAGGTCTACGACCTTGATTCCCGTCTCCAGCATCTCTGCCTGTGTGGACTGCTCTTCAAAGGCTGGCGCCTTTCTGTGAATCGGATGGTGCTCTTTTACTTTCGGAGGTTTCTTCTCATCGATAGGTTCTCCCAGGACATTAAACATCCTTCCGAGAGTCTCTTCTCCAACCGGCACCGTGATCGGCGCCCCTGTAGCGGTGGCTTCCATCCCTCTCACCAGCCCGTCAGTAGGACCCATGGCGATACAGCGGACCGTATCGTCACCGAGATGCTGTGAAACCTCTACCACCAGCTTTTCACCGTCTTTTGTCGTTATATTTATTGCATCATAGATCTCCGGAAGCTCTCCCTCCTGAAACCGGATGTCAAGTACCGCACCTATAATCTGAGTGATCACTCCAGCGTTCTTTTCCGATTTATTAACTGCCATTGTGATAGCTTCACTCCTTTCTTCTTTACTTGTGCATACTCCTGCACCTTTTTGTCCCGAATCGGGACATTTTTATTCGATTGCCGACGCTCCGGCAACAATCTCTGTCAATTCCTGGGTGATCGCCGACTGTCTTGCCCGGTTATACAGCAGGCCAAGCTTGTCGATCATCTCCTCGGCATTGCTGGTAGCCGAATCCATCGCCTGCATTCTGGCACCATTTTCACTTGCCACTGCTTCCACCAGCGCACCAAATATAAGGCTGTTCATATACATCGGGATAATGTAGCCCAGAGTCTCCGATTCCTCCGGCTCATAGTTCATAAGAGCTTCGGCTTTCTTTGCTCCGTCTTCTCCCTCAGACTCCTTCGGCTTCGCAGATTCCTCCATATTCTGTATGTCTTCCTGGGTAAAGGGAAGCAGCTTGATCAGCGTCGGAATATGGGTTACGGTATTTTTAAATACGGTATAAGCAAGATACACCTCATCGATCTCACCGCTCTCCAGCGCCGACACTACCGTTTTTCCGATGGAGACAGCATCCCCAAACAGTGGATTATTCATAACCTCAGAATAATCCCCCTGACAGGTATATCCAAGACGCTGCACCGACTCCATTCCCTTTCTTCCCACTGGAAATACGATCGTATCCTCCACCGGAAAATCTCCCTGGGTTACCAGCTTAACGATATTGGAATTATAACCTCCCGCCAGGCCACGGTTGGAGCTGATGAGGATCACGCCCTTTTTCTTGTTTCCGGTCTTTTCCCGCTCTGACAAAAGTGGATGATCCACATTGCCTGATCTGGACAACATACCGGAAACCGTCTCATACATCTTATCAAAATAAGGCTTTGTCTCCTCGGCACGCCCCTTGGCATGCTGCAGTTTTACCGTGGATACCAGTTTCATGGCTTTCGTGATCTGGGAAGTGCTCTGTATACTTTCTCTACGCCTTTTTATATCTCTCATTGAGGCCATATACAACCCTCCATTCAGGCATCATGAGCCCATTGCTTTTTGTATTCTTCAATCGCCTGAATCAGTTTCTTCTCGGTATCATCACTGATCTCTTTTTCATCACGGATGGCCGCTGGAACTTCTGGATACTTCGTATCCATAAACTCAAAAAGTCCCTTTTCAAAGTTAAGAATATCCTCAACTGCTATATCCAGCAGATATTTTTTCGTAGCGGCGTAAATGATGATAACCTGATACCATACCGGAAGCGGTGCATATTGTCCCTGTTTCAAAATCTCACGGATACGTTCTCCCTGATCCAGCTTCTGCTTTGTATCGGCATCCAGATCCGAACCAAACTGGGAAAACGCCGCCAGCTCGCGGTACTGGGCAAGCTCGATACGAATCGGTCCAGCGATCTTTTTCATCGCCTTGATCTGCGCAGAACCACCTACTCTCGATACACTAAGTCCCGGATTTACCGCAGGACGGAATCCTGAATTGAACATCTCCGTCTCCAGATAGATCTGACCGTCTGTAATTGATATCACATTCGTCGGAATGTAGGCAGATACGTCGCCCGCCTGGGTCTCAATAATCGGCAGTGCGGTCAGAGAACCGCCGCCTAATTTATCCGAAAGCTTCGCTGCACGCTCCAACAGTCTGGAGTGCAGATAGAATACATCTCCCGGATATGCCTCACGTCCCGGTGGACGGCGGAGCAGCAGGGCAAGGGTACGATAAGCCGCCGCATGTTTTGTCAGATCGTCATAAACGATCAGAACGTCCTTCCCGGCTTCCATCCATTCCTCACCAATGGCACAGCCCGCATAAGGGGCAATGTACTGGAGCGGGGCCAGTTCGCTGGCAGTAGATGCCACAACTGTCGTATAATCCATGGCTCCATTGTCTTCTAAAGTCTTCACTATATTGGCCACCGTAGAAGCTTTCTGTCCAATCGCTACATAGATACACAAAACATCCTGATCCTTCTGATTCAGGATCGTATCTACTGCGATGGCTGTCTTTCCTGTCTGACGGTCACCGATGATCAGCTCACGCTGTCCTCTTCCGATAGGCACCATGGAATCGATGGCCTTGATCCCGGTCTGCAGCGGTGTATCTACTGATTTACGGGAAATAACACCACTTGCCACTCTCTCTACCGGGCGGACCTTTGTCGTGTGGATCGGTCCCTTGCCGTCAATGGGCTGTCCCAATGCGTTGACAACACGTCCCAGCATGGCGTCACCAACTGGTACTGTCGCCACGCGTCCGGTGGTCTTTACGGTGTCTCCCTCATTAATGTTAGATGTATCTCCCAACAGAACGGCACCTACGTTATCTTCTTCCAGATTCAGCACCATTCCATAGATCTCATTCGGAAATTCCAGAAGTTCACCCTGCATCGCCTTTTCCAGGCCATGAATACGGGCAATTCCATCTGCTACCTGAATTACGGTTCCCACATCTGATACTTCAAACTCAGTACTATATTTTTTTATTTCTTCCTTGATCACTGAACTGATTTCTTCAGGTCTTAAATTCATGTTTACCAAACACCTTCTTTCCTTGAAGTCAGACTCTGACCTTCGCTAAGCTTCTGGTCATCTCTTCTAACTTCGTCTGAATACTGTTGTCCACAACCCTGTCACCAATGCGGATACGGATGCCTCCCAAAAGTTTCGGCTCTACAATATAATTCATCTCCAGGCTGTCATATCCGGAAGTTGCTCTCAGACGCTCTTCCACATCAGATCTCTGGCCCTGGGTCAGCTCCGTGGGCGTCGTCACATAGACAACCCCGATCTTTTTATATTCTTTTGCCTCACTCTGAAAATGATCCAGCACAGGCAGGATTTCCCCAAAACGCCCTTTCTTCACAAGAATCTGAAGAAATCCCATCATGGTCTCTGACAGCTTGCCGTGAAAAGCACTTTCCACCAGGTCCCTGCTCTTCTCCTGTGTCATCTCAGGATGTGCCATAATTTCCATAAACTCTTTATTCTCTTCCAGTGCGGCCTGAAGTCCTTTCACCTCATCCCAGATCTCATCCAGGCGGTCTTCCTCCAGCGCCAGCGAAAATAAAGCGTCTCCGTATACCTTAGAAACTAACTTTGCCATGTCTCATCACCCATTTCCTTCAATGTCTCGTCAATGAGCTGCGCCTGTTTATCCTTGTCCATGGATGCTTCCACGAATTTGCCAGCCATGGCAGATGCAACCTGAACCATTTCCTGTTTCATCTCGTCGCGAACCTTATTCTTCTCAAGCTCTACTTCCTTCTCGGCACGCACCTTAATCTGGTGTGCCTCCTCCGATGCTTTTTCCACAATCTCTTTTTCCTTGTCCAGAGCCTTGCGCCTCGCATCGGCAAGAAGTTCTGCTGTCTCCGCATCCACCTGGGCAAGCTTCTCATCATACTGGATCTTCATCTCTTTGGCATCGGACTGCGCCTTCGCGGCCTCCTCCAGCTGCCCCTGGATAAAATCCTTTCGTTTCTGAATCAGCTTTCTCGCCGGATTGAAAAGCAGATAGGAAAGCAGGATAAACAAAACCAACATGGCGATCAACGTAATTCCCGTGTCCACTAATAACTGGGAGTCAAGTCCAAATATTTTATCACCCATGTCTTCTCACCTTTCCTGCACAGATAGCTGTGCATCATTCTTTTCTTGCACACAAATCTGTGTTAAATCAATGGGTTTGCAAACAACAGGATCATAGCAACCGCCAGACCATAAAGACCAGTGGTCTCGGCTACCGCCTGGCCAAGAAGCATGGTAAACATGATATCACCTTTTGCGCCTGGATTACGTCCTACTGCATTTGCACCATAACCCGCTGCGATACCCTGGCCAACTCCGGGTCCGATACCTGCGATAACTGCCAAACCTGCTCCAATTGCTGAAGCTGCGCTAATTAAATCTGCTCCTGAAAAATTCATAATAAAGTCCTCCTTAAAATTTTATTTTAATGTTAAACATAAAACTACAGTATAAACTATACCTGTGCTGTCGGATGGTCTATTCCTGCGCCGCATCTCCAGCCGCATTGGAAATAAATACCATCGTCAGCATGGCAAATACGTATGCCTGAAGACATCCAGAAAATACATCCAGATATGCATGCAGTGCCGCCGGCCAGATGATCGCAATCTTCTGCATCAATCCATAAATCAGGGCCATCATCATCGTGCCCGATAAAATATTGGCAAACAGACGAAGTGACATAGAGATCGGCGTAGCAAACTCACTGATGATATTCACAGGCAAAAACAGAAAGAATGGTTCAAACAATCCTTTAATCTTGCCCATCTTCTGCCACTTAAAGCCCTGATACTGGATCATAAAGAAGGTAATCAGTGCCAGCGGAAGCGTTACTCCGTAATCCGCTGTAGGCGGCCGGAGGCCAAACAGACCAGACAAGTTACAGGTAAGAATAAGTAAAAACAGTGCGCTGACATAATTTCTGAATACCGGCGCCAGCTTTCTTCCCATATTGTCAAGGATCAGCTTATCCAGCGTCTCCACAATCATTTCCAGCACATTCAGGAAACCGGTGGGAGCTTTGCGGTAATCCGCTTTTTTTATCACACGGTTAGCCACGATGGCAAAGACAATGAGTACCACCATGACGATCGCCAGGCACACGTGGGTGGTAGTGATCCAAAACGAAAAATCGCCGATATGGACTTCCTGGTAACCATGTATATAAAAATCTACCTTATTTTCACCCAATGTTTTCTCCTTTCCAGGCAGTTTTAAATGCCTTAATATTTATTCTCTGACAGTGAACTGTCGGAAATGCTTTTTTCCCTGAATATCACAGGGTATAATAACGCTGCTGCCTTTGTGGCAAACAATCCCGCAAACGTAGTCGCCGGATGAAACAGCCACGGAAACCGGAAACCGGCAAACAGTGCCGCCAGCGCAGCGATCGAGCGAAGCGCCGCCATGACTTTGGAGTGATTTACAGCACTCTTGCGTTCCAAATCCAGTTCCAGATCCAGCGTAGAAAACCGATGCAGCATGAGCAGGGTAGATACCCCGCTTCCCAGTACCTCGCCCAGCACATAGGGCAGTATAGAAAAGGGATGAAAGATCCAGACCGCCAGCCCTGCTGCCAGAACAACAGCCGCCAGAAGCCATATGATGCCGATCACCCTATGGAGTGTCTGTTTTGCTTCCTTCATCCGAATCCTCCTTCGGTGTGTTCGTGACCTCTGCCGAAACATCCTTTTTCGCAGTCTCTTCCGATGAATGCAGTCTGCCAGTCAGGATAAATAAGCTCCGGATGGATGCCAGAATCCCAATAAGCAGAAATATCATGACCCAGTACCGGGTGCCAGCCAGCCGGTCGATATAATATCCGATGCCAAAACTGATTCCCATACAGGTCATCATCGCCAGACCAATCTGGGTGAGCATGGCAAGTGCACGAAGGATCTCTTTATTTTCTCTTTTTTTATCTCTCTTTTTCATAGATCTGTCCCCTGCCATCCCTCCCGGCGGTTCTTACATTTCCCGCGCCTTTTTTACACAGGCTTTCATCGCCTCAATCACAGCGCTCCGAAGACCTTCCTTCTCCAGAACTCTCACAGCCTCTATGGTCGTGCCCCCTGGAGAGCACACCATATCTTTTAATTCTCCCGGATGCCTGCCGGTCTCAAGAACCATCTTGGCGCTTCCCAGCACACTCTGGGCCGCCAGCTCATAGGCCTGCGCCCTGGGCATCCCATCTGCCACTGCCGCATCTGCCATGGCTTCAATAAACATAAACACGTAAGCAGGAGAGCTTCCGCTCACGCCGATCACCGTGTCGATCATGGTCTCTGACACCTCATGGGCGATGCCAAAACTAGAGAATATCTTCATTGCCCTTTTCTTATCTTCTGCCGTAATATTTTCATTAAAGCATATGCCGGCTGCTCCTTCCAGCACCAGAGCTGGAGTATTTGGCATACTTCTTACTAATTTGATATTCTTGCCAAAAAGACGCTCGATATTCTTCATCGTCTGTCCGGCAGCAATAGAAATAATCAAGACATCCTTTCTGATCTCATCCCGGATCTCCGTAATCACAGTCTCAAACTGAAAGGGTTTTACTGCCAGAATGAGCACATCTGCCTCTCCCGCAACCTTTTTGTTATCTGCCGTCACATGTACAGCAAACTGATCCTTCAGTTTGGAAAGTGCTTCCTGATTTCTTCGGGATACTATAATGTCTTCCGCTACATACAGCTTTTTATCCAGTATTCCCTTTATCATAGCCTGCGCCATATTACCGCAGCCGATAAAACCTAACATATTCTAATTCTCCATTTCTTATTTCGCTATATAACTTTCAGAATAGCTTTATTCGTCTTCTAACATGGCGATCCGTCTCGCATGGCGCTCAGCTCCGGAAAATTCTGTATTTAAGAAAGTGTCCACAATCTTTACCGCGAGCCCTGGACCGACAACCCTTGCGCCCATCGCCACAATATTTGCATCATTATGTAATCTGGTCGCTTCCGCGCTGAAACAATCATGACACTGCGCGGCGCGGATTCCCTTTACCTTATTGGCCGCGATGGAGATGCCAATGCCGGTGCCGCAGATCAGGATCCCCTTTTCACATTCTCCGTCTGCTACCGCGTGAGCCACTTTTTTCCCATACACTGGATAATCCACCGGATCTTCGCTGAAAGATCCATAATCTTTATATTCCAGTCCCTTTTCATCCAGATACTTGATAATCTCCTGTTTTAAATTGTAACCTGCCTGGTCACTTCCCAATGCTATCATTTTTATCCTCCATTCACAAGGTGAACGCAGTTCACCTTTGCCTTATTGCTCCTTACATTTTTCGTTTTCAATTCCACTCCAGTTTTCTCTTTATCTTATAAAGCAAGTCCTTAATTTCCACATAACTTGCCTCATACACCGTTTCATCTCCCCCGTGGGGCGGCAGTACCTCCCCCTCTTCACCGGCAAACTCATGGAGAGTATACACATTGTCGAAAATACCGAAATCCTCAACCACCTTCACCTTTTCCACAAAATTCATGGTGATGATTAAGGTATCCTCTGTCACTTCCTCCGGCTGAAATTCCGTCGAAACCTGCTCCTCACAGGGAACCGCATGATTCATAAGAATATCCGTCACCTTCATGTTGCGCGGTTCCGGAAACAAAACCACAAGTCCCCGGGACAGAATCTCCTTATCCTTGTCCATCAGGATACTTTTGAACATCCACTCCGCCATCGGACTTAATGTCACATTTTCCTTGCTTACAAAAATTACTTTCTTATAATCCATCCCCGACTCCATCTCCATTATCTACCTCAATTACCTGCTGCCCGGCGGCTTTCAACAGACGGTTCATCACCGCTTCTTCTTTGGCAGAGTCATAAAAACTTTCTGATAAGATCACTTTTACGTGAAGTTCATCAAATCTACGGAGCACTCCATAAAGATAACGTCCCACGTCATCCCTCCGCCTGGAACCTGATGTCACTACCTGTCCCACAGAGTACTGCGCCGCGGTCTCTTCGGTGGCAAGTATGCCGATCTCTTCCGGAGAAATCCTTTCTTCGCAGATCAGTCGCCGGGCTGACTCATTGATTGCTTCAATAACAGCCTCCTGTTCACCACAAAATACTTTCATCTGTGCTTCCGGCGCATAATGCCTGTATTTCATACCGGGAGCCTTCGGCGCCACATCTCCCTCCACACTGAGAAGCGCCGGGTCCATGGCTGCTTCTCCCACTACCTCTTCTACCATCTGTCTGGTAATATATCCTGGACGAAGTATCACCGGAAGCTCACCGGTCAGATCCACGATGGTGGACTCAAATCCGATCCCCACCTCACCGCCATCGATGATCATGTCGATCTTTCCCTCCAGATCTTCTCTCACATGCTCCGCCCTGGTAGGGCTTGGGCGTCCCGACGTGTTAGCGCTGGGGGCTGCCACAGGCACAGATACCGCCTCCAGAAATTCCAGGGCTCCAGGGTGTTCCGGCATACGAACGGCTACTGTCTCCAGACCGCCGGTTATCTCATAGGGAACACAATCTGCCTTTTCAAATATCATCGTCAGCGGTCCCGGCCAGAAAGCCTCTGCCAGTCTCACTGCTGTATCTGGAATCCGTCTGGTAATCCCTTTTAATTGGGAAAACCGGCTGATGTGGAGAATCAGAGGATTATCCGACGGACGCCCTTTCGCCGCGTAGATCCTGCGCGCGGCTTCTTTTTGAAGCCCGTTCCCCCCCAGACCATACACGGTTTCCGTGGGAAATGCCACCAGGCCCCCCTGATCTATAATCTTTTTTGCCTCCGCCAGTTCAGAGGGCTCATACCCTCTGTCCGGACTCCAGAAAATGTATTTTGTATCCATAGCCTTTTGTCTGCCTTCGTCCATAAAATCCATATAGAATATATTACCACAAGATCATTGGTTATACAAGAAATTTTCTATCCCTTCCGCAATGGCATTTGCCATTTTTTGTTGATATTCGCCGGATTTTAAAAGCTGCTCCTCCTGAGGATTGGAGAGAAAACCGCACTCGATGATGGCAAATATACCCTCTGTCTTCTTTAACATGTAATAACTGTCGTTTCCTTTCTCCACCCGGTGATTTCCATCTGCTATTTTTTCCTTCACGGTCTCCTGAAGTACCGTAGCAAAGGCGTGGCTCTCTTCTGAATTATTGTAGTAAAACACCTGTGCCCCTTTCGTCCCGGCAGAATAACTATTCTGATGGATGCTCACAGTCAGGGCTGGTTTATTCTCATTGATCATGCTCACCCTGGATTTTAGATCTGAGAGCTTTTTCCCCGATGCCTTTTCATGGCACAGAGCCTGATCCTCTTCTCTGGTAAGGAGCACCCGGTATCCACTGTCTTCCAGGACCTTCTTTAATTTAAGCGCTATGCTTAGATTAATATCCTTTTCCAGTGTCCCTCCCACTCCCACTTTTCCAGGATCAAAACCTCCATGTCCAGGATCCACCATGACCAGATCTTTGGTATTTTTTCCTGTTATATTCAGCACTGCCTGGTCCTTTACCTGAATGGTGGCAAGGACGATTACCGCAAATAAAAGGATCGTCACCGCCCAGACCTTCCATGTCCCTCTTTCTCTTTTCATAAAAAATTCCACTCCATACATCTTTATTATCAATGTACGGAGTGGACAAAATGTCTATTCCTGTTTTTGTATATATTTTGCGATGGTGGTCCATGTGACAGGACGTTCAAAACCAAGCTTCCAGAAAGCTGCACCTGCCACTTTGTTAGAGAAAACCACCTCTAATTTTTTCTCCAGTGAGGTCTCTTCCTCCAGCCATATCCGGTACTTATAATTATCTGCCTTATATTCTGCATAATACTGTCCTGTGGCTTCATCCCATTCCGAAGTCACTCCGTGGGACTGGAGAAGGCTCTCCGCGGAGCTCATGCCGTAGACGGCAGGACGGCTGGCCAGTTTGCCCTTTTTCGTCTCTTTCCAGAGTCTTGTATAGAAGGGGAGGGCTACCACAACCCGCTCTGCCGGTATATATTTTAATCCAAGCTCCACACCATTTTTTACGAAAGGCAGTGATGACACAGAACCGCTCTCTTTACTTCCAGAATAATGTTCATCGTATGCCATAAAGATCACATAATCAACAACTTTTCCCTGCTCTGCCCAGTTATAGAAGGATGAACTTTCTGTGGGAAGGTAGTCATCCACCGATACTACGATATTGTTGGCATGACAGGCGAGAACCAGCTCCCTCAAAAATTCCAGGTATGCGGGTGCTGTCTTTTCCGTTATTTTCTCAAAATCCACATTGATTCCATCCAGGTTATAGTGCATCGCTGTAGTCACCAGATTGTTAATCAGCTTAGTCCGGATCGATGTCCTCCCCAGTATCTTCTTTATATTAATGTTATTTTTCTGTTCATCGAAATCATTGACCAGCCCCCAGACCTTCATTCCTTTTGCGTGGGCCGCCGACACGTAATCGGCGCTGGCGAGGGAAGAAATGTTTCCTTTATTATCACTGAGCGCAAACCAGGTAGGCGAGATCACATTGAGGCTTGTAGCCTGCGACGTCTTAAGCTGAAAATCCGTGCTTCCCACTACGCCCGTCATCTGATGCCATCCCAGGCAGATCGTTTTGTCCATTTTGATCTGCGGGAATATATCTTCCTGTTTCTCCGTTGTCCACGCCTTCTCCATCTTTTCTGTCAGATATTCTTCAGGAACATATCCCTCGATCCCTTCCAGCGTGATGATCTTCTGATACCCATTTTCAGCCTTACTTGAAGTATCTACCAGAACCTCTTTGGCTTTTTCCAGTTCCAGCAGATAATCGTATTTCTTATTGGGTCCAACCCGGAGCCTTATGTCATCCGCCAGTACGGCAAATGTATTGCTGCTCTCAAAATCCGACTGCACCAGAATCCGGTTCGGTTCCTGCATATAGGAATAGTTGATCCTGGAATACTGCGCCACAAATTCCATCGCCACATAGGTAATTTCACCATCCTGATACAACACCTGATAGGACATTTCCTTCGTCTCTTTCCCCAGTGTATAGCGAAGGCTGTCCGCCATATTTACCGTGATCAGCCCCCCGGAAGTCGCCAGACACAAAATATCTTCTTTATCATCCCAGTAAATCCGCTCATTCATATATCCGGCAGCGGTCTCCACCGGAACATAAACGACGCCGCTGACCAGTTTTCCCCTCTCCTCCATCGGCTTTCCATTTATGATAAGCAATGCCTCTTCTTTGCCGATCTTATACTGCTCACTCATCGGTCTTTGGGTAAAACTTGGTGCAAACTTTTTAAACACGATCATACCCACCGCCGCAAAAAGTGCAAGTATGACAAATAATATAAATATCACGGTCAGCTTCTTTTTCATCTGTTATACTTCCTTTCGTTTATCAATCGTTGTATCATCATTGCCTTTGCCTTGGTACCATTATAGCAGTTGTGATAATGGTTTTCAAGGGCTGTGGCCAACAGGTCCTTTTCTTCACACACTCTGGATTATATTTAACCAGTGCACTAGAGATAATAATCCCTTTTTCCCCTTGGTGGAAGTATTTATCAAATACCTTTTCATAATTCCCTGATTTTTATCAGTCGCTAAATTTTTTATTTGCATAAGCTATTACATTTTCCAAAGCCATTTCAATTAGCTTAAAATCTTCAATCTCATATTGGATAACCTCTCCAATCTTTATTGGTAAAATAAATATTAGCTTATTT
>CANBKJ010000017.1 GCA_947369165.1 uncultured Lachnoclostridium sp.
ATCATAATACATTCCTCCTTGAATTTAAACCGGCTTCCATGCCGATATATTTTTCATAAATTTATAATATCTAAAGCAGTGGCCGTCTTCTCTGCGGGCCCGGCAAAGAGGGCAGCCTCCTGCTTTAGTTACTATACATCTCCCTTGCCAGCTGTTCTCTGACATTATATATATCGGAGTACTTTTTATTTCCTTAACCCTCTATTTTATATTTTTAAATATGTGCTGTCCTTTAAGACAGATCCACAAACCTCTTTTGTACCTCACATTTCCACACATCCTCCTGATCCAGGATCTGCAGAAATTTTTCTGTACTGTTTCCAAGGCCAAAATTGTGGCACCGAATCGCATGTTCCTCTGTCCTGCGGATCGCCTCCGTAATCTCCTCTACGCTTTCTTCCACGTGCTGGACATTTTTCAAGGTGTTCTGGTCATACCTCCCCTCCTGCCTCGTGCCAATATCCACGGCAGGCACACCATAAATTCCGCTTTCCCGGATTCCGGCGCTGGAATTTCCAATAATAAACTGGGCATGACGAAGCAGTGTCAGAAAATACTCAAACCGCAGCGACGGATACACGGCAAAATGCTCTTCTTCATCCAGCTTACGGACATATTCCAGGATAATCTCCGTTCCTAGATCGTTATTAGGATAGATAACAACATAATTTCTCTTGGAAATGCGCAGTGCCTCGACTACCCTTTTAATATGCTCTGCTAACTGCGCCACCTCTGTCGTGACTGGGTGATACATAAAGATAGCATACTCCTCAAAAGTGATATCGTAGTATGTCTTTGCTTTGTCCAGTGATGGCAGATGATTTCCCAGCATAATATCAATGTCAGGTGAACCGATCACAAAAATATGCTTTTCGCTTTCCCCCAACTGAATAATCCTCTTTTTGGCCTCTTCATTACATACAAAATGCAGATGGGCAAATTTAGAGACGGCATGACGGATGGAATCGTCAATGGTACCCGATATTTCTCCGCCCTCGATGTGTGCGACGAGGATATTATTCAAAGCTCCCGTGATCGCACCCGCTAACGCGTCGATACGGTCCCCGTGTACAACAATCATATCTGGTCTCACCTGGGCCGTATAGGGGGCAAGATTGGACAGCACCACCCCAAGATTATAACTCATATCATCGGTATGCTGCTGACCGAAGGCCACATGCACATTCTCATACTGATCTTTGAGGACCTCCCGGTAAGTGCTTCCATACTGGGAAAGCAGATGCATTCCCGATACATAGATAAATACCTCAAACCGGTCTGAGTGGTCCATGGTCTTCATAATCGATTTGATCTTGCCATAATCTGCTCTGGTTCCGGTAATAAATAAAATTCGTTTGGGGGCTTTCTGTTCTTTTCTCATTGCTGTTTCATCTCCACCAGTTCATGTTGTATAATATCTGCCGCAAGAATGTAATCCTCTCCCTCAAGAGCGTCAAATAAAGGATCGATAAACGCTTTCCACTGGGGCACCATTCCTATAAACGGCGCTAATTCCATGATCTGCTCCATCCCCTCCTCATTTCGCTCCTGATAAAAGCAGTCCGCCAATAAGGTAAGTTTTTCTTTTAATTCCTCTTGGTTCATTTTCCCGTCTCCTTATCGCCAATTTTCTTATGAATCTCTTCATAGACATAGTCCACTGCCAGCTTAAAACGCTCTTTCCGTTCCGGCACATCCTTCAGATATCTCATATAGCCGATTACCAGATCCATAGCCGGCATCTTATGATAATCAATTTCAAAAAACGCCTTCTTGTATCCGATACGCCTCACCTTCTCTATATCTGCACGCATTCTTTCCCAATCTGCCATAATCCCCCGGTATTCTTTCTCCGAGATCTTAACCCGTTCATCCGAGACAACATCCTGAAAAGAACTCCGATGTTCCGGCAGTTGATCAATCACTTCCTGAAGAGACATCTGAACCGTACCTTGAATCTTCGCCCCTCCCTCAGTGGCATTAATAACCACCCGGTCAGACGGTAGAATCTCAATCATTTCCTCAAACCACTCCCGGAACTTCTCCCAGTCCATGCGGGTGTATACCATTCCCCCGTAATACCCTTCCGTCAAGCTCGCCTTTTCTTCCACAAAGCCTTCATCCCTGCCGTCGGTATGACTTTTTTTATCCTCCGAATAGGCCAGATCCTGTCCCACGAGCACGATCTGTTTCGTCCCCAGTTCCGTAAGGGCCGCAAAAATTCCAGCAGCGATACCGAACTGGGCCGGTATCTGTGCCAGCTCGATTCCCTGTTTTTCATACATGATCCTCACTGCCCTGTGGTCATACCCAAAAATTTTGGCACTGGTAAGATTTTTAATAATTTCATGCTTTGTATTACTGGTCACCAAATAGGGTATATCAAAACTTCCTGGCTCTTGAAAACAGTTCATATTTTTTATGCCATCCGTAGAAGCCACCAGATCCGGAACAATTCCCGCTTTCAGCAGTGTCGGCAGCGCCGCATCCGCGCAGAACAAGAATGCCCTTTGATCTATTTGTCTGAGAACCTCCATATTTTTTTTCAAGGAAGGTCCCGCCGCCACCATGATCACCGGTATGTCTGGATCCCAGTATTTTGCCAGACGCGCCAGAGGTATTGACCCTTTCATATATGGTATATTATCTATGATATTTGCCAGCATCGCTTTCATATGTCTCTGGATGGCTCCCTGGGTAAATCCCATGGCATCGCACACCAGCTGGCACACATCCATAAGCATCTTATACTCCTCCTGATAGTGTGCAAGATAACCCGGATGGGTCAGCACCGCCGTGGTCTCCACACAATCGTCATTGAGGATATCCGTTATCACATCACGCAGTGGAATCCACTGATCCTCCCCTCCGTACAAAATATATAATTTCTCTTTATCCCGAAATTTTGAAAACAAAGGAGATTGGCGAACCTCATGGAAAATGGCAGGATCCGGCTCATACACCAAAATATAGCCCGGCACTTTCCTCAGCAGCTGCAGCACGATCTGACAGTCCCCTAATCCAAATAAAACTACATTTTCCACCCTATCTTCTACATAATGATCCGCCCAGCGCTCTGCCGCGTAACGCCCATTGTAGCTGCTGCCCAGCCGGAACGTCTCTGTTCCGCGATTCACAACGGGAACCACTCCCCCGTCCAATGCTTGTACTAACTCACATATGCTCTTCATAATTTTCTCCACTCCTGCATATTTGTATCTTACCGCCGCTGGCGGCACAATTAATTCATAAAGAACGTATGGAAGCCCGCATATATCATTGCAGCTTCCATACTAATATCACTTCGTTTGATTAAAAAAATAGGACTGATCCGGTTTATGTGCTTCCGCCATATTTTGATAATAACTGGATACCGTCTTGTTACTTATATGAAAATCCCTTATATTCTTTCTCTGATTGGCGAGATATATTTTAAAATGTCCGCTGTTCTGATGTTCCAATGCCTGAATCTGAATTCCTAGTTCTGACACCTCTCCGATCAACTGCTGCATCTGCTGGATCTGTTCCTTATACGCCATTTTGTTCGCCATAATTTCTCTCTCTACATGCTTGAACAGCGTATCAAATCCCTCATCCATTTGGTTGATCTCATCGATCTGATCTCCCTTTTCTTCTATGGTCTTCGTAAATTCATCTGGATTCATCTCTTCATCTTTTAACAAACTCTCCTGCTGTTTTGTCTTTTCCAGCAGGAAAAGGAGAATCTGCTTTTTTCGCTTCAAAGCATCTACCATCATATTAACATAGACGCTGTTCTCATTCTGTCTCTCCATCTGCTCACATCCATTCGTTTTATTCAACTAACTGCCTACTCTGTTCAGACGCATAACTTCCTTCCATGTATCCCTCATCTCTCGGATATACTTCAGGGCATCCTCGATAATCTGGGTGTCCTTCTTAATATTTCCCTCTACCAACCGTCGATAAATGTAATCATATACGCGCTCAAAATCCTCCCAGACCTTATACTTATGATCCAGTGTTGCCCGAAGCTCCGTAATAATCTCCTGTGCTTTTTTGATATTGGTATTCGCTTTTTCAAAATCTTTTTTTTCGATGGCAACGATCCCTATATTACAGAACTTGATCGCTCCTTCATATAACATCAATGTAAGTTCGGCAGAAGATGCCGTCATGATAGCATTTTTCTGATAGGCATTCGCGAAGTTCGTGTCCATATGAATCTCCTTTTCTCATTTATTACCACATAAAGAGCAAGAGAAAATTCTTGCCCTTTACGTGTATGAATATGTTCATAATATATATTAATTGAATTAGAAATTTCCAAACAAACTACCCAGAGAGTTCTGCTGAGACTGCAGTTTCGCAAGCGCGGTCTCCATCGCTGTAAATTTCTTATAATACATTTCTTCCATAGAAGCCAGACGATCTTCCCAGCTTTTAATATCTTTTTCATATTGTTTGAGATCATCTTTCATCTTAATGTCATTGTAGAAAGTCAGCGCACTGCTCATCTTATTTCCTGCCATCTTCTTACTCATTGTATCCTTGAGATTACCAAAGATACCAGTAAGTACATTGATCACTGCATCTGGATCGTCATTCAGAGCTTTCTTCAACTTATCATCCTTGTCTGCATAGACAGAATCATCTTTATCTCCAAAGATATGGAGCAGACCACCCTCAAGATAATCGGTAGAAGTCATAATGCCAAAGCTGGCAAGGGAATAGGTCTTTCCTTCATAAGTCACCTGGCTCATCATCGCATTGCGCATTCCTGAAACGATTCCGTCCAGTGTTGTATCGTTGCGTAACAACGATCCTTTGATCTTATCCTCCCAGAGCTTGATATCATCATCCGACATCTCTTTTTTCTGCTCACTGGTAAGTGGTTCATAACCCTTCGCAGAACCTGCGTCAAGAAGTGTATTCATCTCCTTCATGATTTCATTGTAATCTTTCAGGAAACTCTTTACAGAATTATATACACTATCCACATCATTGGTGATGGAGAAGGTAATCGGCTCATCTGTCTTTGTAACTCCTGTCAATGAAATCTCCAGACCATTGGCAGATACGACAGAAGAAGAGGAAGTCATTTCTGCACCGTTCAAAATGATCTTACTGTCAGAAGCTGCGATCAACGCCATACCCGACGGAATAGAAGTATTAGAGGAATCATTTGCTCCTCCGTTGACACTTACGGTTCCATCTGCTGCAACTGTAACATCAGCAAGGCCCAAACCACTCAATGCCGATCCAGAAAGTGTATCATAACGATCGGTAATAGAAGCATAATTGCTCACATCTGCTGTGATAGCTGCTTTTACACTGTCCTGGGTGTAAGTAGAAGTTCCATCAAATCCCTGAACGCCTGAAGTATAATATTTGTCCTTCGCCACAGTGGACAGTGTCTCGATATCTGCAACTGTCTTTCCAGCAAATGCTGCTGCCTCGATATCCAGCTTGACATCGCTGTCTGTGCTGATCTTCGTATTGACAAAGCTGGTCGTATCTGCGTCCGCTTTCTTTGCCACCTCTTGATCCAGATCTTTCTTTGCTGCCCAGTCGATATATTCCTCCTTGGTCATATTCTCTACACCAAGTTTTTCTTTATCTTCCTGGGTCATCACATCGAAGTCATTACCATATTTTTTTGCCAGTGTCTCTTTCACTGTTCCATCATCATTATAATAATTGGACTTGAGACTCTCTTCTGCCTTTGTCTTATATGAGTCGTAATTCTCGCCGTAGAGCTTTGCCTTCATATAAGTTGTCGCAGCTGTATTCGCTGCTTCTTTCTTTGTCTCGTAAGCCGCCTTGGAAAGGGCCTCCAACGCCTTGTCATAAGCCTCTGTACCAACACCTGAGTTCTGAAGCTGATCCATGGCCTCGTCCACGATCTTTTTATTGGCACTGGACATATTGCTGTATCCCACAGCATTGCGAAGAGCTTCACGCCCGCTCACCTCTGATGCGGATATTCCAGAAGTAGTAATGGAAAAAGCATTTTTCAGTCCACTGTCTTTGCTGCTGATAAAGAATCTCTTCTGCTCCGTATCATAATTGGCAGATAATCCAGCCTCTCCCAGTGCATTCGTAAAGTCCTTGATCGTCGTATCTGCTGTGACAGCAAATTTCTTCGTCTTATCACCGTTGGTAATCGTGATTTCTTTGTTCAACAGAGATGGATCAATCTCTGTCAGTTTTGCTTCCACAGAATCCGCATTAATCTTGGCTCCTGTCAAATGCTGGGAAGTCGCAATGTTTTTAATCTCCAACGAATAACTTCCGTTGGCCGCCTTGTTATTTGCTGTGACACTTGCCTTTGTAGAATCCGACACTGACGCTTTTTTCGTCATATAAGAAGCCTGCAGCTGAAGCTTTGATACATGTTCATTATAAAGTTTGAGTAACTTTGTATTTAATTCTGCCCACTTGGTCTGTTTCCACTCGAGCTTGGTTTTCTCTCTTTCCACTTTTGTTTTCTTCAGGCTCTGTGCTGACATCAACGCACCAACGATCGCCTCTGTGTCAAGCCCCGAAGAAAGTCCGCTCATACGAATTGGCATAACTTATTCCTCCTTTTTCCTTCTATCTCTTCTCATCCACTAAGATACCAGCCATCTCCCACATCTTCTGAAGCATATCCAGTGATTTTTCCGGAGGGATCTCCCGAACCACTTCGTTCGTATCGGAATTGATAACCTTAATGGACACCCTGTTGGTCTTCTTATGATAAGAATATTCACAGCGAGTATGTTCCATTTTCAGATTCGCTCTTTTCACCGCATCATCCATCGTAGCCTCGCTCGGTGCATGTTCTCTCTGCTGATCGCCTCCTTGCTGCTCAGCATTCCCCTTTGCATCCGCCGGCATCGGCTGGGATGTCTTTGGAACCGCATTCGTCATCGTATGACTGCTATGCATCTCCTCTGTTTTTACCGGCTTCGGTGCGCTCACTTTGGCTGCCTCTGCCGAGCTATAATTTGAATTTACATTTGATATCTTTTCTAAATCCATTTCTAACACCTCCATGTGTATCATATGCAAACTTCAACCGTTCTTACTGAGATTATCGGCATAAAAAAAGGAAAAGTTAACCCTGTTATCTACATTTTTCGGATCAACTTTTCCTCTCTGCTATTTTAACAGATCCGATAAACTCTCCGGACTGGCCGTATTTACTGCCTCTTTGTTTGCTTCTTGAATCTGAACGTATAATTCCTTGCGATATACCGGCACAGATTTGGGGGCACTGATGCCGATCTTTACTTGATCGCCTTTGATCTCCAGGATCGCAACCTCCACATTATCATTAATGATAATAGATTCATTTACTTTTCTTGCCAGTGCTAACATAAAATCACGCCTCCTTTTTTTCTTTGAGGAGATCATATATCTTATATTTCACCTCATAATCCTGATTTTCCACGATAAGCTGTGCTCCCTTTCTGGTGTCCGCATTGATGATAATAGGCGCTTTCAGGTTCACAGACATCTCCTTAATATTAGCGGGAACCGTCATCGTGAGAAGGATCACCAGGTTTTCCTCTGATATCTCTCCCATCCCGGAAAGCAGCTCATCCTCAACCACCGGATTGTAATCCTCCTTGACCAGCAGCGGGTTCATCACTGGGAGAGCAAGCGTCGGCTCATCTACACTCTGAAACCAGGAAACATTGGCTCCGCCCTCTTTTTCGCAGTCGTACAATATCGTATATTTTTTAAATTCCTCAAATCCAAAAAGTCCACGTTCCAACGTAATGATCTTATCTTCCGTCAGATCGATTTCCCCAAAATATTTCGTCTGTATCAGCATAGTTCATCCTCCATTCACAAGGTGAACGCAGTTCACCTTTGCCTTATTGCGCAGGCAAGTGATGCGCCAGCCTAAGCATTAAATAAAATTGAGCAACGAAGTTCCCAGTATTTTAGATGTCGCCTGAAGGGATGCCTGGTAGAGAAGATCTGCCTCTGTATAATTGACATACGCCTCCTCAAGATCCGCATCTTCATTCTCTGATTTTGCCTCATCGGTTCCTGTCTTCAAAACTTCCAGTCCACTCTGAGTCATCTTCAACCTTGAGTATCTGGCACCATGATCTGCCAAAGATACATTCAGCTTATTCTTGGCATCCTGAAATACTGTGATTGCATGAGAATAGGAATTAGTCAGCACTGTATTCTGCAGGGTAATCTGTGTACCGATCTGATCATAAAGCTCCTGTAGATTTGCCAGCGTTTCCTTATCATTTGGATCGCAGTCATCAATCCGTTTTTTGACCGCAGCATAATTTCTCTCCATGATCTCCAAATCATTGATCACCTTATAAATATCATCCACTGCCCTGCCAATGGTTGTGTCAAAAGTGTCACAGGCCAGGG
Organism: uncultured Lachnoclostridium sp.; assembly: GCA_947369165.1. Taxonomy (GTDB): domain Bacteria; phylum Bacillota; class Clostridia; order Lachnospirales; family Lachnospiraceae; genus Eubacterium_F. Next base: position 8,371 of record CANBKJ010000017.1, read on the forward strand.
TATTTACGGTAAGTGTCTGACTGAAATTAACCTGATAGTTAATTTTCTGTTCGGTTACATTATCATAGTTTTTCACAACTCCGGTGCTATTATTCTCTGCCCGGCAGTTAAAATAATGCTCCGGACGAATATTACTGCTGGTAAACTGAGTCTTGTTGAATTGTGCCGACAATTCAGATCCTGCACGGATGGAATCATATATCGCATCCCCGAAAACCAGTTCCCCGGTCTCTGGTACAAAATACACCTCGTTCTCTCCCGGATGATACTGTTCATTATAAGTCTTGTTGTCAGGAATACTTTTGGTGACTGCTGTCACGGTGTGGCTGTCTCCGTTTACATCCTTATAGGTAATGGTAACATCTTCTTTGTCACAGTTATTATAGGACAAAAGAATACGGTGCGTCTGTAAGAATTCTGAGGCCTCATTGGCATAATCCGATGCATCTTTTGTATCATCGTAACTTGCCTGACCATATACATAGGCATATTTCTCGATCTCGTTGATCTCCAGGTTCTCCGTGATGGTATACGTCGTATCGCTCTGATCCGCATCAAAGAGAAGAGGCACATCGGTACGATATCCAGTAAAGACATAGCGCCCCGCATAATCTCTGTTCGCATGCTCCTGATAAATGGCATCCGCATTCTGGCGAAGCTGCTTGGCAATGGTCTCCCGGTCATCTGCGTTATTGGGATCGTTTGCTGCATGGGTCACGTATTCCAGCATACCGTCCAGAATCTTATTCACTTTATCAATCGGCTCTTCTGTGGCATCCATCCAGTTTTCCGCATCGTCACAGTTGGAAAGATACTGTTCAATCTCGATCATCGTAGTACGGAACCGAAGGGCACGCACCGCGATCGTCGGATTATCAGATGGGTTCTGAATCTTTTTCTCAGACGCATACTGCTCAAAATATTTGTTATATGCCGCCTTATTCTTTTGAATATGGAGCATTGCATTATTTCTCATCATGTTATTGGTAATCCGCATAAATCATCCACGTCCTTTTTTATTTGATATGATGTGTGGCAGAACTTTTATACTGCCATTTGATTGATCAGTTTATCAAGCACTTCATTCATCACTGAAAGTACCTTATACTGGTGAAACAGCATCTGCTGGAAAGTAAGCAGGGCTTCCGTCTCTTCATCCTCGTCGGGGCCAGATACTGCCTGCCTTTGAATATCCACTGCATCACGTATATTCAACTGATTGTCTTCCATGGTCAGTGCCTTTTTACAGTCTACTCCCACATCTGCTGTCATAGACTGCAGAAAAGAATCCGGCGCTCCGTGAAGAAACATCTTCGAATCATCTTTTAAGTCCGCAAGCTTTTTGAGATTCAAACCTTCGGATTTTCCACTCTCCTGCATTCCATTAAAGGCAAGGAGCCTTGGATCATCCAGAACAGCATCCGTCACACAGATATTTAGTGCCGTCATATAGTAATAACTTCCTGTATAGCTTCCATTGTCTTCTTTTTTGGCCAGGGAAGTAAAGGAAGCGTCATACCCGCCCTCGCCTTTGGAAGTAAATATATAATTGGCGCCGTCCGCTGGTACTTTAGCGTTGAAGAAATCGATGCCCTGATTCTCGTAGTCATCATAACCGCCCTTATGGGTATCATTGAACTTCTGAGAGTAAGTTCTCACAAATTCATTGAGCTGCGCCATATAATAAGGAACTCCTTTATAAGCCACATTGTCACCAACGACAACATCTGCCTGAACATTCACCGCATGCTGCAGTGCTTTCGCCTGATCCACACTCATGTTTTGTTTGAGTGTGAATTTATATGTAAATTCACCACTGTCCGATACCTGCACCTCAAATGTATCATAACTGTAAGCGCTGTTGTTTATCGTGATCTCCCCGTCCTGTGCCGGTATATTTAACAGATTTACGTCATTAATATTGGCACCACTCATCGTTACAACGATATTGCCATCTTTATCATTTTCTATGCCTGCTATCGTTCCTGATAGTGTCGTCGCATTATTGCCATCCCTGACTTCATAAAGTCCCTGCAGCTTTCCGCCCAAATCAGAACTATATTCATTAAAGGGAGACCCGTCTGCCCATGATACTTTGTAGAGGCCAGATATGTCATTGATGGCCTTTGTCGTATCCATCTCCGTCACCTTTAATTCATTGACACGGTAGGTATCCAGAAGAATGCCGCCATTGACATAAAGATAAAACTGGGGCAGTCCGACACCATTTGCCGGTTCTTCTTCCACTACTTTCACATTACAGTACTCTGAAAGTTCATCGATCAGTACCTCTCTCTGATCCCGGAGATCATTTGCCGGATTCCCGTAAGCTTCCAGGGTATTGATCTGTTTGGTTACCGCTGCAATCTTTTGTGCAAGAGCGTTGATCTGATCCACACAGCTTTTGATCTCTTCATTGGCTTCCTCCTGGAGATCCCGAAGATCCGAAGCGGTACTCTGTATAAAAGAGGTCAATGTATCAGCAACTGTCGTAATTTCTTTTCTCTTTGTAGCATCGCCACCATCCCCCACGGATCCCGTAAGAGTTTTGCAAAATTGATCAAAGGCAGTGGTGATCCCGCCATCCTCTTCATTTTTTGCATATATATATGTCTGGACATGCTTCAGATAATAAGAATGTGTACCATATTTATTATAAGTTGCGTTTTCTTTTCTATACTTGATATCGTAGTAATTGTTGCGTTCCCGCACCACTTCCTGCACATAGGCGCCAGCTCCTATTACTTTAATAGAACTTACATTTCGAATCTGGGCACTTGTTTTTACTACCTGTCTGGAATACCCTCTCGTTCCCACATTAGCGAGGTTATGTGCTGCTGTCTGCATACATGCGTTATAGGTAAGCATTCCTGATTTTGCAATTTCTAATCCCTGAAATGTAGACATTTCTTCTCCTCCATTCCTATAAGCTGGTTATCAGATGCTCGATCATCTCGTCAACAACAGTAATATATCTCGATGATGCGTCAAAGCATTTCTGAAATTTGATCAAATCTGCCAGTTCCTCGTCGGTGGCCACTCCCATCACATTCTGTCTCTCACCCTCTATGGAATTTACTGTGATGACCTGATTCTCTATAATTCCCATCCACACATTTCCATCGGTAGAAAATTGTCCTATCAGAGCTCCATAATATCCAGCGAAATTATAGGTAGTCATGGAATTGGGATCCAGCGTAGAAAAATCCTGCTGCCACTTTTCCGCCAGATCAGCACAGATAAACTGGGTAAATCCATCCGCAAAACCTGAATTCGGATTTGCTGTCAATGGGAGTTTAGACGGATCCCTTAACAGCTCTGGATTCACCTCCAACTGATCGATGGTATACAAGGTGTACCGATCCTCAACATCCTCTTCATTATATTGATAAACCTTAATGCTGCTGGTGGTTCCGTCCTCGTTCAGGACTTCCACCGTCTTTTCCGTGTACCGTGGCGTTTTCCGTCGGATAAAAAGCTCTGTTCCCACCGTCTCGTCAGCATCATCACCGATCGGGGCCTTATCGGTATCCAGCACCTTGATCTTCGTCCCGTCTGCCAGCTCCAGTTCTTTGTTCGGACAGAGCGTGTCATTCATCATCATAGCAATGCCTCTGACAAGCTGGTCAAACTCTGCCTGAACCTTCATCACGATAGAAGGTTCAACATACTCATTATACTCTTCTACATCTTTTTTATATTTTTCATTGGCGTTAAACCACGCTCTTTCATCCAGCGTCCCAAATTCATCCACGAAATCTTCTTTCACTGGTTTCACAGGCAAATCTCTAAAGTCCGCGGCATGATTTCCTCTTGCCACCAAAAGTCCTCTCAGGGAGCCCACATCGGTATTGGTTTCAGGAGAGTATGCCAGTTCTCCACGGAAAAAGTAATCCTCACCGGTCTCCCATACTGGCTTAAGCAGTTTGGAAGTGGAACTTTCATACGCTGTGGTCAACCTGTTCTGGTGATTGCCTTCCAGTAGAAACTCTCCCTCTGAATAAATAGAGATCGTACCATCTTTCTCTTCGATCGACTTAAATGTTATAATCGAACCCAGCTGATCCAAAAGAAGATTTCTGGAATCACGATAATCATTAGCACTTTCTCCAGTCGCCTCATACTTACGGATCAGCATATTATAATCCCGGATCTGAGACACGATATCATTGATCTCATCTACTTGATTCTGCACCTCAGCGTTCATATTTTTCTGATATTCGTTTAATTGTTGCTGTAAGACCTGAGCGCGCTCTGTAAACTGGGATGCCTGAGAGACCAATTCAGAACGGCAGGTAATATCATTGGGTGTCTTTGACAACTCCTGTACTGCATTCCACAAATCTGTCATAGAGGTAAGAAACTCCTGTGCTTCCAGCTCTCCAAACAGCTCCTCCATCTCCATTACCGCATCATACTGCGCCTCATAAAAACCCTGGCGTCCGACCTGAAGCCGGTACTGATCGTCTAAAAATGTATTCCGTATCTGCCGGATCTTCACTACATTTGTTCCGAGACCAACCTGTATCTTGTTGGAGTACGCCCCATACCTGGACGAATAAAACGCATCTGTCACAACAGCCTGCTGTCTTGTATGCCCTGGCGTAGTCGCATTCGCAAGGTTGTGGGCCGCTGTATTCATGGATGTCTGAGCCGAATGTAATCCAGAGACACCCGTATTAAAACTCGCAAATAGATTTCCCATAGAATCTTTCCTCTTTTCCAACTATAATTTATTTACAAAATAAAAGAAGCACACAAATGTGGGCACCCAGCGATACATCTGCCGCAGGGATCTTTGATGCTTCAATCGATCTATCACTGCTTCGCATCAAAGCTCCCTGCTCCATAGGCGGGCATATCCACCTGCGCAGCGTCGCTTGAATAATTACTGCTTCCCGAAGACATCCGTGTACTTCTTATCACATTCATATTATATTCTACCATTTCTAATGCCTGCGTTAATAACTCTTTATTCTGAGTATTCAGTTCCTGCAGCCGCGCCATGGTCCGTCTCAGCTTGTCATGCAGGCGCTGTAATTTCTTTTGTTCATCGGGCTGTTTGCCAAGAGCCTGGATGATCTGCTCCAAGTTCATATCCCCCGAAGCCTTTCCCAGAACCGTAGCAATGTCTTCTGTCACTCGTATCCGCTTGGCCTCGAGATTTCCGACTTCGTCCATCATCTTCTGCTCCTCACCGGACAGACGTCCCAGAGCATCCAGATCATTCGCCACGATCGCCCTTATCTTCTCTTCCTGAACCGGTATCAGATTGGCATAAATCTTTTCTTCCCTGTCAAGAGTTCCAATCAATTCTTCTATTAAGCTCGCCAAAGGAAAACCTCCTGTTCGTTATCCAAGCAGACGGTCCGCAAGCTTGTCTGCCACATCCTCTATGGATACATTGTAGGTTCCGGCCTTCATCCGGTCCATAATATCCTGTACCTTTTCTTCCCTTATATCAGAATGATCCGACACAGCTTTTCTGGCGACCTGATAATCTTTTCCGATACTGGATATCTCCAGACTGTCCGTCGAATCCGACCTGGAAGATTTCGCAGAAGACCTCGGTTTACCCGCCTTATAAAGCTGATTTACCTGCATATATGCGTCAATTCTCATAATCTTCACCACCTAAATAAATCTTTTAACGTTTCTTACAATATGTATCGGACGATTACGGGAACACCTTAACCCTAAAAAAAAATTTATCTCAAATAGCCGGACAGCATAAGCGGTCCTGCCATTGAGATATATTTTCATAAATTCCTTAATTCAACGTCGCCTTCTGTCCCTTCGCCGCCCTCTTGCGGTTTCTCACTTTCTTGGCATTCAGGGTTCTCCCCTCGTACTCGAAGGTCTCTGCATTTGTATCTACAACTGTAGAAAACACGAGACTGTCGCCCTTGTCCAACGCAATTCCTTTTACTCCCCGACTGGTCTTTTTGAATTCACTGACCTCACTTAAAGGAAATCCCAGGGACAAACCGTTCCCGGTGAGCAGAATTACTTTTTTGTTCCCTTCTAACACATCAGAAGCAGACAACGAGATCACTCCTGTCACCTTGTCTTCTGGATCTAGCTTAGTTGCCGCCACCTGAAGGCGGTTGGTCTCAAATTCGGCACCGGACACCAGCTTCACATAGCCACTTCCTGTAGCAAAGAAAAGCATGGACTCAAACAGATTCTCAAAAGAAATATACAAAAGGGCATCTTCATCATTGGACATCCTGCACAGGCTGTGAACCAGAGTTCCTTTGTCCCTCATCTTACACCGGGGAATCTTCTCCGCCTTGATCTGGTGCATATGTCCCTGATTAGTAAACAGGCACAACTTATCTGTATTTTTCATTTTTATTATATGAGGATACTCTCCCTTCGCCTCCTCTGACGCCCTGGAAAATGCTCCCTCATCCATGGATTTGGTATATCCAAAGCGGTCGATGCACACATAGATGTCCTCGATCTTGACCTCCTCTACATACGCCTTTGCCACCACATCGAGAAGTTCTGTGCGCCGCGGTCTTCCAAAAGCCTTCTTATATTCCCGCAGCCTTGTCTTGATGACCTTATAAAGTTCTTTCGTGTTTCCCAGCACCTTCTCATACTGTTCAATGTCTGCCAGCAGAGAATCGTTTTCCTCGTGAAGCTTTAGAATCTCCAGGCCGATCAGTTTGCTCAGCGGCATGCTAAGGATGGCATCCGCCTGTACCTCGGTAAATAAAAGAGTCGCCGCCTGCTTTTCAGAAGCTGCACTTTTAAACTGAATATCTTTGGTGATCCCTTCGATCAGACATGCCTTTGCCTGTTTTACAGAAGAACTGCCCCGAAGGATCTCAATGATCAGGTCAATGACATCTGTGGCTTTCATCAGCCCTTCGACGATCTCCAGACGTTTCTTTGCCTTTTCCAATAGGAAACGATACTCCCTGGTATACAAATCCTCCTGAAACAGGATAAACTCTTCGATCATGGACTTAAGATCGAAGAGCCTGGGCTGTCCGCCGCTGATCGCCAGGAGATTAACGCCATAGGTATCCTCCATCTGTGTCTTCTTATACAGACCGTTTAATAGATTTTGGATATCACGGTCCTTTTTCACCTCAATCACAATGCGGATGCCTTCCTTGGAGGACTCATCCCTGACATCATAAATCTCATCGAATACCTTGTCCTTGACAAGAGAAGAAAGCGTCTCCACCAGCTTGGTCTTGTTGCCGGATACCGTATATGGAATCTCTGTGATTACGATATTGGTCCGTCCATTATCGCCCTTCTCGATCTCGGTTCTGGCACGCAGCTTGATCCGCCCCTCTCCGGTCTCATAGATCGAAGACAGCTCCGAAGAATTGGTAATGATACCTCCTGTGGGGAAATCCGGTGCCGGCACATAATCCATCAGTTTCTGGATGGAGATGCCTGGACGGTCCATACAGGCGATGACCGCATCGATCACCTCTCCTGGATTATGAGGCGGAATATTTGTCGCCATACCAACGGCGATCCCCGTCGTTCCGTTTATGAGAAGGTTGGGGATCATCGCTGGAAGTACCACTGGTTCTTTTTCACTTTCATCAAAGTTGGGATTGAACTCCACCAGCCCCTTTTCCAGATTGTCCAACATGGTCATGGCAGCCCTGGAAAGCCTCGCCTCGGTATAACGCATGGCGGCCGCCCCGTCTCCGTCTATGGAACCAAAATTTCCGTGTCCGTCCACCAGGGGTGCATTCAGGGAATACTCCTCAGTCATATGAACTAGTGCATCGTAGATCGAACTGTCCCCATGGGGATGGTATTTACCCATGGTATCTCCGACGATACGGGCACTTTTCCGGTGAGGCTTATCTGGAGAAAGCCCCAATTCTTTCATGGCATATAAGATCCTTCTCTGTACTGGTTTTAATCCGTCCCGGACATCCGGCAGCGCACGTGATACGATGACACTGACGGCATAATCCCGGTAGGAGGTTTTCATCTCCTCCGCAAAATCCAACTGTATGATGTTCTCTTTCAGCTGACTCATAGTCTCCTCCAATCAATGTTATATATCAACATTCGCATACCGCGCTTCTTCCATAATAAACTGTCGTCTGGGCGGGACATTGCTTCCCATAAGCACGTCGGTCACCTCATCTGCCTCCACGGTATCACTGATGGATACCTGGGCAAGTACCCGGCTGTCGGGATCCAGCGTCGTCTCCCAGAGCTGTACATCATCCATCTCTCCCAGCCCTTTATAGCGCTGCAGGCCCTGGATCTTCTTTCCGGTTTTCCGGAACTTGTCCAGCTCAAAATCATTAAACAGGTATTCGCTCTTTTTTACCTTTTTCTTCTTTTCCACATCCTCATAATCTACTTTATAGAGGGGAGGCAGTCCCCGGTACACCTTGCCCTGATAGATCAGCTCCGGCATAAACCGGTAAAAGAATGTCAGGAGCAGTGTGCTGATATGGGCTCCGTCCACATCGGCATCCGTCAGGATGATAATTTTGTCATACCGGAGTTTATTAATATCAAAATCATCGCCTATCCCGCACCCAAAGGAAGCAATCATTGACTTGATCTCGTTGTTCAATAGTATTTTTTCCAGCGGCGCTTTTTCCACGTTCAGGATCTTTCCCCGCAGTGGCAGCACCGCCTGGGTCCTACGGTTTCTTGCCGTCTTGACAGTGCCGCCGGCAGAGTCTCCCTCCACGATATAGATCTCGCACTCCTCCGGCTTTTTGGATGAACAGGCAGCAAGTTTGCTCTTCGTGTCCACATTCATCAGTTCCTTTAATACAGAGCGTCTCGCCTTATCGCTGGCGGTTCTTGCCTTAAAAGATTTGCGGACATTTTCCAGGATGGTTTTCAATACCTCTACATTTTTATCAAAATACCGCTGTACCTCCTGGCTGAACACGTCATCCACCGCTGTCTTCGCATCGGTATTTCCCAGCTTGTTTTTCGTCTGGCTCTCAAACTGGGGATCCGGATGCTTGATGGAGACGATCGCCACCAGGCCATTGCGGATATCTTTGCCATCGTAATTTTCTTCGTTATTTTTGAGAAAACCCAGTTCCCTGGCATACTGATTCATCACGCGGGTCAGCGCCATCTTAAATCCGGTCACCAGCGTTCCCCCATCTGTCACATTGATGCGGTTACAGTAGGAATTGATCTGCTCCGTAAAGGTATTTACATACTGAAGTGCCACTTCTACCTCGATGTCCCCGCTGGTTCCCTCGATATAAATAACATCCTTATGCAGAGGTGTTACATCGCGGTTAATATAACTGACATAACTCTGAATTCCAAATTCTTCCTGGAAAACAGTGCTTTCACCGGTATGTTCGTCCGTAAAAATAATCTTAAGATTTTTATTTAAGTAGGCGATCTCCTTCAGCTTCTTTTTGATCGTCTCCGGCTTAAATTCTACGGTTTCAAATATTGTATCATCTGGATAAAAAGTTACCTTTGTACCCGTATCATTTCTCGTACACTTTCCTATCACCGGAAGCTGTCCCTGCTCTAACTCGACCGCTGGTTTTCCCCCGTCTCTGTACTCATCCCGGTATACCCTGCCATCCTTCCTGACTTCCACTGTCATGCTCTTAGACAGCGCATTGACCACCGATGCCCCTACACCGTGAAGTCCTCCGGACACTTTGTATACACTATTGTTAAATTTACCGCCGGCATGAAGGATCGTATATACGACCCGAACCGTAGGAATTTTCTTTGTGGGATGGATATCTACCGGCACCCCCCGGCCGTTATCCTCTACAGACACCCCGCCATCCTTTGTCAGAGTAATATGTATCTCTGAACAGAATCCGGCAAGATGCTCGTCGATGCCGTTATCAAGAATCTCCCAGATCAAATGATGAAGTCCCCTTGTCCCTGTACTTCCGATATACATTCCAGGGCGTTTTCTAACCGCTTCCAGGCCCTCTAATATCACGATCTGGCTTCCATCATATTTATCCATTCATTACATCCTTTCAAAAAACAATGCTCCTCACACAGCTCTGTGACACAACCACGAGCGTCACGCAAATTGAGCTGACAGACACCCGCCAGGCAACTGGCGGGTGTCCGTCAAGGTTTCCAAATTAATATTGTAACGGAACATGCGTTTTTTTTCAAGGAGAACTTTTGCCCTTCTGGCTTATTTTACTTTATACTTCAATCCGCTGGTCACCAAACCATATGGCTCTGACATGATCCACATCCACCAGGGTGGAAAAGAGCAGCCTGTCTTTTGTTTCCCATTGGTTATTCTTTTTCTTGATTCCGGTGCCATAACTGCTCCGTACCTGATCCATATCCGCCTCTGTATGTTCGGTCTTCTGGCCGATAAGACTTCCGTCATCCATCTCTACATACACCTGAGCCCAGCACTGATCATAATTTTCTTTTTGAGCCTCTGACGACACTTGTTCAAACTGCAGGGCATATGGTGTAAGAACGACACGTTTCAGAGTTCCCACAGAGTGATACAGCTCCTTTGTACCGATCTCTGGCAGCCGGATTTTGACATCTGGAGTAAAGACTTTTTCCTTGCATTCTCCATAATCCAGGACAAAGTCTTCCTGTGCCTCTCCCTTCATGACACGTCCCTCGTCACTCATAAGTCCTTTCAGGAAAAGACGGCATTTCTCCCCTTTATGGAAATAGCTGTTTTTTCCATTCTGCCTTTCGTACTCACAGGTTATGACCATGCGTATCTCATCCGTTCCCTGGTTTTCAATCACCATCCCGTTATCGATTAAGCCTTCTTCCCTATTTCCCAGACCATCCTTGGAAATATTGAAATGAAGAACTGCCTTCTCTGACATCCCTGACTCCTCTTCCTTTTCTGTGTCAGCACTGGTCAATACAAAATCATCCTTTTCTCCGGTGAAAGACACGTTTCCAAAATGGTATTTTTTATTTTTATCGAACTTCTTTCCATCCGTTCTTTTCAGCCGGAGAACAATATAGCTCAGCCGCTCCGTACCTGTCACCTGCTCCACCGACACCTTCAGATTCTTAAAGGTGTTTTTCCCGGTTGATACTTCAGGCTTTGCCGACGACTCTTTGATCACCTCCGTGTCTCCTGCAAAAAGCTTCGTCAGCGATTGAAAACCTCCATTACCGGCCGCTCTCGCAGTCATCGCCGCCAGCAGACAGCAAAATACAATCCCTGCCGCCTTTACATACCTGAGACCATACACGCTCCGCCGTCTCCTGATATCACAGATCCTCTCTGTCTTTTCTGTATCCGCTCCGATCTGCCGGTATGCCGCTTTCATTTTCTCCTGAACCACATCCGGCAGTTCTACTTCCTGATCCAATATCTTTTTAACATCGTTATCTCGCATAATTTTCCCCCGTCCTTTCCGAAAGCATCATAACTTTTCCCTGCTTCCAATCCATCCTGCTTTCTCTTTTTCCTGACTGTCTCTCATATGCCCGGCGCAGATCCTCACGTCCCCGGCGCAGCCTTGTCCGTACTGTGGCATCTTTCATATCCAGAAGCTCCCCAATCTCTTTCGTAGGGAATCCCTCCACATAATGCAGCACCAGAATATCCCTGTACTGTTCATCCACTGCCTGGATCAGTTCCTCGTACATCATATGTTCCAGCACGCCATCGCTGTGCTCCCGGTCCGGGATCTCGCCAAATGCCACCTCCCAGCTGCGTTTTTCCAGAAAGTCTTTCGCCTTGTTGATCAGCATCCGGATCAGCCATGTACGGAAGTATTTTGGCTGTCTCAGGTCCCCGATCTTTTCATATGCGGTCAGAATGGTATCCTGTATGATATCCGCTGCATCTTCCGGGTTTTTCACATAGCAGACCGCCACTTTATACAGGCCCTGCCGATTCGCCTCGATCAGCTGGACAAAGGCATCGGCGTCTCCGCCCTGCGCCCGTTTTACAAGTCTTCTCAAATCTTTCACCTCCTTTTCGATTCATACATTAGACGGAAAAAACAGGAGAAATGTTTCATCAAAATTTATCTGGGAGTCTGTCTACAGATAATGATACACCTTTTTCTTCCGGATGAAGAATTGGAGTGTCACACCCAATGCCAGCAGCTCTGCCACAAGGATCGCCAGCCAGATCCCATTGAGTCCCAATAATCCCGGCAAAATCAGCACCGCCGCCATCTGGAATACCAATGTCCTCAGGAAAGAAATGACAGCCGAGACCAGTCCATTATTCAGCGCCGTAAAGAAGGCAGAACCATAGATATTAAAACCGCTCACCAAAAACGCCAGGGCATACAGCCGGAGCCCATGGCTGGTCATCGCTAACAGTTCCGCATCATAACCGACAAAAAACTGCGCCAGCGGACCGGAAAGCACAGATGCCAGGAGCATAAGCAGCACTCCCCAGCCCCCAATCAGTCTCATACTTTTCCGAAACAGATTTTTCAGCTCATTTTGGTTCTGGGCGCCAAAGTGGTATCCCACGACAGGGGCGCTGCCGATGGAATATCCAATAAAGGTCGCCAGGAAAATAAAGTTTACATACATGATCACACCATAAGCTGCCACTCCGTCCTCTCCTGCCAGTTTCATCAATTGCACATTATAGAGCATATTTACAAGAGACATAGAAAGATTTGTCATCAACTCGGAAGAACCGTTGGTGCAGGCTTTTAACAGGATCTTCCCTTTTATCTTTGTCTTTGTCAGCCGAAGAAGACTGGTATTTTTCCTGGAAAAATAGATCAGAGGAACGATACCTCCTACGGTCTCCCCGGCTGCTGTCGCCGCCGCTGCGCCTGCAATCCCCCAGTTAAACACCACGATAAAGAGGTAATCCAATACCATATTGGTCACTCCCGCCGCCACCATAACTCCCAATCCCATATGAGGTTTTTCTGCTGCCACAAAAAAACTCTGAAACACATTCTGAACCATAAAAAACGTCAGGGAAGCCAGACTGATCCTCCCATAGACCAGACACTCACCAACCATCTCTCCCTCTGCTCCCAGAGCGGTCACGATGGGACGAAGAAAAACCAGGCCCAGCACGGTTAAAACCACACCCCCCGCCAGGGTCACATACACCATCATGGAAAAATAACGGTTTGCCCTTTTTTTATCTCCTTCTCCCAGCGTTTTCGCCACAATGGCGCTTCCTCCGGTCCCCATCATAAACCCCAGGGCGCTGAGCATCATCAGCAGGGGCATAACAAGATTCACCGCCGCAAATGCTGTCTTCCCCACATAGTTTGACACAAAAAGCCCGTCCACCACTCCATAGATCGACGTAAAAATCATCATTACGATAGATGGCAGAACAAAGCGCAACAGTTTTTTATAGGTAAAATGTTCTGATAACTGAATTTTCATTATTAATTCCCTCCCATTAATGATCTGCTATCAACATCCTTATTTTGGCATGATAGCCGTCTACATACTGTTTTGTCAGCCGGATCAGTTCCTGTCTCTCTTCCAGTGGCATCTCCTTCCAGACGCTGTTTTCAATCTCTACCAGGGGTTCCACCTTTTGTTTTACAAAATCTTTTCCCTCTTCTGTCAGGTAAATATGCATCTCCCTCCCTTTTCCCTGTTTCATCAGGAGCATCCCTTCTTTCACCAGTTTCTGGATCGCTGAATTGATGGTCTGCTTCCGTCCAAAGGACAACGCACAAATATCTCTCTGCAGACAGCCATCCCCAAGACAATACACCGAATATAAAATATCAAAAGCACTGTCGGACAGGCCGATGTGCAGGGCGGTCTCATGCCACAGATCATCAAATTCCTTATAAATTCTGTTAAACTCCCTCAACTCATCACATACTCTGTCTTCCATCGCCCTCTCCTTTCCCTCGTCTCTCAAGTACGAAATCGGATTCCTTCCCCATATTATAGTCCGATTTCGTACTCTAGTCAAGAATATTTTTGTAAAGATAATCCTAACCTCTGTGATTGACAGAACGAATAAATGTGGCTATACTATGAAAGTAAAGCCACACAGACAAGGAGGAATTATAATGAAAAAAACCATCGTCAATCTGGAACAGGTAAAAGAAATTGAAAAAACTTTTCCTACTCCCTTTCATATCTATGACGAAAAAGCAATTCGTGAAAATGCCCGTGCTTTGAAAGAGGCATTTTCCTGGAATAAAGGTTACCGTGAATATTTTGCCGTGAAAGCGACACCCAATCCATTTATCCTGAAAATTCTTCAGGAAGAGGGCTGTGGTGTAGACTGTTCTTCCCTGACAGAGCTGATGATGTCAGAAGCCCTTGGCTTCAAAGATGATGACATCATGTTCTCATCCAATGTGACACCAATGGAAGAGTATCAAAAAGCTGCTTCCCTTGGCGCGTACATTAATCTGGATGATTATACACATATCGACTATCTGGCAGAAGGCCCAGGCATTCCGGAGACCATCTGCTGCCGCTTCAATCCCGGCGGAGTCTTTGAGCTGGGCACCGACATCATGGACAACCCCGGAGATGCCAAATACGGATTTACGAAAGAACAGCTTGTAGAGGGATTTAAAAAGCTGATGGGCCTTGGCGCTAAATATTTTGGAATCCATGCATTTATCGCCAGCAATACCGTGAGCAACGACTACTATCCGACACTGGCGGGCATCCTTTTTGAGCTCGCTGTAGAATTAAAAGAAAAAACCGGAGCCAATATCCGGTTTATCAATCTCTCCGGCGGTATAGGAATCCCCTACACACCGGACAAAAAGCCAAATGATATAAAAGTGATCGGCGAGGGTGTCCGAGAGCAGTTTGAAAAGATTCTTGTTCCCGCCGGTCTGGGGGATGTGGCGATCTTCACTGAGCTGGGACGTTTTATGCTGGGTCCCTATGGAAACCTTGTTACCAAATGTATCCACCAGAAACATATCTACAAAGAATATGCCGGTGTAAATACCTGTGCCTGTGACCTGATGCGTCCGGCGATCTACGGCGCGTACCACCACATCACCGTTCTTGGCAAAGAAAATGAACCCTGCGACCACAAATACGATATAACCGGTTCCCTCTGTGAAAACAATGATAAATTTGCAGTGGACCGCCTGCTTCCAGAGATTGAGATCGGGGATTATCTTGTGATCCACGACACCGGAGCCCACGGTTATGCCATGGGATATAATTACAATGGCAAACTCAAATCCCCGGAGCTTCTTCTGAAAGAAGACGGCAGTGTACAGATGATCCGCCGGGGCGAGACTCCTCAGGATTATTTTGCCACCTTTGATTTCTGCGATATTTTGAAAGATATGAAATATTAATGGAAATTCCATCAAAAGAACTCCAAATATAAAAAGAGGGCATTTAAGGGACACTTCACATAAGGAAGGGTTCCCTGGCTGCCCTCTTTTCAATAATTATTTTCCTTTGGAGGCACAAATCTTTTTCGCCTTCTCCGCCTCTTCTTCTGTACATTCCTTTCCACTGTATCTCGCTTTCTCATAGAGACTGACCACCTGTCTCTGTTCCTCCGAAAGACCATTTTCCTGCTCCTCCGGCAGATACTCTCCCGCCAGCTCCCAGGGCGTCATACTGACATCCACCTGTTTCCCCGCCCTCTTCCAGATGTAACGGTAAAAACAGCGGCGGATTCGTCCGTTGGCATCTTCCGGAAAAGCCGCTTCCCTGCGGGCAGTCTGCCGCAATGGAATATACTCATCCATACCCTCTGTCTCTACCACTTTGCCCTCTTCGCTCCATACAAACTCTGGAAGCCGGAAATTTAACAGGCGTTTGAGTATGACATAGAGAATCCATAGCACAGCGATGATCAGAAAGAGGATCATGAGGATCTGCATAAATTTCTCTAACAGAAAAAGAAGAACCTGAACAAAAGAACTTCTCTCTTCTTCCGTCTCCTCCGCGATCTCCCGCTGCCTTGCTTCCATCGGATAGGATTTTGTTTTCTCTTTCCTCTCTATCTTTCTCTGTTCCTGGCGCTCCCTGGGAACGGATTCCAATTCTACATCTGTAGACATGCCTGCCGCTGCAATGATACATATTGTCAGTGCGGCGATTCCTGCCGCCAGTGTCTTCCGCTTCAGGCTGGCGGCAGTATTTTTCTCAAACCGCTTTATCGTCTCCGAACCCACACACTGATTGGTATACATGGTAAGATATTTTTCATGATAAAATTCCGCATAAAGATATACCGAAAAAATAAACAGTACCAAAGCGAAGAGCAGCACTCCCTGGATCCAGCTGATACTCTGGAACTCCAATGTACCATCTGCGGCGGCATAGGGCATGAGAAATGAAAAGATTAGTACAAAGATCCAGGGAAGAAGATAACATCTCTTTTCCTTATTTTGTTCTCTCTCCCGCCTGTTTTCATGACTGCTGCGATAACTAAAGTAAAAATAGCCTGCCGCCCCCAAAATAATACATATGATCACGGTCTCTCCCAAGCCGCCTCCCATCATAGAACCAGCTATGATGAAATAGCATATAATCATATAATAATAAAAGGTAACAATATGATTGTACCGGCGTCTGATATTTTGATTTTTCTCCATATTTCCTCCGCCTTTCACAACTATGCCTTCCAGCGGTAAATACAGGACTCCAGCGCTGGAAGCAGCTGCCTGGTGTCGTCCTCCCCGCCTGCTGTCACCGCCACCCAGGTCACAGAGATGCCCCGGTGCAAAATCCCCGCCAGCTCCTGCTGGATCTCAGGCTTTCCCTGGGAAGAGACAAAAAAGAGATGTACATGTTCAGCCAGGTTGCCCCGCTCCCTCTGCAGCATTCCCACACCGCTCTGGATCTGAGTCTCGTAGGTCACCTCCGCCAGTTTGCGTCGGACCTCCGCTATATATGACTTTCCGCTGCCCTGAAGACGAAATCCCGCGCCGCCATTTGCTGCCAACATGGTTTTAAGACCCTTCCTGTCCAGAAAATGCACAAGGGAGTAGGCGATCCTTATATTTTCCTCCATGGCGGTCTGATTGATAAAATGCCCCGGAGAACCGAGGTTCAGCAAGATCAAAGCCGGCTGTCCTGCCTTATATGCGCTGGTCTTCACCTGCCAGCTTCCCATTTTTGCCGAAGCCTTCCAATGGATCCGGTTTATCCTGTCCCCAGGAAGGTATTCTCTCACCCCGACATATTCAAAAGGATCTTCAAACATGGGAACCGTCGTTCTCATATCTCCATAACTTTTCTGAAACAGAGGCAGGATCTTCTCAATGCCCACAAAAGAAGGATATACGATCAATCCAGCTTCCACTTCCTTCTTTTCCAGATAAGTTCTTTGGAGAAAATAATCCCTGCCAATAAGCTCCGCTTCCCCTATGGAGTATATCCCCCGTCTGGCACATTTTAACCGGAGTTTCCGCCGCACCTGCTCATAACCTCTGACACTGATCACATCGTTGCGGTAAAAATAATCCGACACGGAACCACTGTCAAGGTCTTCAAAAGTAAGAAATTTTGATGTCTTGAATTTGACAGAGACCGCCGGCAAGGTCATTTCCTTATTATTGGTTATAACTTCATAGAGCCAAAGGGTATCCCCCTCTCCCGCCTGTTCCTGGGAAAAGGAAATTTCCAGTTCAAAATCCTTCGTCCAGTTCTTCTCATACTGGTATCCCATCCTCAGGATAGCAATCCAACAGCCCAGCACCACCAGAACTGCTGCCAATATCATTATACTCATGTTCTGAATGCTTCCTCCGTCGGCGCCGCCACGGCACCTAATATTTCACGGATATAATCCGCCGGCTCCTTTCCACTCATATAGGAATCTGCCAGCAGGACCCGGTGTGACAATACCATCGGGGCCAGTTTTTTGATCATATCCGGAGTGACAAATTCACTTCCCGTCACCGCCGCAAAACATCGTGCCGCCCGCACCAGAGCGATAGCCCCCCGGGTACTGATCCCTACGGCAAGGTTTTTATTCTCACGGCTCTTTTTCACAATCTCCAGCACATAGCCGAGAATCAGATCGTGTACATGGACCTGTTCACATGCCTTCTGCATCTGTACAAACTCCTCATGAGTGCATACCGGGGAAAGCTTTGCCAGAAAGTCCCCTTCATCCATCACCCGGCGAAGCAGTTCAAGTTCACTCTTTTCTGCCGGATAACCCATGGAGAGCTTCATCATAAAACGGTCCAGCTGAGCTTCCGGCAAAGGAAATGTCCCGCTGGTCTCCACCGGATTCTGGGTAGCGATAACAAAAAATGGCGCACCTATTTTCATGGTTTCGCCATCGATGGTTGCCTGGCCCTCTTCCATACATTCCAAAAGACTGGACTGGGTCCTGGGGGTGGCTCGGTTGATCTCGTCGGCCAGCAGAATATGGCTGAAAATACCGCCGGGACGAAATTCAAATTCGCTGCTCTTCGGATTAAAATAGTGAATTCCTGTGACATCCGAGGGCAGAAGATCCGGCGTAAACTGTACCCGTTTAAAACTCATACCAAAAGACGCCGCCAGGCTCTTGGCAAGCATGGTCTTGCCGGTCCCCGGCACATCCTCCAGAAGAACATGACCTCCTGCAAGAAATGCCGCCAGTACATATTCCATAACCTCTCTTTTCCCCAGAATAACCTGTTCCATATTGTCACAGATCTTCTGTGACCGTTCCTGTACCTCTTTTACCTGCATCACCATATCTCCTTTTCTCTTATCGCCAAACTCTGTTGTTTCGTCACTAAACCGCCACAGGCTTCAGCCCGTGAGGAGTCTTTCTCCCATCTTCATCTACATTGACAAAAACAACGCTTCCCTCACAGTGCATCTCCCCAGAGAGAAAATCCCTTCCTTCAACAGTCAGTTCTACACTTGTAGTTCCTATCTTTTTCACTTCATATCCCAGTTCCAGTATACTCCCGGTAAAGACGGATCTTGTCACACTGATCCCGCGCACCGCCGCCAGTACAAAATGGCTGGTGCTCCCCATCACCTTTGCCATGCCGATAAAGGCTGCCTCTGTGATCCATTCTGATATGTACCCCGCATACAGGCTGTTGTGATGATTCATATATTCCGGACGGACAAAATGTCTTGTTGCTATCTCCATCGACTTCTCTCCTTCTCCTTAAACCCAGATTCACTGCTGAAATATCCGTTTTGCAAATTGATACAATCCATGTTTCCAGACCTGAAAATCATGGCCGCCCTCTGTGACATAGTATAGATGCTCTGTCCCATTTTTCTCCAGAGCCTCGTGGTACATCTGAGGATTCTCTTTTACCACCTCATCCTGGTCTCCGGTGCAGATCAGAAGAAGCGTTTTTCCATTATAGGCATCCGGCAGTTTTAATGTCTCCCTGGTAAAAAGACCCGGCTCTGACAATATATCCTCATAGGCAAAAATCCCGAATGCCGGACAGAAGGCACCGATGCTCCCAAAGCGGTCCGCCATTGTGATGCCGATATACAAAGCCTCTCTTCCTCCCATGGACAGCCCGGCTACTGATGTATATTCCCTGCCTTCAGCCACCGGATAGTTTGACTCAATATAGGGCATAAGGTCATCCCTCAGATCATGGATAAAGTTATCAAAGGCAGTTGTGTTTGCAAGACAGTATACATCCTCCGGCACGCGGTCGTCTTTTCTCGCCCGCACATTGGGCATGACCACGATCATATCCCTGGCCTTTCCCTCCGCCACCAGATTTCCAATGACATACTGTGGGGTTCCCTCCAGCCATTCTCTGTGGTCACCGCCGATGCCATGGAGAAGATAAAGCACAGGATAGCTTCTTTTCTCGTCGTAATCTACTGGCAGGAGAACACTCGCCTTCCGCGTGGTCTCTGTGGTCGTGGAATCATAAGTAATGGTCTCCACATGACCATATCTTCTTCCCTGTACCGGTTGGTCAAAACCATCCGGCACAGAGTATATTGGATCAATCTTGTTCATCTAATCTATCTCCTAACTCTCGAAGGAACGAATCCGATAGCTGACACCAAGATCTTCACAGATCTTCCGGCATCGCTCCTCTTCCTCTTCGGTAATGGTTGTCGCCACTGTGGTCATCGTCACGCTGGGCACATACCGCTTTACATCTCCTGCAAATTTTAACATGGCGTCAAAAGAACCGATACCAAATTTATTTCTGGTAAGCTCCAGATATTGTTCCGGATCCGGAGTATTCAGACTGATGGAAATGGCATCTACCTTTCCCTCAAACATCGGTGTCACATCTTTTCCGTACATCAGATTGGCCAGACCATTCGTATTTACCCGGATCTTTTTTCCAAATTTTTCTTTGGCAAAGGCGGCCACATCCAGCAGATCCTCCAATCGTTCCGTGGGTTCTCCGTAACCACAGAACACAAGATCCTGATATGTGTCCGGCGGAAATTTATCAAACTCTGCTTTTACCTCTTCTACCGCAGGCTCCCGCTCCAGCCAGAGACTGCCGGAGCCATTCAGCTCCTCTCCGTTCTGGCGGAGGCAGAAGGTACAGGCACAGGGACACCGGTTGGTCATATTCACATATAGATTCCCATACAGAGGATATAAGATCGTCATGAAAGCTTCCTCCCTCTTAGAATTTTTTCATCAGATTTACCATCTCGATGGCCGTCGTCGCCGCATCATATCCCTTGTTTCCGGCCTTTGTACCGGCGCGCTCGATGGCCTGCTCAATATTATCCGTGGTGATTACTCCAAAGATCGTCGGAACGCCGGTCTTCAATCCCACTGTGGCAATCCCCTTGCTTACCTCGGCGCATACATAATCATAGTGGGAGGTGGATCCTTTGATGACGGCGCCCAGGCAAATTACGGCATCGTACTTCCCGGATTCCGCCATCTTCTGGGCTGTCATCGGAATCTCAAAGGCACCCGGCACCCAGGCGAGATCCACATTATTCTCTGTATCCACATCATGCCGTCTCAGGGCGTCCTCCGCCCCTCCTACAAGTTTGGATACAATAAATTCATTAAATCTCGCTGCCACGATACCTACCTTCATTCCATTCCCTACTACATTTCCTTCTAACACTCTCATTTATTTTTCCTCCATTTCTTTTTTATAATTGGTCATATGCTGCATCTTTTCCTGTTTTGTCAGGAGATATTTGAAATCTTCCCTCTTCGGTTCGATCTGAATAGGCACCCGCTCTAAGATCTTTATCCCATAGCCGCTGAGACCGGTAATCTTGGTGGGATTATTGGTCAGCAGACGCAGCTGCTTCACGCCGAGATCATATAAGATCTGGGCGCCGATCCCATATTCCCTGAGATCCGGGGCAAACCCCAGTTTTACATTTGCCTCCACTGTATCATATCCCTGTTCCTGCAGTTCATATGCCTTTAATTTATTAATAAGACCGATTCCCCGGCCCTCCTGGCGCATATACAAAAGGATTCCCCGGCCTTCCGCCGCGATCTGTTTCATGGCACTCTCCAACTGCTCTCCGCAGTCACAGCGTTTGGATCCAAATACATCTCCTGTGAGACACTCGGAATGCACCCGGCACAGCACCGGTTCACCGTCAGATATATCTCCCATGGTGAGTGCCACATGGTGTTCTCCGTTTAATTTATTCACATAGCCATGAATCCGGAAATCGCCAAACTTTGTGGGAAGCTTCGCATCTGCTTCCTTTTCCACAAGGCTCTCCTCTTCCAGTCTGCGGCGTATAATTTCTTCGATGGTGATCACAGTAAACCCGTGTTCCCTGGCAAATTCAAGAAGCTCTGTGGTACGCATCATGGTGCCGTCTTCTCTCATAATCTCACAGCAGAGACCGCATTCTTTCAGTCCCGCCAGCTTCATAAGATCCACCGTAGCTTCCGTGTGTCCTGCCCGTTTGAGGACGCCGCCCTCTCTCGCCTCCAGCGGAAACATATGTCCCGGTCTCCGGAAATCCTCCGGCTTTGCTCCCTCTTCCACTGTTTTTACCGCTGTCAAAGATCTCTCAAATGCCGAGATTCCCGTCGTGGTCTCCACGTGGTCGATAGATACCGTAAAGGCGGTAGAATGGTTATCGGTATTTACCTCCACCATCTGGGTGAGTCCCAGCTTTTCACACATCTTCCGGCTCATGGGCATACAGATCAGCCCCTTTGCCAGACTTGCCATGGCATTCACATTTTCCGGCGTGGCATATTCTGCCGCACAGATCAGATCTCCTTCATTTTCCCGGTCTGGATCATCGATCACAAGGATCAGTTTTCCATCCCTTAAATCCTGTAATGCCTGTTCCAGTTTACCAAACTGTACTTTCTCTTCCATAACCTACCTCCTGTATAGGAATATTCTGTTACAGAGCCAAAAAAAATTTTGACCCAGTCATCACACAAATCCATGTTCCATAAGAAACGCATCTGTAATCTTTGATTCTACTCCAGTAGTTTTTTCAGTCGTTTTCATCAGCTTTTCAATATATTTTCCGATTACATCACACTCAAGATTTACGATGTCGCCCTTCTGCCGGAATCCCAGACTGGTCTCCCCCTGGGTGTGGGGAATGATAGACACGGAAAAATCTCCCTCCGTCACCCTGGCCACCGTCAAACTGATACCGTCTATAGCAATGGACCCCTTTTCCACAACATACCTCAGCAGCTGGGGCTCCGCCTCCACTGTGTACCATACCGCGGTCTCATCCCGGCGGATATCCCGGATCTTTCCGGTGCCGTCGATATGCCCTGCCACAATATGTCCGCCAAAGCGTCCGTCTGCTGCCATCGCCCGCTCTAAGTTCACTGGGCTGTTCTTTGACAGGCTGCCAAGAGAGCTTCGTTCCAGTGTCTCCGCCATGACATCTGCCGTATAGCCCTGTTCATGCAGGCTGGTCACGGTAAGGCAAACTCCATTGACGGCGATGCTGTCACCGATCTTCGTCCCCTCCAGCACTTTCTGGCAGCGGATTCCCAGCACTGCCGACTGGGTTCCTTTTTTAATGGAATCAATCCTTCCGATCTCTTCGATTATTCCGGTAAACATATATCCGCCTCCTTTTCCGGCATTTTTCCCGTGATACAAATATCTTCCCCAAAGGGGATGATTTCTATTTCATTTAGAACTGCCGCCTCCCTCATTGTGGCAAAACCAGTCCCCTCCACCGGGGATTTTGCCTCTTTTCCCCCAATTAGTTTTGGGGCGACATAGGCGTACACCCGGTTTACAAGTCCGGTCAGAAGAAGGGAACCATGTAACGTTCCGCCTCCCTCCACCAGAACGCTGTCAATCTGCCTTTCTCCCAGCTTGTGAAATAACAGATTCAGGTCAACCTGGTCTCCATCTCCACATCTGATTAGTTCTACTCCCGCAGACAAAAGTTTCTCTCTCTTTTCCTTCTTTCCATCCCCGGCATAGGACACAATCGTGGGGATCTCTGACGCGGAGGCCACAATCTGGCTTTCCTCTGGAATTCTGAGATGGGTATCACAAATGATACGGACCGGATCTGTTCCTTTCGGGATGCGGCAGTTCAGCATAGGATCATCAGCGAGAATCGTATCCACCCCTGCCATGATGGCAGAATATTTATTTCGGAGCTCATGCACATGCTTTCTGGCGGCTTCCCCCGTCACCCATTTGGAATCCCCGGTATAGGCGGCGATCTTTCCGTCCAGTGTCATCGCATATTTCATCGCCACAAAGGGCATTCTGGTACGGATAAAATGAAAAAATATCTCGTTCAGCTCCAGGCATTCTTTTTCCAGGATCCCGGTCTCCACCTGGACCCCCTTTTCTCTCAGCAGGCGCACGCCATTGCCCGCCACTTTCGGATTGGGATCCATAGCCCCCACAAACACCCTGCCGATCCTTTTTTCTATGATGATATCTGTACAGGGCGGTGTCTTTCCCTGATGGCAGCAGGGTTCCAATGTAACATACAGATCTGCCCCCTCCACGTCTTCCCTGCATTTTGTCAGAGCATTTCTCTCAGCATGGAATTCGCCGTATTTCTCATGACATCCCTCTGCCACGATCCTTCCGTCTTTCACCACCACACATCCCACCATGGGATTGGGGGAGGTGTGTCCCATGGCAGTCTTCGCCAGCTCCAGGGCACGTTTCATATAATCTTCATGTGACATAAGGATCCCTCCTTTCGCGCGCAGCATATTCAAAAAGCCCTGAATATAATACAATTATATTCAGGGCTCGCCAAAATCTTATTTCTCTAAAATACCGAACCATCTTCTTCCATCCAGACTATACTGTCGGCTTTGGAATTTCACCAAATCAGCGGCAGCGGCAACATGTGCCGAACCGGTCGCGGGCTGTAACCGCCGGTGAGGAATTGCACCTCGCCCTGAAGATTGATATTGCTGGACAGCGAAGTCCAGCTACTAGAGTCTTATTATAGCATGGTGACTTAATTCTGTCAAATAATAACTAATAGACGTTTCAATATCATATTACTATCTAAAATTTGTTTATCCTTAATCAAACTCTTCTTCCAATTTATTTCTCTACCACCACAGATTCTCCACTTGATAGGTCGCCATTCAGCCATTGCCATTTCTCCTGTAATTTAATCTTCCCATTTCCCAAAATATGCGGAATGCTGTGACACTTTCCAAACCTTACCTGCCTGTCTTTATTCAAATGTTGATAATGAAAATCCAGCTCTCCGTTCTCAGCCACAGTGCCAACCATGTGTCCTTTTAATACATCCCCGCCACTGTATTCTGCCCAAAACAAATCACTCTCCTGAAAATATTGGAATATCGTTTCTGCATCCACTTCCCCATTTTCCGTATTGCTTTGAGACATAAAAATCTTACCATTATAATTTATCCTCGCTTGCTGGCTATGAACCCCTTTCTCCATTTCATCATAAATCAGAATATCTCCATGATCTGTCTCAATCCTGCAGGTTTTCTTCTCTTTATATCCACGCTTCAAATACATTTCTTTTGCCGCTAATGAGGAATCAATATGGACATGGCTGAATTTCTCTGCAATTTTTTTCTCCGCAAAGTCCATAAGCTGACTGCCATATCCATGAGATTGATATTCCGGCAGTACAAAAAGACGGTTTACCGCATTTTTCTTTATTGTCACAGTCCCTACCTTACGTCCGTCTTCTTCCAACAGCCACACGATCCCATTTTCAACATCAGATAAAACATTCTCTCTACTGTGATGTTGCAGAAAAAAATCAACCACACCCTCTGCGTAATAATGAGAATATATCTCCGAAACGGTTTCTCTTGTAATCTGCAAGACACTTTCCAAATCTGAACTTTCTGCAGGCCGTATCATCTGTTCTCTCCTATCTATAAAAAATTCCAAACCTTTTCATCATATGCCTCATTGCCACTGGGGTTGTGATAAATTCTGGATTCCTAAGTATTACCCCTCTATTTTCTTGCCAATAGCCCCACCTGCATATAAGACACCCATAAAATTTCCACCATACGAAAACCACAGTTCCTCAAAAGTTCAACAGATTCCGAAATCGTAACTGGAAAATAACTACAACCATACCGTTTGATGTGCGAATCTGCCTCTTCCCTTGTTTTTCCCTCCGCAATCTGAAACTGTTTCCAATGCTCTAAATATAATCTTTTACCTTCTTCACTGTCTGGTGCAAAATTCTCAAAGGATATATATATTCCATTTTTCTTTAATGCAGCATAACATTTTTCTATTGCTGCTGTACGCGCAGCCTTTTTAAAATAATGATTTACCTGCACTGCAGTCACTATATCGAATATCCCTTGGTATGGCAGGTCTCTAACATCACACTGTAAGAATTCTACCTTATCTCCATTACAAAATGCTTCTGCCCTCTCAAGCATTTCTTTCTCCACATCAATGCACACCATTTTTTCGATATCAAAATTGTTAAGTGCCGTTCTAGTCATTTTTCCTGTTCCACATCCTACATCCAGCCATCTAAGCGACTGTAAATGAAACAATTTTACAATATCAACAATCTGCTGAACCATTTCCTCATAAAATGGTAATGTCATCTTTATCTGTTTATCGTATTCCGCCGCATCAAAGGGGGTAGAATTTTGTTTCATACCATATTACCTGCCTAATCTTCTGCTTTTTTCAAATCCACCATTCCGGGGTCAGGTTTTCCATTCTAACTACTTTTCCTGTATTATAATCAAGCATGATTTCAATATCCTGATACGTTTCCGGCATGAGCTGTACCATCAGTTCCCGGCAGGCGCCACAGGGTGCCCCCGTTTTCCCATTCGGTATAATTGCAATAACTTTCCTTATGGCATTCTCTCCGTTTGTAATCATGTTAAATATAGCATTACGTTCCGCACAGATTCCTAATGTGGAACAGGTATCAATACAGACACCGGTATAGATTTTGCCGGAAGAAGACAGAATAGCAGCCGCCACCCCGCCAGCTTCTACATAATCGGAAATTTTCCTTTCGTTTTGTACTTGTTTTGCCGCTTCATATAATTCATTCCAGATTGTTTCCATACTTCTTTCCTTTCCATCATAATAGTCAATATGCGGAGCAGTTACCCGCCCCGCACCAAGCTATCCTACACACCCGATAATATCTGTAATGCCCGATAGTCCCTCTTCCTTCACATAGCGCTCCAGTCCATCGATGATCTCCGTCGTAGCACAGGGGTTGAAAAAGTTCGCCGTCCCCACTGCCACCATCGTAGCTCCCGCCATAAGAAATTCCAGGGCATCCTCAGTGTTCTGAATCCCACCCATACCAAGAACCGGAATCTTTACCGCGTGTGCCACCTGGTACACCATACGAACTGCCACCGGTTTCACACAGGGACCAGACATTCCTGCAGTTTTATTGGCGATGGCAAAGGCCTTTCTCGCCACATCGATCTTCATTCCCGTCAATGTATTGATCAGAGAAACCCCGTCGGCCCCACCCGCTTCCACCGCTTTCGCCATCTCGGTGATATCTGTCACATTGGGGCTGAGTTTCATGATGACCGGCTGTTTTGCCACCTGTTTTACCGCCCTGGTGATTTCCTCCGCCATCTCCGGTTTCTGTCCAAAAGCGATTCCTCCTGCCTTTACATTCGGGCAGGAAATATTGATCTCAAGCATATCCACCGGCTCCTCTGCCAGCCGCTCCGCCACTTCCACATAATCCTCTTTGGAGCGCCCGCATACGTTCACGATCACCCTGGCATTCTTCCCTTGTAGAAAAGGAAGATCTCTCTGGATAAATGTCTCTATTCCCGGATTCTGCAGACCGATGGCATTTAGCATACCAGCGTGGGTCTCCGCGATCCGTGGTGTGGGATTCCCCTCCCAGGGCACACTGGCAACGCCTTTTGTCGTCACTGCCCCCAGTCGGCCCAGGTCCACGAACTCACTGTATTCCATGCCCGAACCAAAGGTTCCCGATGCCGTCGTAACCGGATTCTTAAAGGATATTCCTGCGAAATTAACTTCCAAACTCATATCGTTCTCCCTTATATTATCAATCGTCTATAATTCTACTTCCGTAGATAAAAATACCGGTCCATCCTTGCAGACTCTCTTATTTTTTACCTTGGAATGATCATCGATCTCTGTCGACTGGCAGACACAAGCCAGACATGCGCCCACTCCACAGGCCATACGCTCTTCCATGGACAGATATGCCTTGATATCATGCTCCTGGGCAAAGTTTTTTACTCCCCGCAGCATTGGCATCGGTCCACAGGAATAGATCACATCTACCCCGTCCTCCAGAAGTTTCTGCTCATTTATGGCGTCAATTACAGTTCCCTTCGTGCCCGCGCTTCCATCGTCCGTAGCAATGACCACCCTTGCATATCCTTCAAATTCTTCCTTCAAAAACATGTCGCTGTCCCGGTATCCCAGCACCACCGTAGCGCTTCCGCCAAACTGTTTTGCAAGTTCCAGCATCGGCGGAACGCCGATACCGCCGCCTATCAGCAACGGTCTCTTCCCCTCAGGCTTAAAGCCATTTCCCAGAGGGCCCAGTACCTCGATCCGATCTCCGGAAACCAACCGGGAGAATTCCTCCGTTCCTGCTCCCACGACACGGTACACCAGTCTCAGGCTCCCCGCTTCCCGATCCAGTTCACAGATACTGATGGGTCTTGGCAGAAGCCTGTCCCTCTCCTGGCAGTACAAGGACACAAATTGCCCTGGAAGGGCATGTTTCACAATATCCGGCGTCTCCAGCCAAAGGCTATAGACAGCGGGAGCCAGCTGTACTGACTCCCGGACACGGCATATACTTTTCTGTTTACTCATATCCTGCTCCTCTTATTCAAGACTGCTCAAAGCATCAGTCATTGATTCTGCCTTCAGTGCTTCATCCGGAATCTTAAAGTCTTCCGCTTTGTTTACATTTTTATAAGATACAGACATATTCATATCGGAAACTTTCATCTCTATGGAATCCATTACCTCTTCTGCTTCTTGTGCTTCGTCCTCTGTAGCCTCTTCCAATGCCTTTTCTTTTACATATTTCATAATCTCATCAAACATCTTATTCATCATATCGGTCATCGGATATTCCACACGGCTGATCTCCTGCTTTTTCACATCCACATATACCGTCAGCGTCACATTTCCGATACTGGAAACTACTCTGTTCATAAGATCTTCGTATTCTTTTGCATCTACGGAATTACCTAACATTGATTTGACGCTGGAAGTGCTCCCCTCTAACATGGACTTCATTTCCTCACCGCTTACCGTATATTCATATACAAGGTAAGTTGTATCTCCCTCTTTCTTCTCTTCCTTTTTTGAATATTTACCGATGTCGGCGCTTAACTGATTAGAAAATGAACTCATGCCGGAAGAAGAAAGAGCGGTATCCAGATCCCCCAGTTCCATCTTCGTCCAGGTTCCCTCTACATTACTGTAGAGTACATATTTCTCATTCTCCTTCTGGATGTAAGACTCCATCGTTGTGGACTGTCCCATCGCTGCCACCGAACCAGTTATTTTCATTTTCAGTGGATCTTGAAACGACGTACCTTTCATATCCATCTTCATATCCAGATCCTGAGCCTCTTCTCCCATCTTCATGGACATCTTACCTGTCATGCTGACTTCTACATCACAACTCTCAGCATTATTTATGCCGGTAACGGCTGACATCAAGACCTCCTCTTCACTTTTCCCACCACATCCGGTAAGACAACCGATCGACAGTACAACACACATCATAAGTGCTAAAATCTTAGTCATTTTTTTCATAATAATAACCTCCTTTTACTTAGAAAATACTGTTTATGTCCTCTCTCATGTTCAGAGCAGCCTGTCTGGCCGCCTCGGCAAATCCTGCCTCTCCAAACTTCTCATAAGCAGGCTGTTTATATGCCGCGATAATTCCTCTGGAAGAATTCACGATAGCTCCCAAACCGTCTTCATTAAAATACGGAAGAAGATCCTTGGCAGTTCCTCCCTGAGCTCCATAGCCAGGTACGAGAATATAAGTTTTTGGCATTACCTTTCTCATAATTCTGCCCATCTCCGGGTAGGTCGCACCCACTACTGCTCCTATATAGCTGTAGTTGTCTCCCATGCACTCTTCTCCCCATTTTACCACTTGCTCACCAACCATTTCATACAGTGGTTTTCCATCGATCTTCTGATCCTGGAACTCTCCACTGGACGGATTGGATGTTTTTACCAGAATAAATAATCCTTTTTTCTCCTCTTTGCACACATCGACAAAGGGTTTAATCCCATCCACTCCAAAATATGGATTCACCGTAATAAAATCTTCGTCAAAGCCAGCAAGTTTTTTGCTTCCAACCTGTACTTTCCCAATATGTCCGGTGGCGTATGCTGCGGAAGTGGATCCAATATCCCCCCGCTTTACATCCCCGATGACCACCAGTCCCTTTTTCTTACAGTAATCAACGGTTTTCTTAAACACCTCAAGTCCTGGTATGCCAAACTGTTCATACATAGCGATCTGAGGTTTCACAGCGGGAACGATATCACAGATGGCATCCACAATCCCCTTGTTATACTGCCAGACTGCCTCCGCCGCTGCTTCCAGGGTCTCACCATGTTCACGGATAGCATTCTGCAGCAAAAATTCCGGCACATAATCCAGCATAGGATCCAGTCCTACGACAATGGGTGCTTCCATCTTTTTTATCTTGTCAACCAGTATGTTAATCATCCTGTTTCTCCTTTCCAATCGTCAGTGGGCTGCTGTTTAGTCAGCTCGTCTTTGCGAATCAGCACCGTCTAGCTATGCAAAAGGGTATACCACTTCACCGCCCACGATGGTATATTCGATCCTGCCGGATACGTTCCATCCATGAAAAGGCGTGTTCTTCCCTTTTGAAACAAACTCATTTTTGTCAATCACATATTCAGCGTCAAAGTCTGCTATGGTGATATCCGCCGGCATTCCCGGTTCGAGTGACCCACCCTCAACACCCAGGATCCTGCAGGGACCGGTACTCATCCGGTGCACCAATTCCAGGGGCGTAAGAATTCCGGTCTTCACAAGCTCTGTCACCGCCAGAGAAAATGCAGTTTCCGAACCAACGATACCAAAAGGCGCCTCCGCTATGGATCGGTTCTTCTCTTCCGCGCTGTGAGGAGCATGATCGGTAGAAATGGCTTCCATAATCCCGCTTCCCAGCCCCTGCTTCAACTTTTCTACATCTGTAGAGGAACGAAGGGGGGGATTCATCTTATAGTCCGCATCATCTGTGGGAATGTCTTCATCTATCAGTGTAAAATGATGTGGACACACCTCACCGCTCACCGAGAGCCCTTCTTCCCTGGCAATACGGATCATCTGCACACTGTCCTCGGTAGAACAGTGACAGAGATGAAGTTTGGCACCGGTCTCTTTTGCCAACAGGATATCCCGCGCTACGATCACGTCTTCCACCGCATTGCTGATTCCTCTTATTCCCAGTTCCTCAGCTCTTTTTCCGGCATTCATGGCTCCCTTTTCTACCATATTAATATCTTCGCAGTGGGCTAATACCGGGATCGAAAGTCTCCTTGCCTCCTGCATCCCCTGTCGGTACAGACTGGCATTCATCACACTTTTGCCATCCTCACTAATGGCTTTGATCCCCGCCTTCACCATACCCTCGATATCCGCCAGTTCTTTGCCTTTCTGACCTTTAGTCACGGCTCCCACCGGATATACATGGATCGGACTGTCCTTCTCTGCGATCTCCAACACTTTTTGTACCATCTCTGGACAATCGGTAGAGGGATTCGTGTTTGGCATCGGGCAGACAGCAGTAAATCCTCCTTTTGCCGCCGCCATCGTCCCCGTCTTTATCGTTTCTTTGTACTCATAACCTGGTTCTCTCAAATGCACGTGCAGATCTACAAACCCAGGCATCACGTATTTTCCGGCTGCATCGATGACCTTCGTTCCCGCTGTCTCAAATTCCTGCCGCTTCTCTTCAGAAAACATACCTCTGTCCGCAATCCTTCCATCGCTCACATACAGATCACCGATCTCATCATACCCAGAGGCCGGATCCAAAAGATGTCCGTTTTTAATCAATAGGTTCAATAAACAGATCCACCTTTCCAAAGTCATCCAGATTGAAATTGCTCGTAAGACCTGCTTTTTCAATATCCTTTACAACAGCTTCATTGGTGATCACCTCAGCCAGCTCCTCTTTTGTTACCCATTTGCTGTCATTCAGATCCTCAGCAAGAACGACCTCTTCCGTCTGGGAAGAACATTCAAAGGCAATGCCGATACTGCACACCTCGCCCACTGTAAACCCCCATGTATATAAAGGTTTATCTACCTGGACATGAAGTCCTGCTTTTTCCTCCACTACCCTCTGAACGGCTTTCTCCGGAGTCTCCGAAAACTCCAGAACGCCATCCAAAAACTCCCACTGATACGGTTCAAATATCCGGTCATCGTACCATTTTTCCACAACCAGATATTTCCCGTTGCACTGTACGATCCCCTTCACAAGAATTCGAAATTTATCCATCGCTGCCTCCTTTACTAAAGTAGTATACACGTTTACATTATTTTTTCTGGATATAACCCTGTGCCTTTAAGAGCTCTGCGATCAAAACACCGCCTCCTGCCGCACCGCGGACTGTATTATGGGAA
The DNA here is from genome assembly GCA_947369165.1 of uncultured Lachnoclostridium sp. Lineage (GTDB taxonomy): Bacteria > Bacillota > Clostridia > Lachnospirales > Lachnospiraceae > Eubacterium_F. The sequence goes on from CANBKJ010000017.1 coordinate 40,324, forward strand.
AGACCTACAAACTTCCAGTCAAAATGGCTGTCCTCTCTCAAACGTCCGATACTCACGCCAAACCCATTCTCATAGTTTACATCCAATGCCACCTGGGGACGGTTATCCTCCTCCAGATACTGGATAAACTGCTTTGGCGCATTGGGAAGTTCCAATTCCTGGGGAAGTCCGCGAAATTCTACCAGTGCCTGGATTAACTCCTCCTTCGTGGGCTTCCTGGCAAAATTTATGAATACCGCTGCCGTATGCCCATCCAGTACCGGCACACGGATACACTGGGTCGTGATCAGCGGAGTTTCTGCCTTTTCAATCTTCCCATCCACTACCTTTCCAAAGATACGCAGTGGTTCCTGCTCGCTCTTTTCTTCCTCTCCGCCGATATAAGGAATGATGTTATGTTCCATCTCCGGCCACTCTGTAAAAGTCTTACCTGCTCCGGAAATCGCCTGATAGGTGGAAGCTACTACAAGTGTAGGCTCAAACTTCTTCCACGCCGTCAATGCCGGCGTATAACTCTGAATCGAACAATTTGGCTTTACAACGATAAAGCCTCTCTTCGTCCCAAGACGCTTCTTCTGACTCTCGATCACCTCCAGATGCTCCGGATTGATCTCTGGTACCACCATCGGCACATCCGGTGTCCAGCGGTGTGCACTGTTGTTGGAAACCACCGGGGTCTCCGTTTTGGCATATGCCTCTTCTATATCACGGATCTCTTCCTTTGTCATGTCAACCGCACTAAACACAAAATCCACCGCACTGCTGACTTCTTCCACATCATTTACATTTTTAACGACAATTTTCTTTACTGCCTCCGGCATCGGTGTCTGCATCTTCCAACGACCGCCCACTGCATCTTCATAGGTCTTTCCTGCGCTTCTCGGGCTGGCCGCAATCGCCGTCACCTCAAACCAGGGATGATCTTCCAAAAGTGAAATAAATCTTTGTCCTACCATACCAGTACCACCAAGGATACCTACTTTTAACTTGTCGCTCATCATTTTACCTCATTTCTCACTTATAATATCAGTTGAATCTTTACATAATTAATTACATAATACTACATTTTAATGAATATTTCAAGTT
>CANBKJ010000018.1 GCA_947369165.1 uncultured Lachnoclostridium sp.
AATATATAGGCTATAACCAATTTTTAAAGGAGATTTTCACATGAATAATAAACTATTTTACCAAAATCCAATCCTTTCCGGTTTTTATCCAGATCCCTCCATGTGCCGGGTGGGAGATGATTATTATCTTGTAACATCCACCTTCGCCTATTTCCCAGGAGTGCCCATCTTCCACAGCCGGGACCTGGTCCACTGGGAACAGATTGGAAACATTTTGGACCGTCCGACCCAGCTTCCATTAGAAAATGCCGGGGTGAGCCAGGGCATCTTTGCGCCGACCCTGCGCTATCACAGCGGAACGTTTTATATGATCACGACAAATGTAAGCAGTGCTCTGGGAAATTTCATCGTCACCGCAAAGGACCCCGCAGGTCCCTGGTCTGAACCCTACCCTCTCGAATCCGAAGGGATTGACCCATCCCTGTTTTTTGACGATGACGACAGATGTTATTACTGCGGCACCAAACCAAGGCGTGAGGGTTCTCGCTATTTTGGAGATAATGAGATCTACATACAGGAGCTGGACCTGAGCACGATGAAACTTGTGGGAGAAAGCTATCCGGCGTGGCATGGGGCACTTCGGGATGTAGAATGGCCGGAAGGACCCCATATTTACAAAAAAGATGGCTGGTACTATCTACTGATCTCCGAGGCAGGCACGGCACACAACCACGCCATTTCCATAGCCAGGAGCAAAAGCCTGTTTGAGCCATTCGAGGGCTGCAGAGCCAATCCCATTATGACTCACCGCCATCTTGGTTTTTCTTACCCCATTGTCAATGTCGGCCATCCTGACATTGTCGAAACCCAGAACGGAGAATGGTGGATGATCCTTCTGGCCTCCCGCCCCTATGGCGGCTATCACCGTAATTTGGGCAGAGAAACCTTTCTGGTACCCATGACCTGGGAAGATGGATGGCCGATCATCAATCCGGGAAAAGGGATTGTAGAAACCACATCAGAAGCCCCGGATCTTCCTCTGCATTTTACAGATCCAGTTCCCGCCACAGAACATTTTGACAGAGACTCCCTTCCTATGCATTTTATGTATCTGAGAAATCCTGACCTTGAAAATTATTCTTTGACAAGCAAAAAAGGATACCTTTCGCTGCGGTGCTCAAAGGATATCCTCTCTTCCTCTGGAAACCCAAGTTATGTATGCCAGAGGCAGAAAGAGTTCAACTTCCGCTTCGAGACAGCGATGGAATTTTCCCCGTCTTCCGTTAAGGACCAGGCTGGTATCGCCATTTTCCAATGTGAGAGCTCAAACTACCAGTGTCTGGTAAGTACCGACGGCCACTCCACAATCATCTCTGTCCTTCGCACCTGGAAAGATGAGACAACCATCCTGAAATCTATTTCCCTGGAACACGCCTGCAACCGCCTGACACTGAGGCTGGAAGCCCGTCTTCAAGACCTGTCCTTCCAATACAGCACGGATGGAACCAATTATACTACTATCATAGACCGCATAGATGGAAGAATCCTCTGTACCGATGCCACGGGAGGTTTTGTAGGAAACACTCTGGGTGTGTATGCCACCTCAAACGGAGAGGACAGTAATGCTTTCGCTTATTTTGATTATGTAACGTACATTGGAATTTGAATCAACTGACTTATTGCCCCTCTCCGCGATTTAATGTTTTTTTACAAATATATTGACAAAACTAATAAAAAATGGTAATATACTGAGTGTTGTGACAGAAACCATCTCACACCTGCGGATGTGGCGGAATGGCAGACGCACAAGACTCAAAATCTTGCGGGGGTGACCTCGTGTGGGTTCAAGTCCCACCATCCGCATAAAAAACCTTGCATTCAGCAAGGTTTTTTGTATTATACAGTTCTTGGAATTTTCCTGCTTTCTATTGCTTTATTCCGCACGGTATATATGACAGACCCCATAACTTGAAAATGTCATAGACCTCTTGTCCGGATATCCTTTCCCGAGTCCTTTTGCGCACTTGTCGATCAGGTTCTTATCGCTGTCATCCAATTTCAGGTCTCCGCCCTGCACTGTCATATAGTAATCCACCAGCTTTCCATCCTGGAACACGAACACGATCCGTTTCCCGTCTACCATTTTTCTGAGTTCTTCATCCTGCCTGTCACTCAGTAATGAAATAGAATTATCTTTACAGAATGTCAGCGTTTCGATATTTCCTCCCACCGTACTGGCATAGAGAAAATAATCCCCGCCAGATACGACATCTTTCACAAATTCCTGATATTTCGCCGGCATATAACAAGTAGAAAAATTAATCTGTACACTGAGCTGGAATATATTATCCGATGTCTTACTCAGCGCAAATTCTACGCCCTGGCAGTAAAAATAATAGACATTTTCGACTCCCTCCTGCCATTTATCCTTAGACTTGTTACAATATTGTATCATCTGAGCGGCTTTTTCCAATTGTATTTTAAAACCGGTAAAACCAGCCGCCTCAATTTTAGAAATCTGATCAGTAGAGACAAACTTTCCCTGTTTGGGATCGAAAGAAAGCTCCCCATTCATATTCATAACATATTCCGGAAACACCTCCGATTTTTTCACAGTTAGAGGATTCATCTTTAAATAATCCCCTCTCTCAATTCGATCGTAACTACTTAATCCGTAGGTGTCGTCTTCCACCATTTCGCTATCATCAGCACTATCAAGGGAAGAGACCAAAATCTCCTGGTCAATCAATTCTTTTAACCCCTGGGGCAGAGGCTGATACATAATATACCCCCGCTCTTCCAAAGTTGCTCCCATTTTATTATTACTATTCTCATTCCATATACCAGTCTTTACCTCTCCGTCCCCGGCCCTGCCCATACAGAATCCTACGACAGCCAGCATCAGTACCGGCATAAGTAGAATTCCCAAAATGGATTTAAAGCGTTTTTCTTTCATCATCTTCATCCCCTCCTCTGCTTCTTGAATCCTACGACAGCAAACATCAGTACCAGCATCAATAGAACTCCCAAAATGGATTTAAAGCGTTTTTCTTTCATCATCTTCATCCCCTCCTCTGCTTCTTGAATCCTACGACAGCAAACATCAGTACCAGCATCAATAGAACTCCCAAAATAGATTTAAAGCGTTTTTCTTTCATCATCTTCATCCCCTCCTCTGCTTCTTTTTTCTAAGTATGACTGCCAGATTAAAAACGAGCAAAAATAATGCTGCGATTCCTATACTCATCATCCAATAACGAAATTCTCCCCGCGTATCTCTGTATATCGTTCCGACAAACGGAGCATTCCCGGTAGCAAGGGCAATCCCCATCCCCGCTGCCAGCGAGATTCCAGTAAAGATAAACTGCATCACCGCATTGGAATTTACGAGCATAAAATTGTTCTCCCGAATACACCAACGACATCTTATGGAAATCAGAATTATGGCAAGCCCTATGCCGCACAAAAGCAAAAGAAACAACAATCTATCTGCATAGAACGACCATTCCAGATCATATACCGTTATGGTTTGATTCTCAAATTCTAAATATGTTTCACTTCGATAGGGGAGATACTGGATCAGACTGTGAGATATTTCTGTCATTCCTCCCATATCACCATAAATATTTGCAAACATTGTCACAAAATAAACAATAGATGCCAAAATCCCCCCTCCTACAGCAAAAGCCAGCATCATATTGTGGATACAAAGCTGCGCCACAAACAATATAAGATAGATCGCACTCATCGCCAGAAATACAAACAAAACGATTTGCCAAATCATCAGACAGGAATTGGTATTCGTTGTTCCATCAGGAATCATTTCATTGATCTCCTGGAGCTGAGGAGTAAAGATGGCGTTCATCACCGTACCCGTCAGCCCAAACAACAAACAGGATCCCAGAATAGCAGCCTCTCCTACTCCCACTTTGATCCAGGTCTTCTTCCACTCTTTTAACGGAAGAATACGGATAAAATCAGAGATCTCCGATCGGTTTTCCGTAGCAAAGAGTCGTAAAATCAAAATAAAATCAAAAAATAGAACCCCGAAGAAAGATAGCCGTTCCATAATCCGTCTTAAACTGTCAAGAAATAGATCCCCTAAATCATAAATCCCAGCACACTCCGAATAACCCGCCAGGGCAAGCAGCCTCGAAGATACTTCATCTTTGATATTCATATAGACAAACAGATAAGTAATCGCCGTATATATAACTGCAAGAACAAGCAGCGGCAACACCTTTTTCATTTCCCTCTTTATATAAACTATCGTTGGCCGACTCATATTCCATTCCTCCTTCGATTCGAATAGATAAACATCTCTTCCAATGAGATCTCGGTCTGTTCCGCCAGCTGTGCCCCTTTAGACAGGAAGAAGGCGATGGCATCGTCATTTTTATCTCCTTTATCCCACAAAAACGTGTACACACTTCCGATATTAGAATAATTGATGATGCGCGCGTCATCGTAAACTCCTTCCGGAATCCCATCCCGAAATACCACCTGATATTTTCCAATCCGCTCTTTTACCGTGTCTAACTCTCCCTGATAGTGAACTCCACCAATATTCATCATCGTCACGGTATCACATATCTTCTCCAGTTCATGAAGGTGATGTGTGGATATGATAACTGCCGTCTCTCCATACTCCACCTTTGCCACTACCTGTTCCAGCAAATCTGACTTTGCGATGGCATCCAGCCCGGAAGTCGGCTCATCCATAATCAGCACCTCAGGTCGCATCGCCATATTCAGCATAAAGGAAACCCGCATTTTCTGTCCTTTGGACAGCTGTCCGATCTTTCGTTCCATCGGAATTTCAAAAATCTGATTTAATTTATAAAATTCATCCCTGTCAAAGGTATCATACATACCCGCGTAAAAGTCCACCATTTTCCTAACCTTATAGCCCGGAAAGAAATTACAATTATCCGCCACATAACCAATCCGCTTTTTAACTTTTGGATTGTCGTAAACCGGCTCACCATCCACCAGAATATCTCCACCATCCGCTTTGAGTATTCCAGTCATACATTTGATCAATGTAGTCTTACCAGAACCATTTGGACCAATCAGACCATGGATCTGCCCGGCTTCCACCTGAAAGGAGATGTTTTCTATCGCCGGCTTTACTCCCTGATCGTAAGCCTTCGTCACCCGACTAACCTCTATCATCATGACCTCCTATTCTGCACAAAGTTCATTATACAGTGCATCGATTTCATTTATTAATTCTTCTTTTCGTATTCCCATATAGATCATTTCCATACATGCCTGACGGAACACCACAAATCCTCTTTCCCTCTGGGATTCATTCGGCCCTTTCCCCTTCTGTTCAGCGATATAGGCACCTTTCCCACGGATCGTCACGATGACTTCCTGATGTTCCAGTTCACTGTACGCCTTCGCCACCGTTCCCGGCGTCACAGAAAGCTGCAGCGCCAGTTTCCTCACAGAAGGAATGCTGTCACCTGGTTTGAGATATCCCTTTAACACGGCCATTTTGATCTGAGAAATAATCTGTTCAAACATGGGCTGATTGCTGGTTGGATTTATCTGTATCACATATATCACCTCCTTTAACGAACGGTAATCCTCTATACTGTCTCCTGCATCGGCAAACTGTATCATCTGTACCAACCGTACTAACTGTATTATTCCAACCGATACAGTTATGATACACTCTTTTTTTATTTTTGTCAAATACTTTCTCAAAAATGAGACCATTCCCTCTTCGCCATTTTGTACATGGCAATAGCCTCCTGTCCATCATTTTGACTGCATAGAACAAGACCCCAGACCGTGAAACGGTTTGGGGTAGAAATATCTAAAGGAGCAGCGCCCGTTTACATCGGGGTTATGCTGTTTAATAACTGTTGCGCTCATAGCATCTCCAAAAGCTAAATACCTGTTTCTACAAAATGCACATCAGAATTGTCCCAATATTTTTTAAATACACCCCGGTTCTTTTCATCAAAATTTAGCTGATACATTCTAAAAGTGACCAAAAAATCTTTGGGCTGCCATTGTTCCTCATAAGAATATTGATATTGCATACCTACTTGCCTCATAACGCCACCGCTCCGGGGATTGTTAATGTCATGTGTAGCTGTGATATAGGGAAGTCCATCCTCTTTTACCTGTGCTACAACAGCTTTCCCGGCTTCCGAGACAATCCCTCGGTGCCAGAACTCTTTCCGAAGCCCATAGCCAAAATCATAGCTTTCATCCATGTCAACTTTTATATAACCAATCGGATAGTTGTCCTCTTTCAGACAGATGGCATAAGCATAGGCTTGCGGCTTTTCATACTCAGCCGCATACCTTGCTTCAAAAAAAGTCCATGCTTCATCTATGCTTTTCAAAGGAAACCACGGTAAAAAGGTATTGACATCTTCATCAATCAATATCAGATACAGCGCGTCTATATCATTTTCCGTGAATTTTCTTAGTATAAGCCTCTTGGTTTCCAGTTTTGGTGTATTCATACATCCCTCCTGATTTTGGTTAATTGCTTAATTTCTCATATTATACCATAATTCCGAGAGTATGGAAATAGGGAGATTTTCTGCCTCCTTCCGCAGAATGAAATCAGAAAGCATCTCCATCAGCGACTCATAACGTATGTCCATATACCCGCTTCCTTCATCAAATACCACTGAGCCTATTCGATCCATATATTTTTCTCCATAAAATCTTTTAGAACACAAAAAGGCCAATACGTCTATTCCCATAGACATATCGACCTCATGTACCATATTTGCATTGATGTATTCCTACTTTAACTTAACCCCAAAATATTATAAACCTTCTTTCGTCAGCCAATTGGGGTAAAAATGGGTTAAACTCTCTCATTTAACCGTTAAGCATTTTGCAAATCACCGTATTTATGGTGTTTTATGCTTATTCAGCCTGTGCAAGAATCTCTTTCTTGTTGTAAGAATCTTACGCAAAGTATAACTTCTCATAAGTTCTTATAATCTCTGTATCTATGACATTCAGCCAAATCATCCTCTATATCTTTTCTTACCAACTCTTATAACTTTAAGGTCAAATGGGTTACAAATTGGGTTAAAATCCTTTCATGGGTTAAATACATACACATTGCTCCAGTACTGACGGAATCTTATTGATTGCCTCATGAAGCCTCTCCGTATCGCAATGGTTGTATACCTGCATTGTAACCGAAATGTTTTTATGCCCCATTATATCCTGAAGCACTTTTACATCAATACCATTTTCTGCCATTCTTGTGCAGTAAGTATGACGTAATGTGTGTGGAGAAAAATCTGGAAGTAGAACAGGATTGTCTTCCTCAGAAACCAAATCATTATGTCTCTCCACAATTCCATGAAACGCACGTACCAAAGTATTTTGCATATGAGTTTTCTGTTCACTGTTAATGAATACAAAATTTCTATATCCCTCTACTTCAAACTCTGATGTCCGGCTAAACAGATATGTTTCTATCTTATGTTGTCTGAGAATCGCCAAAAGATCATCTTTAATAGGTACAATTCTTGATGTTCCGTTCTTAGGAGTTGATGCATAAAACTGATACTTACCATTCTTTTTGCCATATATAACTTGATGATTGACTGAAATCTGCTTGTTCTGAAAATCAATATCATCCCAAGTCATTCCTACCGCCTCGCTGATTCTGCAACCAGTTCCTAATAGGAAAGCTAAAATTGTATAGTATGCATTATAACATTTATCCGATTCTACCCATCGTAAAAGTTCTTCCTGCTCCCTTTTAGTCAACGGAATCCGATTAGATGTCATAGACCCTTGTGCATAATCTTTCATACAACCCTTGCACGGATTTTTACGAATAATATCATCATCAACAGCCATCTGAAAAGCCGGAAATATCAAATTCTGATACAGCTGAATTGTTGTTGCTGAAAAATTCCGCTCTTTATATAAGTATGCATAGTATCGCAAAATATCTGACTTCCTTATATCCTTCACTATCTTTCCACGAAAATAGGGCTCTATATTTTTCTGGAACATGTGAAGATAATTGGTTTTTGTCCGATAAGCTAATTTTGCTTTGGAATCCAAATACCGGGTAATAAGTGTTCCCACCGACATCGTAGCTTCAACAATCTGTATTCCATCATCTAAGTCTTTCTGTATCTCCTTTTCCTTCTCACGAAGACTGATGTCATCCCTTTTCCCTTTGGGAATTTTATCCGTCGGTACTAACTTCCATGAATACACTGCACGCCTTACATCATTGCTGTCTATATACCTATATCTATACCTCCCGTCTTTCAACTGATCCTCGTTTTCTCTAAGAATCCTGCCTTTGCCATCTCTTTTTTGCTGCTTCGGTTGTTTGCTCATAAGAATATTCCTCCTTACACGTTATAAGAACGGAAGAAGGATTATAACAACATATATATAGTGTAACATTCTTGTCCGTTCCAGTCAATTTATAATTTTTTTCTGAGACTTTTTAAACCACATCTGTTTTACTTAGAAACTCCTCAAATGCAGTTCGTTTTATCAATGCTTTTCGTCCAACATACAGAACAAATTCACAATCTGGTTCTCGAATTAAGTCTCGCATCTTATTTTCACCGATATTGAAATAGATTGTTGCTTCATCTACTGTCAACGCATACTTCTCCCATATTGGAACCTCTTTCTTTCTCTCCATGGCATTCATTTCCTTTCCTCGTAATTATTTTGCCCCTACTGATGCCTGCGGCGAACAGGTCCATAGAAATCCCATCTCCCCGCCTTCACTGTGGCCGGGCTGCGTTTTACAGAAGTATCATTATCCCCCTGGCATGTCACCGCGTTATGGAAGTGCCGCTTCCATATCAGTGCTCCTGGTTCTGCCTGCCGGACAGACGGATAGCCGCTCGGTGTCAGGGTAACGTATCAGCTGGGGCTGTTCGGTTGTCAAGGTTCATGGCACAGGGATGCCTATACAAACAAAGACAACCTGGGTCTCTTGACTTTCAACCTTAGAACAAAAAATTTTTATAATTCTTTTGCCCATAAGTCCCTTTCTACCATGCCTGTATCAGAGCGGAAACTTACCTATCTGTAATGCGATATGTATCATCAGATACTGTTTCAAATCCTCATCCAGGGTTCCATTGATATAACTGTTCTTCTCAATTAACGGCATATACAATTCCAGTATCTTCTCCAAATCCTCATGACATCCCGCCATTGCACCTGTCAAGATGGAACGAAATTCTTCCCTATTCATCATCCACACCGCCCTTCTCCAGCATCTGCCTTAACTTTTTCAGTGCCTGGGAGCGTTGTTTATACACGTTCTGCAGGGAACATCCCAGCTGCCCGGCAATCTCCTCCGGTGTCTTTTCCTCCACAAAAAGCATCGTGAGTATCCTCTGCCGCCGCCCTGTCAGGTTCCGGAACGCCCTTTCCAGCCGTTCCTCTCCAAAACAGAACCCGTCCGGTTCTGCTATCTCCTGTATCCAGTCCTTTTCCGGATTTTCAGACACCCACAATTCCTCCGGCAGTGCGTCCAAATAGACAATCCCCCTGTCCCTTTCCAGTTTCTTCACATAATTCAGCTTTGCACGGTACAAAGTCACTTCCAGCCATCCCGTGAACCTGGCTCTTAATTCGTCTCTTTCGGATTTTTCCTGATGGTTCATCCTTCATGCCTCCTTTTTGAAGACATGCCATCAGGCAGAAACAGACATACCATGATGGCATGTCTGTTTCCTGTTGTATCAGTCTGTTACATCTTTCTGTATGATTTTCTGTCCGGGAAAACCACCCCCTTTGCTGCAAACACAAAAAACGACCATACTATACGCATTCGTATAGCACAGCCGTTTATCAACGCATAATAAACCAGTGAGTATGATTCACTGACTCGACTCTAAAACGATATTAGGCCGGATGACAGAATTTCATCTGAATTTGTCTGCAAAAAATACTTTCCAGTCCCCTTTTTCCTACTGGTTGAATTTTTCCAGAGAATCCAGATAATTTAGCAGGCTCTCACAGGCCATGATCCTCTGGCGTGCGGAATAGGTTTCAATCCGCTCGGAAATTTCTTTCAGGTACACCATTTCCGGATTTGCATAATTCTCCTTGAGCAGCTGGTCAACCGTCACCCCCAACACGCCGGATATTTTTACCAGCGTGTCCAGACTGGGAACCCCGCGGGCATTCTCAATCTGACCGATATGGCTGTCACAACAGCCACACCGTTCTGCCAAATCTGCCTGCCGCAGCCCCTTCATCTGACGAAACTTTCTGATGTTCTTTCCCAAAATAACGTAATCCACTTTTTATCCTCTCTTTCCTTTTTTATTTTACCTAAACTGGTATCAAATCAGAAGAAAGCAGGATTCCATTATTTGTACTAAAAGTGGTATTTACCATCTTTTTTTCAAATATTTTCATTAAAATAGGGAAAATCACATTTTTCATATGGTTATTCCACTTGAAATCATTGAAAAAAATCCAAATTGTCCAGCATCTGTGATACGTCTGCTTCTAACTCTTTCAAAACCGGTTGCTGCCCTCCCCCCTGCTCATCCAATGAATTATTCTGATCATTTGGATTTCTCTCCTCACCCGCTCTAATTCCAGATAAGAAACTTGAAGAACTTCCTATATCCAGACTGGGTCGGGTCGGTTGGCTATTGATTCTTTCCTCAACGACCCTCCTCACCATCCGCTCCAGTTCATCCGGTGATGCCACGGGGGTTACGGAAACCTGTATGCTGCAGTTTTCCTGATACAGTTCCGGATGCCCCTCCAGATACTCATTCAGTGCCGCTACTATTATCATGCTTTTCCGGTTTCCAAGACCCTCCAGCAGTTCCCCTGCCTTCCTTCCCTCTGCCGTGTCATCGGAAAACTGCAGGCTGAACCGGTATTTCCCGTCTCGCTTCACTCACAGTCCCTCCCCATGCCTTACTGCTTTGCTTTCCGATTCAACTGACTCTGTGCAAGCATCTCATAGCCAATAGCATTAGCATGGCAGTCCTCGATAAAGTCAGCCTGGATCACCAGAGGCGACTGCTGGAGGTAGGATTTTAAAAGCATGCTGCCGCCACCGATAAAGATTGCCGGGTTTGCCCGCAGGTCCACCTGCAGTTCCCGGAGCTGGTCTAAAATCCCTTTGGCATGATGTTCCGCCTCTTCCTTTATGGTAGCCTTGATATCCTCCGGAAGAACAACCTCCTGCCCTCCCAGAACGGCACTGATATGTTCATCTTCAATCCGCATATCATGCAGCGCGCCCACTTTTCGTATGATTTCATTGTTCATTGTGATGATGCCCGTCTCCAGGCTGCGGCAGAACTGCAAATCCGGCTTGCCGTTGCGAAGGAGCAGCACATCCGTGGTATATCCCCCGATATCAATTACAAACACCCGCACCGTTTTTACAATCAGGCTGCTCCTGGGAATGACTGCCGCATATGCCTGCGGGAACACCATGACCTGATCAATGAAAATCCGGTACGGCTTTCCCCCATATACAAACTCCACCAGCCCCCTGTTCTTGAAATACTCTCCAAAATTCTCCCGCAGCAGGCCATAATGCTCCGGCGGAAGCCCTACCGCAAGCTGGACTTTCTCCATCGGTGTATACTTCCCTCTCCTCTCCATTTCTTTGGCGATGGCAAACAGGGACAAAATGAAAAAACGCTCATCTTTGGTCTTGTCCCGCATATAGCTTAGCCGTTTCCCGCTCAGCGTCCAGTATTTCCCCTGATATTCCAGTATTTCTTCCGTCATCGGCGGCTTGACCGTATGCTCTGCCAGACCGGATACAAAATCAAACGCCGGTGTCTTCACTGCATAATTTCCATGATCGATTCCTAATAACATAATTTCCTCCTTTTCTGCACTGCTTACTGCGCACAAACTCGTTATCTTGTTTTATTCTCATTACACGTTCCACAATACGCATTTACAACCCAAATGCTCATTTTTATAAAAATACTCATAAAAAAGGACAAAGCCGGTCTGACCTTGCCCTTATTCCCTCACTATGGCCTGTTACGTTTCAGGCAGAACTCCCAAACGTAATCATCCAGCCCCTTGAAACTGCCATCCCAAAGATACGTGCCAAACTGAAACCCCATCTGGTTCAACAGCATGAGAAGCTGCTGATACCCTTTCTGCACATGGGGATTGGTTGCCATATCCATGTCAAATGCCGTCATGATTTTCTGTAAGCCCCGTTCCCGTAACTGCTTCAGGGCGATTTCTAACTGTGTCAGAGCATTCACACCGGGAACCGCCAGTACCGCAAGTCCTGTCAGCGCATGGATCACATCCGCTTTCATCGGTCCCTCCGTCAAAAGCATGGTTTCAGCCGGTTCTCCGGCAAGATGTGTCCAGCCCTCTGCCTTGCAGCCGTTTTTCAGTTCGGAACTGGATACCCAGCGGAATTTCCGTTTCTTCACGTCATCCCGCCGCACCTGCATCCCCTGAATCCTCCCTTTCTCATCCCTGACCGGAATCAGGATGCCTCTTTGATTGATGGTAAACTTCCATTCCTCCGATTCTGTTTGGTAAAATCCCGGAACGCCAGATAATTCGCAGCCTTCCCGGACCAGTTCCTTCGCAATCTTTGTCATGCCCACCACCGGCGTTGTCTTATAGCCCAGTTTCCCAATCTCATCTTCTCGCAAGCCTCTGCCTAGCAGATTTCCGGCATGGTCCGATGCCAGGGAAAGTTTATTTAGGAGTGCCGTGTAGGTTTTGTGCCTGGTTTCTATGTCTGCCATCGGTGACTCCTTCACTTCCTTTACCGCCGGCCTTCGTTCCGGACGGTATGACTGTTCCTGAAATCCCAGCCGCTCTGCCATTGCCTCCCTTACATCCTCCCTGGGAACCCCCGTATACAGGGAGTACAGGTCAAAGATTCCACCGGACACCCCGCACTTCGGACACCGGAACACCTCTTTTCTCAGGTTGATATTCAGGTGTTTGTCCCTCGGTTTTGTGTCACAGCATGGACAGGGTATGTAGTAGGAACTCCGTCCGGACGGTGCAGACGGCAGGTTCAGTACGGATGCGACATCCCATATGTGAAACTTCTCCATCCTCGTCCTCCTTTCCGCTTTTTTCTGCTTAGAAATGCAGGGGACAGTGTTTCCACCATCCCCTTTGCCTTGAACTGCATTTTTATCTTAGATCAATTTCTCGTACTGGCGCTTTTCCTGCCCTGTCAGGCGCTTGCCTGCCCCAGGGCGTATTCACAGATTAGTTTGGCCGCCTCTTTGGTGCCTTTATTATCCTCAAACTTGTTCACAATCCAGTTTAATGCACCTGGATCCATTACAACCAGGTCTCCCAGTGTCTTGCCCGCATACTTCTTGATCGGGCATGGCATGTTCATCGCCTGCTGGATACGCTGCTCATAGGTCAGCTCCTGTGGTGCCTGTGCCTGCTGCATAGTTTTTGGCTGCGCCTGCGTTGCCGAAACCGGACTCTCCTGCATCTGGGCTGGCGGCATTGCCGTCATATTCTGCGGTGCTCCCGGTTCCACAGCACTGCCTGCGGCAGACTGCTGTGGCTGCATTGGTACCGGCTCCTGTGCGGAGGCTGCCGGATACTGTGGCGGCACTTGTTCCGGTGCAGCGGCTCCGGCATTTCCTGCCTGTCCATTCATGCTGCCTTCCGTTATTCCCAGTTCGTCCGGCGCTACTGCCGGGAAATCCTCCCCTGCCATGCCGAACTGCAAGCCAAATCCGGCATTGCGCAGGGCGATCCCCACCGCCGCTGTCTGCGCCCACTCTCGGGGCGATACGGACGGCTTCTCTGCCAGGTAGCCGCGGGATGCGGTTGCCTCTGCCAGATAGCAGTCACCATTGTCTCGATAACTGGGATAGACCCTTGCCGTTGCCACAAAGCAGTCCTTTCCGCTGGTTACTTTTGTCGTGATTTTCCCTTCCGGGTATTTCAGCCGAAACCATGCCATCTGTACCATGACCGGGAGACGCTTTCTGGTCTCCCCGCTTTCCAGGTCGGTATATTCCACGGCAAAGGGTTCCGGATCGAATCCCTCCACTTCATTGATCGTTGCAATCACAGCCCTCATGGCTGCCTTGTCTGCTTCCTTATTCTGACTCATCATAAGCCCTGTCCTCCTTGTAAACTGATATAGGTTTCCCGGTACTGCATCCACATGGGAAGTACGGCATCGCAGTATTTCCCGATGCACTTTTTATAGATGTCCGGGGTGGGTGCGGTGAAACTCATAAAGCGCTTCTTTCCGTCCTGGACTACGTTTTCCAGTGATGCCAGTGCCGTATCCCGTTTCTGTTTCTGCGTTTCATCCACCTTCGGCCCGAATTTCCGCTCTTTCAGGAGCAGCTCCATATAGAAGTAAACAACCTGAAAATGCTTTATAATCACCCGCAAATCTGTAGTAATGGGTGTTACCTGCAGCATGGACTGGAATGTTTCCAGCACGCAGACCCGGTAGTTCATCTCCTGTAATGCCATAAGGTCTTCCAGCGGGAAGCTGTCCGCTTCGATCTGCGAGCGGTAATCCTCACTTTTCTGCTGATACTGTTCTAAAATTGTTGCCATGGTAAAGCTCCTTTCTGCGGGGCGGTGTTTCCCACCCCGGCTCTGCCTAGTTCATATATTCCATGATGCGGGCTGCCAGGTTGGTGCCCCGCTTTTCGGTCTCTGTCCGCTTGACTGCCATGTACAGCGCCCTTTTCTCACCGATTAAGATTACCTTATTCTTTCCCCTGGTCACTGCCGTATAGATCAGCGCCCGGTTCAGCATGATATAGTGGGCCTGCTGTATGTTGATGATAACGGTCTGGTACTCTGACCCCTGGGACTTGTGTATCGTGGTGGCGTAGCCCAAATCCAGCAGTTCCATGTCACCGGCATCATAGTCCTTTACCCTGCCGTCACCAAAATCAATCTGGATTTCTGTTTCGCTTCCACTTTTGGATATCTTCCGGATGCAGCCGATGTCGCCGTTGCTGACATCATCCTTATTTTTAATCTGCATGACCTTATCCCCGCTCCGGAATTTCCGGTTTCCGCTGGCGATCTCTGCTCCTGCCGCTCCCGGGGGATTCACTGCATCCCGTATCTGCTCATTCAGGGCATTGACACCCGTTTCTGTTTTCTGCCGGTACGGGGACAGCAGCGCCACATGGTCTATGCCATTTTGGGCCACCTCCTGAAGGTACAGTTTCCGGATCAGTCTGGCAGACTCTTCCAAATCCGCACACTCCACAAACCGGAAATCTTCCCCATACTCCAGCGAGGCATTCCCATGCCGTATCCGCTTTGCATTTTCAGCAATCCGGCTGCCCTCTGCCTGCCGGAATACATGGTCCAGTTTCACAACCGGGATGCACCCGCTTGCAATCAGCTCGCCAAGGACTGCCCCCGGCCCCACTGACGGCAGCTGGTCCGCATCCCCGACCAGTACCAGCCGGCTGCCTTTCTTCACTGTTTGAAACAGCATGTCTGCCACATACATGTCAAGCATGGACGTTTCATCCACAAGGATGAGGTCTGCTTCCAGTTCTCCCCCTTCGCCATAGCAGCCGTCTTCCCCTGCAAACAGGTTTAACGCTCTATGTACCGTGGATGCCTGGAAACCGGTGGACTGCTCCATCCGCCTTGCCGCCCTGCCCGTCGGGGCGCAGCAGACAATCCCATTGTCCGGAAACAGCTTCCGATAGATGTCCAGTATTGCCCGCTGTATCATGGTCTTGCCCGTTCCGGGGCCGCCGGTGATGACGCACAGGCTGCTGGTCAGTGCCGTGTAGACAGCATTCTTCTGTTCTCTGGCAAAGGTTAGCCCAAGTTCCTTTTCTTCCGATTCAATTTCTGCTTTCAGGCCGGGCACGGCAAAGGACTGTTTCTGTTTCAGCATGACCCTTACCCGTTTTGCCAGCCTGTCTTCTGCTTCCGCTGTTTTTCTGCGGTATACGCACTCCCGGTACATGACCAGTTTCCCGCTGTATACCATGCGGGAGGCGCGCACGCCGATCATCTGCCCCGTCAGTTCCGGGGTATCCAGTGTCTTCCTGCACTCTTTGATAAATTTGTCTTTCCTGATGCAGAGGTGTCCCTTTCCCTCATTTTCCTTTAAGGTGTAGAGAATCCCTTCATCCACGCGCTCCGGCGAAAGGGGGGAGACCCCCATATTTATCGCTATCCTGTCCGCTGTCCGGAAACCGATGCCGTCAATCTCACACAGACGGTACGGATGGTTCTTCACGATATCCACTGCCTTATTGCCATACTCCCGGTAAAACTGGACCGCCCTGCCTGCGGTGATGCCATGCGGTGTCAGAAATGCCACCACGTCCCTGGCTCCCCGGTTCTCCAGATAGGACTGGGTGATCCGCTCCAGCTTTGCGCCGCTGATTCCCCGGATTTCCAGCAGCCGTTCCGGCTCTTTGTCCAGTATAGAAAGCGTATCCATGCCAAAGGCATCAAATACCCGTTCTGCCATGACCGGCCCGATTCCCTTGATCTGCCCGGAGGACAGATAGGCAACAATGCCTTCTTTTGACGGTACGATGACCTCCTCATATTTCTCCACCTCGAACTGGAGGCCGTGGCTGGGATTGCTGCTCCAGTGCCCTTTTATGTCATACCGGAGGTTTGCCGCCACGGGAAGGCAGTATCCCACTGCCTTGACCTCCCGGACTGCGTTCCCCGCTGAATCCATGACCTTTTCACAGGGGCGGTAGAGGGCAACCATGTAGCTGCCCACCTCGACCATGCTGGCACTGGACGGATAGATTAGTTTTTGAAATTCACATACCATAACCTGTTCCTCCATTTATCTGTCATGAATCAGACAGGATTCCCGCTCTTTCTGCCTCAAAACGTGCATCATCTGCCAGACTTGCTGCCTTGCAGTTTTCACACTCTGAACTCTGGCAGAAACGGCACATCCTGTCCCTTGCTTCTATAAGTTCTGTATATTCTTTCTCGGAAATCATCTCCTCCTGTGCCGGAACTTCCTTTTTCCCTGCCATGAACGGATGGTTCTCATCCAGTTCCACCAGCCCTGTATCGCCGTTTTCCCTTCGCACATGTTCACATACTCTAAGGTACATCCGGTGGGAAAATGTCAGGATTTTTGTCTGAATGGATATGGCGTGGGAAATCTCCCCCTGCATCCCCAGACTGATTCTGTCTCCGCACACTAGGAGGATGTCGCTTTCCTCCAGCAGCCGAAGCCCGAACTGGAGTGCCAGTGCCCTCTCGTTCGGTATGCGGTCGCATAACAGCATCGGCAGGTACGCATGGGGCGCCCTTGCTGCCAGTCCCATTTTTTTTGCGGCATAATACATATATCTCCTTGCCCTTTGCATGTTTTCCACGAACGCATCCTCGCTCTTTGCACTGAGGGGCGAACAGATATAGGCCCGTTTCCGCCGGTCCTCCTTATCCAGAAACTGATGAGCCAAAAACTGCTCTATTTCCATAATTTTGTTTAGCTCCATCGCTCTCATTCCTTTCTTTGTGCTGTGTATAGGTTCCTATCTGTTTTTCCTGCTAAGAACGCAGTTTTTGCGTTCTTAGCAGGAATGATCTAGTTTCACTTGAGCGGTGTTTTTTACCGCCTTAGCGAAACTTCATTCCTTATACACTTTCTATTTTTACTTTGACCTTCCGGCTCTCCGAAGTCTTGAGCACCTCGTCATAAACCGACGGGTACTTTTCCTTCAGTGCCTTGGAATCCGGCCTGCGTGTCTTTCTGGTTACGAAGTCAATCAGGAGCCGGTCACTGGTGGTTGTCAGTACCCCGTGCTCGTGCGCCTTCATTGCCTCTGCGATCCGCACACTGTGTGCTTCCATCTCCTTTTCCAGTTTTTTGATTTCTGCCTTTTTTGCCGCCTGCTCTTCCTGCAGCATGGCAATCTTCCGTATTGATTTCTCGTACTTTCCGGGAAACTCCACGGTGGGAAGCCCTTTCTGGCTGCTTCCGTAAATCCGGGCCAGCGACTCCAGCGCCAGCTTCGGTTTCACGTCCTGCATGGTTGGCGGCCTGTCATTCTCAAGGCTCCAGATCCATTCTTCCAGCCTCTCAAAAATGATGTCCTCCTTTGCCCTGTCCCTTGTAATCTCCGGCATTGCCAGGTCATTGTCCGGGTTATTGCCCCATACGGCGGAAAAGGCACCGATATCCACATCTGCCACCGCCAGGTAAAAGCGCAGCTGCAGCTCATAATAGAGAGGGATGGCATCGTCAGCCCAGTCTCCCGCCTTATGGTAGGTACAGCTTTTGCATTCCAGAATCCCCGGCTTTCCGTCTGACGCACGGGTAAACCTTCGGTCAAAGTTTGCCAGGGCATAGGGGTGGTCTGCGTGCTGGTACAGGTTGGTGTCCTCTGTCACGGCATTGCCGGATTTCTGCCCATACCAGTAGGCTGCGATCGGCTCCAGCAGATGTCCCATCTGAAGCTGGTTCGCATTGCTTTTTTCCGGCGGCTTGATCCTGCCCTTTTTGATGAGCCAGAGTTCCAGCGGCGTTGTCCACGGGGAAACCCCGAAGATGGCTGCCACGTCACTGCCGCCCACCGTATAGGGAATGTCCCCCAGCGGGCCGTGCATCCGGCACTCCAGCCAGCGGTCATTGTCCATGCCTGCCGTGTCGATTAAAATGTTTGGTTTTCCCATCAGTAATCCACTCCTTTCGCAAGGTCGTACTCACTCCACCGGAGCGACAATGCCCTTGCCATGTTTTCTTCCACTGCGAGCATCTTGCTCTGTGGCGTGTTCTGTGTCTTGAGGATATAGGGGATTTCCTGCATCGCCATGAATACCTCATGGACGGTTGCCGCCGTCCCCCCGTTTGCCATCTCATACATGGCGATCGCCTCCACTGCCGCTTTCTTTGGCATACTCAGCTTCTTGCACACGCGGGTCATGGCATTGACCGGATAATCCAGCGGAACCTCCAGCAGTTTCTGCAGCTTTGCCACCGAAACCCCGAACCGGGCAAAGAGCTGGTCCAGTTTGTTTGCAAAATCTGCCACGCTCTTTTTATTCCTGTGGTCAACGGATATGCAGCTGCCGATATGGATCGGACACTGCCCGCCGACTAACAGTGCGGATACTTTGGCAGAAGCCACCCCGGTGTCCGAGGTCATGAAACGGATGCCCGGCATCAGTTTCCCTGCCATGGACTTCTGTCCCTGCTCCTCCAGCGTTTTGGTGTAAGCCTCCAGCAGTTCTTCCTTCTGTCCCGGCATGCTCCATGACGCACTCACGAGGGAATGGTCACAGTAGCCGGTTTCAAAGGTATTGCCCGGAAACCGCCTGTCCAGTTTTTTCTGCAGCGCCTCAAGCAGCCCTTCCACCGGGAGTACGGAATAATCCGCCTCATCCCCGGAATGTACCGCCGCCACCTTCTCGTCCCTGAGAAGTAAAAGAGCCTCCGCATGGTATAAGCGAAGGCAGGCATTGAGCACATCCGCCAGAGCCGTCCGGCTCAGCTTGGGAAGTGCCGTTCCACCGATTTTTGCCCGGTCAAGCAGGCTTTTGTAGGCTGTCCCCCGGACGGGGTAATACTGATGGTCTACCATCATGGCAAGCCCTAAGTTGTCTGCCGTGTCGTCCACGGCCTCCTGGCTGGTCCCCGGTGCAAACAGCCCCAGCTTCCCCGCAAGGGATGAGCCTCTGTCCAGGGGCGCCACTTCCAGGTCGCTGACCTTGCAGCGCTGCCACCTGCTCTTTGCTGACTGGTTCCTGTGATAGTCAAGCATCTGCCCGTAGGAGCCAAAGGTTGTGGAGTAACTGTCCTTACATACGTTGTGCATTACGCATCTCTCCTTTCTTTCTGACGGCAAGCCGTCCCGTGATATAACAAAAGCCAGCGAATGGAACCGCCGGCTTATTGTCCAATATGGAATTGTAGAAACAAAAAAAGTGCCATCTGCAATATTTCATGCAAATGACACTGTGAATTTACCTGTTAAACTGTGTCTGTACGGGTACAAACTGGATACTGATATATGAATTATAACAGAAACCTGTTTGACCGTCAATGAAAGAAAAAATTTATTGGCTCGTTATACGCTCTGCAACAATTCTTCCTGCAATTTCTTAACATCTTCAACTGTAAGATTAGAAAAATATTTAGCAATTTGTTCTACTGAAAGCTGCCCATCCTTTAGCATTTGAGTCGCTGCTTCTTTTGCTTCTCCCCGTGCTGCCTCATATCTCTCACTCTCGATATACTCCAGCAGGATTTCCTTTTCATCATACATTGCCAACATAATATTCTCAACCTCCTTTTCCCGCTCCTCCAGATAATCCTTCAATACATTCTTATCCTTGCAGATGCGGATGGTTTCCGTCACTGTCTTTCTGGTTCTCCCGTGCAGCCTGCGCTGTTCATCATAAACCTTTGTAAATGCCACATACTGGCTGATGATGTCGCCCTCGTCACTTCCGTAAAGAACCTTCACCTTTGCATCCAGAAAAGCATCCTGCCCGCCGAAAAATTCATCTGCCAGACTGATGTATTCTGTGCGCTCTTTCCGGTCTCCTGTATATACCACATACAGTTCCGGTCTGGGAAGTTTGATTTTCTTGCTCCTGTATACATTCTGCTTTGTTTTCCTGATATAATCCTGGTATGTTACCATCAGATAGATCAGAATGCGGACAGCGATATTCTCCGTCCAGGTTGCCTGGGCTTCCGTAAGAATAAGTAATTTCTCCCCAACCATAAATCCAACATCATTATAGACATCGTTTGTCATAATGTTATGAATCGTAATATCCGACAGTTCCTCTTCCGTTACCTCTGTATCCTCCGGATGCAGGGTTCTGTATAACTGGATCAGATACTTCTTATCCTGGAACAGATTCGTAAAAATACTGTCCTTAATGGTATGCTTTGCAACCTCTTCATCCTTTATTCTGTTTTCTGCCATGTTAACTTCATTACTATTTTTCATTTTGTCACCTCATAACCGGAGTCAGGAACCGTTTACGATTCCGTCCTCCCTTCTAATTATACAAAAGGTTTTCAGATACTTCAAGCACTATTTCCCTTACAAATAGTGTAAATGACTTGAAGATTCATTTTGCAGAAATTTCTTCATAACAAAGCGAATCTCAAGTCCATGGAAACGGCACCGCCCGCTATGGACGGCACCTCTCCTGTTATTACGCAGCGCTCCGTTTCAGTTTCCACAAGCCTCTGCCTGCGTGTTCAAACTGACCCGGATTGCACTGCAGTGTCTGGCGGATTTTTTCCCGCCACCACTGGTTTTCTTTTGCTTTCCTGTGTGATCCGATCTGCTCATACAAGTACGAAAGCGGCACTGCCTCCTTGCAAGGCTCCATGACGGCTGCTACCACATCCCGCCATGTTGCCTCCGGCAAATCCCTCATGTCGCACCCTTTCTTTTCCGTTAGGAGAACCGGCACAATCAGCCCGGCATCCTTCCGCATAATCATCACATACTCATGCAGGATCGGAATAAACCGCCCGCTGTATGTGGTATTTTTAGAAAAGCAGTTGTGCTGCACCTTGATGATGATATTTTCCAGCGTCCCCGGTTTGGCAATCTCTGAGAGCATACTGTATAGATGCCCTTTCTTCTTAATGTCGCCCATCAGGACCGCCATGCGTCCGCCCCGTTCCAGTGCGGAATACTGTTTTAACATCGCATAATTCATCGCCTCCACAAACCGCTTCCAGTCCGAAATCCGGGACAGGTCATATTTTCTGGGGTCATACCCATATTGCTCTTCTACCGCTTTTGCCGGATACATGTTATCTGAGTAGATTACCATGTCCCAGTATGGCGGGTGCCAGAAGATAAATTCCGGACGCTCCGGTATCTCACCGCGCATCAGGTCGAACCCACTGTGCAGGTCGTATAGCCTGCTCTGGATGCCCATGCTGTCTGCCGCTGCCTTGGTTGTCCCACTGCCGCACATATAGTCGCATATCATCTGCGGCCGGAAGAAACCAATCAGGTCCTCCACCAGTTTCGGGGAGCAGTTCCCGCGGTAACGGTTGCTGCCGCCCTCACCACGTTCCGGATAGGAAACAATGCTGGTCAGCGGCCTTGCCTGTCTTTTTGTATCAGCCATTGCCCTGCCTCCTTTACATATGGCAGTCTACTATGGCCAAAACTGTCCCATCGTCCAGACCATCAATAAACTGCTCCAGTTCATCTTCCCACTCCGCATTATCCTCAAGCCTGCTGTTTTCGCCGTCCGGAATAAAACAGTCTGCCGTATTCCAGACACCCTCCTGCAGAAATGCGTAGAGATCGATCGGGTATTTTTTCTTCTGAGTTTTCTACACCGTTGCAGATACTCAGCCTCCGTCTCGCCTTTGTGATACACAATCTCTCCCAATGCCCAGATACCGTCTTCCTCAATCCTGCCATACAATCCATCGGACAGGGTTCCGGTTTTAAAGGCATGAACCAGCTTGGCATAACGCTGTTTTTCCTGCTTCAGTTCCCAGTCATACATGACCTGCCATGCAATGTCTTTTTTTCTGGCTGCGCAGGTCCAGCGATACCCTTCCGGGGCTTTCCTTTCCTCATCCCCGCAGGCCCAACTCCGATCCGCAATGCCATATTCCGTACAGTCCTCTCTTACCAGAAACATGTCCGGCCAGCGTCCGCCAATGGAATACCAGTCATAAAAGGCATTCGGGTTATAATAATACCCATAAGCATCCTGATCTTCCCAGTAAGGAATGCCGTATTCTTCCCTGACAAATTCCCCAAAGGATTTGTAAAATTTTGAATACGGAACATGTTCTATGACCTGCATCTTTTTACACTTCTTTGTGCGCTTTCGGTGATGCAGTGGTCCCCAGTTCCTCTCATACAGCTTTCCGTCCATAATCTCATATTTACGGCAGACGGCGTACTGGTGCTCTGCAAGAACCGTTCCATTGGGAAAACGAACCAGATTCACGGTCTCATTTTCATACGTTTCCCGGTACTCCTCCGTCTTATCTTCAAACTCCAGATACTCCGGGTTTTCTGTATCGCAATAAAAAGGTTCCATAACGGCATCCACTTCATCTGCCATCCTGTTAGAAAACGCAGTGCTCCGCATGTTTACCTCTGACTGGTATATATCCAGCATAGCGTGAGGCCCCTGATTTTCCTTCTTTTTTTCTTCCAGTTCCTGTATTAGTTTTGCAGCCCCGGCTGCCCTGGCCATATCTTCCTCACAGTATTCGATCTCCATCGTTATCAATGTCGCATAATGCATACTCTTGTCCTCCTTTTGAAAAAAGGACAGCCGTATATAGAAAATCATGGCAACAGAAACAGCAGTCTGTTTTCTGTACCATAAAATTTCTGAACATACTGCTGTCCCTGTCATATTATTATCATAATTTCCGTACACGTTTTCTGCACATAACAGAGCTGCACAGGCAACTTCATATTAATGCCCTGTACTTCATATCGTAATTGAATTACTTTGTAACTTTCTTTTTCAGCTTCGGTTTCGGCAACCAAGTGCCCGTCAATGGCAAGGACCTGCGACGGAGCCGGTCTGACAGAAGCACTGCTTTTTCCTCCTCTTCGGCGTCCTCTGCCTTCACCGGGAACCTGAGCTTCCTGTTTTTTTGCCTCTGTGCCAGACTGGTTCTGCTTTGCCTTATTTTTTTTGGCATTCCTCATGGCATCTGCAGTATCCACTGCCTGAGCTTCCTCTGTGTCAGACTGGCTCTGCTCTTCAGAACTCCCGGAAGAATCTAACGCGTCTTCCGACGGATACACTTCCCCTTCGGGGGATTCTATATCAGTCTGGGGAGTTTCTTCACCTCCTCCTACTTCCTCTGTTTCCTGAGCCGTCTCTGTATCAGACTGGCTCTCATCATCCATATTTTCATCTCGACCTTCTGATCCGGCTGATGCCGTCTGTTCACCATCCGGATTCTGTGGTTCAATCTGGGAAATCTCTTCCCCGGCGTTTTCACCTTCGGCACCCTCCGGACTTTTTTTGTCTGAATCTGACAAAACTGCCTCCGTCTGCTCCTCTATGCCCTTGTCCATGGTTTCTTCTGATTTTTGTTCCACTGCTTCTGGTTTTTCTGCTTTCTTTCTTGGCATTATATTCCTCCTTTTTCTGTTTGCCTTGTTTTGTTTCCATAAAAAAAAGCACCTCTTTTGAGATGCCGGTTCATCGCTGTTAAAAATTCGCTGGCGGCTGTGCCGAACGGTACAGGCTTTTCTTTTTATGCGCCAATTTATCTTCCTCCTTTCTCTCCACCCGGAGTGTCGTCCTCCTTTCCGGCTGGGGCACTTCCCCCACCTCCTTCCCCTCAAAGCCAGTCTGGGGGAATCCTGCCAGACTCACCTGCGGCTGGTAATCCATAATCGAAGTGCTGGTCATCTGAGCTACCATCGGATGCTTTGTGTAATCCAGCTTATTTAATTTCAGGATATTGCACCCCCTGATGATACATAGCAGTTCTGTATTCGGCAGACGCAACACCTCATCCGAGGTAAGCAGCTTCCTCCTGCCCTGCCCTTGGGTCTGGCGATACTGGGGAATAACCTGTGCCAGTGCTATTGTCTGTCTGGTCGTCATCGTGGAACTCACCTCAATGCTCATCTCCCCGCTGCGCCCGGAAAAATACTCTGCCGTCACGTCATCCGTGCAGCCAAGCATCAGCTGGATGTCGCAGTTGCCGATAATTTCAGCCCACAGGTTGTTGCCATAGCGGTTCTGCAACTGCCCCAGGCTCTGCACCGCCATCATCACCCGGATGTCCCTGGAACGGATGACACTTAATGACCTAGCAAAATCCGAACCGTCTGCCGCCCCGCCAATCCGTCCGATGTTGTTAAACTCATCTAAGATTAGGTTCACCGGGATGTCGCAGTGCCCGCCCGGTCTCGCATCGGCATACCGGGTCAGTTTGATAAACATCAGTGAAAAAAACAGCGACGAGAGGAACGCCATCGTGGTGTCCTGGTCACTCAGAATAATATAATAGGCACATTTTCTGCTTCCCGGTGCGGCAAGGTCAATGTCAGACCGGCTTGTGATTCCCTGCACCTCTTTATTCTGAAGTACCTGCAGCCTCGTGCCAAGCCCCTGTATGATACCGGAACGCACCGTGTCACTGGACTGGGCAAACAAGTTATAGGATGCCCTTGCCGGAT
Source organism: uncultured Lachnoclostridium sp. (assembly GCA_947369165.1). Lineage (GTDB taxonomy): Bacteria > Bacillota > Clostridia > Lachnospirales > Lachnospiraceae > Eubacterium_F. The sequence goes on from CANBKJ010000018.1 coordinate 25,071, forward strand.
GCTCAAGCGGCAGTTTTTCAAACAGTGCCGTCAGCTGCCTCTCGGTATTGCGGGTCAGCATCTGGTAGACTGCCGGAAGATGCTTCTTGTCCGGACTGCGGCTGGGGTCCAAATCCACTAACAGAATCAGTGCCTTTAAAAGATTGCCCTCTCCATTGTCCCAGAAGTGGTCGCCCTTGCCGTTACTGGTGTTGCCGATAATGATGTTCGTCAGCATCTGAGCCATCAGGGTATTCCCCTGTAAGTCTGACATGCAGTTCCAGGAATCCCCATGCTCCGGATTGACCAGGTTAAAGACCCTGACTTCATATCCAGCCTGCCGGTACATCTCTGAAGTGTCATTGTACAGCTCGGCCTTGGGATCGGTTATAACCACCGACTCGCCACGCTTCAATGCCTGAAACAAGGCATTTCTTATAACGGCTCTCGATTTCATGGTACCGGAGGCACCAAATACAGCGATATGTCGGTTCAGTCTGGTGTCCTTTGGCATACAGACCGTCTTTCCCTCATACTCACCTAAAATCACCCCCTCTGCTTTTTCCGGCGTCGTCACCTCCATGATTTCCTTTAACTCTTTTTCACTCATCCATGTGGCAGTGCCGTAAGTCCCTGTCTTGCTTTCTTTAAATCCCCTCGGATCATACTCACTGCCATCAAACTTATCGTGGAACCGGATATACAGAACCACTGCCGCACCAATCAGTATGACTGTAAGCATCCCCTTTAGGCCATTGATTGTGAAGGCGTGATAAAAACAGACCAGTATGTTCCAGTCTGGCGGTTTCATCGCCTCCTCTCCGGCTATGCCATCCCCGCCAAGCCATGCCTGGTAATTTGCAGTCACCTGCCCCAGGATTCCGCCCAGATACAGCAGTCCTGCCAATCCCAGTATGACAGCAAGCACAATACATGCTCTTCCTTTTTTATCCAAGTCCGTCCCTCCTTCCCATCGCACAACCTGTGTCAGTCTGACATCAATCCGCCTGTACCATCTCTGCCTCCAGCAGCTCCATCCCGATGATCTTGTATTCTACCCTGCCTCCAAGATATTTCCTAAGAAACCCCAGCTGGTGCGGGTAGCAGACCACCTCGTACCTTCCATCACCTCCTGTTACCGCCTCCTGAAACCGGATAAGCCTTGCCAGGTCACTGTCCAGATGCGAAAACACATACACGCCATCCACAAAAGCGTCATACTCAAATATGCCTTTATCGAATGCCAGGCTCTCTTCGTCAAACAACGCTTCCTGCATTTTTCTTTTCCAGTCTGGGAGCAGGAGCAGGCTTAACTGGCGGACTCCCATTTCATTCATGGCGATAAAATAAATATGCTTATAAATCCCGTCAAACCGGAACTCCAGCCGTCTGCTCTCCTCTGAGGCAAGCAGCGTCTTTACCGCCACCTCGTAAGACTCACCTAACAGAACCGCTGAATCCACTTCCGAAACCTCGGCATTCATCCTGCCGATCTCCATCAGGCTGTGCAGAGCTTTGAACTCTCCCATACCACTCCATTTCATAGCGCTTGCCCTGGTATTGTAGACCGCATAACAGCCTCCGGGGGAAAACACAGCCCCTGCCATGCGGGTAAACATGGTTTTGTTCATCTCCGCTCCGCCCACTTTTTTGATGTCCTTCGCCAGATAAAATACGGGATTCTCTGGCACGATCTGATATAATCCTTTGTTTTGTAACCGGGGCAACATAAAGGGGCGCACCTCCAGACCGGCTTTCATGCACAGAGCCGCTGCTTCCGCAACCCGGTGATGCCGCTCTCTGTGTGCCTTATCTCCCGGAAACCTGTGGTTCCAGAAAGAACGCATGTAATACCCATATGCCTCCGGATGCAACCATCCCAGTATGACAAGACCAGCCTTATAAAACCGGATGGATTTCTCCCGGCCTTTTCCTGTTATGGTCAGCAAGCGACATGTATGCTCCTCCCCTGTCTCATCATTGCGAAACGTCTGAGCCACGGTCAGCCTGTGAACCAGCTCCTTCATCACCCGCTCCTTACCGAGCAGATGAAGGGAGTGTGTCGGATATTCCCCCACAAAAGACAGCAGGGTAACGAGACGATGCACATGGCTCTTTGCGGAGAAATGTATCATGGCGGCTCACCACCGAACCGAAGCAAACGGCAGGTACGAGCCGAAGCGTTGTTATGAATGATTCCGACAACGTGACTGCTCTCTTTGTCGGATTTTCGCTCCGCTCGCCTGAAAATCCCCGAAACCAGTAGCCTCCGCACATATTTCTCCCATATGTCATTTTGGTCTGCCAAAACAGCCCCGTTTTTACATATCTTTTTTAGCAGCTTCCGGCAGCTTTTCATGCCCATTTTCACAATGTTCCCCCTCTTCGAACCCCTGATTTTCCTGTGATAACCACACCGGGAAATCTGCCTTTGGAATGACATAGACTTCCGTGCGGTCAGCCTCCCCCATCATGCTACATTCGTAATGGCTGCATACCAGCGGAGCATCATCCGGCATCACATACAGGGCCACGATATCCGATACCATGTTTGTCTCAATGTTATCGTGATCCCGCATCCTCCGTTCCGGGCGGTCACTGCTGTATACGTGGCGGTATGCCAGCACGCAGTCCGTAAAACGCACTGGCTCTTTCCCCTGAAAATATTCCTGCATGGCAGGATACAGAAAAGAACGGATATAATCCGCCGAACCGCTTCCCTTTTTTGGGAGCAGGGCGGGAATATATAACCGAAACCACCCCTCCGCCGTAAATCCCATATCCACGGGAATACACAGTTTTATGGTATTTTCTACTTCCACTCCCGCCACGTTTGAACCAGTGTAAGCCGGAAGCACCCTTGTCAGGAGTACCAGACGCTCTGCCGTCTCTTCCAGTCTCATTGCCTGCTCATATGCCATCTGCAGCTGATGCGCCTGCCAAAAATCCCGCACCAGACTGAACTGGCTCCACAGTTTTTCTGCCTTCTTTTCCACTTTGTCCAGTACCTTTTGGAAGGAATTGTTCTGTTCCATACACTGCCTCCTCTGAGTAAAATGTCACTTCCGGTTCTTCATTTCCCTGAAAATCCACCGTTGCAAACAGACATGGTGCTTTTGGCAGCCTTAACAAGCCCGCCATGGAAATGCGGGGAAGGACAATGATATATTTCAAGTCATCCTGTGGCTGCAGCAACTTTAACAGGTTTTCCTCCCCCTCATACAGCACCACAATCTCATATCCCACATTTTCCTTCAGGAAGAATATCTGTGACGGGTATACCGCAGGGTAATGAGCCATCGGGTCTACATAATCAATGAACTTCAACAGCACCCATACCGCAAGTATAGTTCGCTGGTCCGGCCTGCACAGGGAATCCAGCCCCACATAGTACCCACCTCCCACATCCGCAGCACGCATCTGTTTCTTTAAGTTCTTTATGATCCGTTCCGCTGTCTGTGGCGGTTTCCTTAACATTCCCATAATCTGCGTTCTGGTCAGTGCCCCATACTGGGACAGCCACTTGATCACATGTTGTTCATCTTTCAGCAGCATCATCTCACCTCTTTTCTATGCGTATTTTCTTAAAAATGCGTATTCCGCAAAAAATACGCATTTTACTTTCCTTCCATTCCCCGGTCTTTCTGGCGTTCCTTCAGGATTGCCTCCAGTTCGGCACGGTCTGTCGTTATCATCTCCTGCTCCTCCTTGGAAGCCTTGATGACCACCGGCACCTTGTTGTTATTGGAATGGACCAGTGCCTCCCCTCTCTCAAACTGGGTAATGGAACGGATTTCCGCCGCCGTCAGCTTCAGCACCTCTTTCACATAGTGCGCCTCGTCCGGCTCCAAGTTGAGAATAATCTTATTCTTGCTGTTATTCACAATCGCCCTGCCGTACTTCCCATCCTCCAGACTGAAAAAGTCCGACAAATCCTGCGTGGCCGAGATCGCTGCCCCACCAAACCCGCGGATGGTCTTAAAAATAGTCAGGCAGAACTCTGCCGCCATCCGGTTGGAGGATGCCCCCACCAGCTGCCAGATTTCATCAATCATGATTGCCTTCTTTTTCGTGCGGTCTGACTTCACCCTATCCCATACATAATCAAGGGCAATCATCATCCCCACCGGCAGGAGCTTCCCTTTCAGCTCCGACAGATCCAGCACAATATACTTGTTGCTCAGATCCACGTTGGTCTGCTGATTGAAGGACTGTGCCGAGCCGGTCACAAACCGGCTCACGATCACGGCAATCCGCTGCGTCATCGGGTTCTCCTTCAGGTTCTTATGCAGATCCCCCAGAACCGGCATCTTCTTCATGATCGGTGGACTGGATGTGCCATCCCGATACAGGCTGTCATTGTCATGGGTAATCCCCAAATCCCCATAGGTTTTAATCAGCGCCTCGTCAAGCATCTGCTCCTCCTCATTGCTCATATCCGGTATGAGCAGGGAAAAGAAAATCATCAGCTGCTGGATTTTCCTTGCCAGCATGGAATCCATCTCGCTGTAGTCCATCTCATCAATCAGTTCCATCTCCGGCGTGATGGTATGCCGGATTTCCATGATGTTAATACAGTGTGGGGAACCGGGGGCAATCTTGATAAACTGCCCCCCGATCTGGTTACACGCCCTGCGGAACTCATGCCCCTTGATTGGCGCAATGATAAAGCACTGGATGCCGCGCATTCTCATCCGCAGTGCCAGAAGCTGGAGGGTAAAGGTCTTGCCTGCCCCGCTGGTTCCCAGAAGATTCAGATTTGCATTTTTATTCTTTTTCGTATTAAACAAATCCACAATGCACAGGGAATTGTTATGGCGGTTGACCCCCAAAAGCACCCCGGAATCATCCGACATCTCAAAACTGGTAAACATGTAGGTGGACGCCGCACCACTGGTCAGCACGTTCCGCTTTGCTTTCTTTTCCAGTGACGAGACAATTTTCACAAAGGGCATAATTGTCCGCAGTGCCGCCTCCTGCTGAAACCGGCAGTCGCTGATATACATATCCATGGACTTGAGCATATCGGTCATCTGCTGTTTCCTCCACATCAGCTCCTCATAGGTTTTTCCGGAAATGCTCACAAACACCGACAGGTAAAACAAATCCTCATTGTTGCTGGCAATTCCATGCTTGATATAATATCCAGCCTGAATGGAACTGGTCAGTTCCTCATAGTCCGTGCTGGTATCCTGCATATCCTTTAACTTTGTGCGGTTCAGGCGGATTCTCTGCGCCACCTTGTCAATGGCACGGCTGCGGTTCTCCCTTGTCAGGAACACATCAACGTCAATCCCGTCCCCGGCGTTAATCAATGACGACATCCAGCCGCCATGCACTCTACTGGGATATCCATTCCCTTTAATAAACAGAAAGGAATAGTACAGCCCATCCATAATGATGTAATTGTGGTGGGACAGGTCAATTCCCCTGGGTGCCAGAAAATGGCTGATGCGGATTTTCGGCACCGGATCGACACCGATCACCTTGTTCTTTGCCGCCATCGTGTCAAGCACCACCCGGTTTACCCGGCTCTGGAACGGCTCATCCACACAGGAATGGCGGTTGAAAAACATATAAAGCATCTCTGCCGCTGCCTCATCCTCATCTTTGTTTTTAATAATGGAGTTGCCACACTGAAGAAAATATGCCTTTGCATTCTGCTCTGCCGTATTTAACATCCCGTAGACCTGCGAATAGTCGATTGCATCGCCACGACGCCTCTCCTCATACTGGAATATCAAAAAGAAACGTCTGGTAAGCGCCTCCCTACTTCCCACATCCTTAATCAAACGGATATAACCCCTGGACAGCCTCCTGCACTGTTCGCTCTCCTCTGCCACCATGTCCTCCTGTAGCATTGAGATGTGCTTATCCGAATCCGCCTTCCTGGTAATGCTCTTAAACTGCATCCGCACTGGGGAAATCTTTAACCAGCTGGCAAAGGAAGAAATAATGTTAACCTGCTCCTCCCCGGACCGCAACATAAAATTGATTGGCTCAATCTCCAGAATCTTAATGTATCTGCCATCCATAGTTTCAATAATGCCGTTTGCAATATTTTTTACCGGAATAAAGTCCTGCACAAACTCAAGCTTTTCCTGCTTCGTTTTCTTCCTGCGCTTCTGTCTTTTTCCTGCCGCTCCGTTTTGTCCCGGTTTCTTTCCTTTTCCTTGCTCCTTTTTTCTTCTTTGGCTGTTTCTTTTTAAGCTGCTTCTGGTCATATTTATATCCAACCCTCCTGAAATGTAATTTTCTCCTGCCTGCTGCATACCGGATCATGTGGCTGACATACTGGAACAGGGAATCCCCGTCAATGCCCATCATGGACAATACCCCCAGGGGAAGTAAGGTAAGCGTCATCACCACAATCCGGATTTTAACGGACATCGGTATCAGCATCAGCTCCGGATACCCAACCAGTACCACCAGAAACCCGGTCTCCACCGCATTTCTGACCTCCAGCATCCCGCCCATGATCTTACCGGAATCCGTATAGTTTGCCGGAATCGCATAAATGTTACTGTATTCTCTCTCTTCCATATGTAACCTCCATCTGCTTACATAATCTGTGAAGAACGCTGTTAATGCGAACCTGTTCGCCATGCGTTCTTCTTAGAAATAACTTAGTTTCAATCAGCGAGGTACTTTTCGAGCTGTTTTGAAACTTTATCCCTTACCTCCCTAATCTGTATATCTTCGCTGTCGTCTTATATCTTCCCATACGCAGCGCCTGCTGGTGGTCCGGGACAAAGATATCCACCCGGTGGATGTCATTCTCAATCCCCCTGCCGCCCCTGTCCTCTACGGTGTACATCGTTCCCTTTATCATGATCTGAGTTCCAAAGGGATAATGGCTGGACATTGCCACCATGCCCGTCGCCGGTTTCTTCCCGCTTGCCGTATTGCCGCCTGCCCATTTCCCGCAGCACTTTTCACAGTTACAGTAATGCGTCACATCCACCTCAATGTCATAAAGCGGTTCTCCATAGGAAGTACCCGGAGATACGACAGCATTAAAATCCACCCCTGCCGGTCTTCTGAGTACCAGGGAACCGACGTAGCCTGGCGTATTCAGAACCACACCTTTCCCGCTGGTGCAGTGAACCCACATACCCGTACCGTTCTTATCATAACCGGCAAACATCAGCACATGGCTCCATGCCTTTCCCCCGGAACCGGACAGAAAGCCTAAATCCCCCGGAAGCAGTTCCGCCTTTGCCACCGCTGTTGTCTTTGGAAACTGTCCGGATGTGCCTGCCCCGATATCCACTCCCAGAGCGGTGCTGTACGTCCATGCCGTGAACCCGCTACAATCCAGTCCGTAAGGGCGGATTGTGCCCGTGGAATTAGAGCCTGCCGCTGTTACCAGCTTTGGCATGTTCCATTCCCCATTCCAGCCGGGACCGCTTTTCCCACCCCAAAAATACGGCACTTTCCCAACTAATGAAAGCGCTGTGGATAAAATATGCTTCCTTGTGTCATTACAATCCTGGCTGTTCACAAAGTCCAACAGTTCCTTGTCTGTCAGACTGACATTCTCCCCGCTTCCCATGGAACCGTACAGCACCATCTTCAGTGCTTTCGCCATATTTTCGATGGCTTCCCGGTAAGTAATGCCAAACTGGTCATACGTGGCATCCAGATCAATCCCAAATGCCGTGGCAATCACCCCGTTATCAAAGGGCTGTATCGTACATGCCAAATATTTCACGGTCTCCACCGTTGGTTTTAACGTCTGTGTTCCCTTTTTCCGGTAATAGGTTTCCTTCTTTGTCCCGGTGATTTCCCCTGCTCCGTACACAGGAACTTTGACAGTGATTTTTTCATAGGCATCCACCGTGATTTCCTTATCACTGGTAAGCGGCTTGTCCTTCACATAATAGGTCTTTTCTTCCAGACGGTACTGGTAAACCGGTTTGCCACCTGCTGTCCCTATTTTCTTCTTATCAGTAACTACCTTTACTTTTTTTGTTTTATAGGTATCATAGGTGACTGGCACCTGCCTTGTGGTCTCCTTCTCCTCCTGCGTTACCGGAAACATCTCCCCGCTAACGCCCCCCAGCTTTGCAATCATGTCCTCTTTACTGACATTCTGCTGCTGCATGGAAGCAGAGTAAGCAGCCAGAATGTAACACACATCATAGCCGGCCGAACCCTGCGCATGATTGACAAGGGCCTCCATCGACTCCTCATAATCATACCCGCCATCCGAAATCGCTTTTTCCTCCTTTGCCAGTGCCTGGTCGTAGGCATCATCCACCACGTCGGACACCGCTTCCGCCAGTTCGTCATACGTTCCCTTCAGCGTTGCCCCCTCTGCCGGCTTTGTTCCGTCCAGCCCAAATATGCTGTTCGCCACGACAGACGTCAAGGACACCACCATTGTAATCAGGATCAGCAGCGCCAGACAAATGCAGATGAGTACCTTGAACAAGGAATGCCGCATGGACCATGCCGCAGAAAGAACTGCTCCCCAGGGTCCTCCCGCCGCTGTGCCTGCCGCAATCTCCGACACCGCCTTGCCGCCCTCCACACCTGCTTTTACCGTGGCGGTGGCTGCATGAGCCGTCGCCTGTTTTGCAGTCTCCTGACTGGCACGCCCCGCCGCCTTTGCCATCTGTCCGGCTGCCTGCCCGAAACTGTCACTGCCGTCCCCCATCTGCTGTTTCTCCGGTTCTGCCATTGCTATCACCTTCTTTTCTTCCTATCTGCTTCAAATCCCACAATCTCTATTCCATTTCATTTGGCAATCCAACACATTCACCAGATGTCTCCCAGTATATCAATTCTTTCTTCTGGGTTGCTTTGCAGATGAATGCTTCCGTTTCTCCGGCTCTGCATACCGCTCAGGCGTACCCCGGTAACGGACAGATTCTACGGAAACCGTCCTCACATTGTCGCCATCATATACCGGTTTTCCATCCTCATAAACCGGCTTCCTATCCACAGATGCCTCTCCAGGAACGGCATACCACTGGCCGCCCCTGCTGTCCTCATATACCTGGTAATCGCCACGGGGAGCCGCATACTGGGACGTATCATAAAACCTTGTTCCAGAGCCATCTTCATGCCGGACTTCCATCTGTCCCTCCAGCCGTCCGGAACCATCCACGGAAGACACCTGCTGTTCATATCCCGGCATAAAAGCCTGGAACTGGGACTGGTTATAGGCATCTGCCGCCTCCCCGGACTCAAATGCCGGAGTCTGTGCGTGCTGCTGCATGGCATACCAGTCCACCCCATCGGAAGCCTGGATGCTGCCATGCGGGGCATCCGGCTCTTCATAGAAAGCACTGCTGTACCACAGGGAACTGCCTGTATCCGTGCTTGCCTCCAGAACCCCTTCATCCACCGTGCGCAGCATGGTATCTTCCGGCAAATCCGGAAACATCTCGCTAATCCTTGCCGCCTCGGATATATCCCCTGCAAATCCCGGCGTACCAAAAAAGGCACCTGCCCCGTCACCGGCCGCCGTCTGGTACCACATGCTTCCATCCGAAGCCTCCACAAGAGCCGACGGCCCATCCGGTTTCTCAAACTGGTTTTTGTCATACAGATTCAGCTCTGCCATTTTCCCATCCGGCATCATTGCCGTGGTACGGATCTTCCCTCCGGAAATCTGCGTATCCTTTAACGGAACACCCTTGAAGCGGGGCATGTAGTTGGCAAGGCTCTTATCCGCAATCTCCCCGCCAATCGTCCCGGACATCTTTGGATTTCTCGATGCCACGGAAGAAATGGAATCACCGGTCAGCGTGGCACCATTCCTGGCTGCCATGCCGCCAAAAGCCCTTCCCACGAATCCCAGGCTGCCTCCGGCTCCCATACGGGCGCCGCCCTCTACAACGGCATCCCGGACATAGCTGTTCGCCTTAAACTTTCCGGCAAACCCGGCCGCCGCTCCTGCACTGGCTGCTGCACTGCTTCCACTGCCAAAGACACTGCCTGCGCTCCTTGCACCGCCGCCAAGCCCGCTCACTGCCCTTGCCGCCATCATCAGCTCCAGCCCCATGCCGCTTCCGGTCTGGGCGGCATTTAATCCCATCGCTGCCAGATAACTGTCAAATTTCTGCGCCGTCTTCAGAAAGGCAATGGCACAGAACAACCACAGGAAAATGCTTCCGTTTCCGCTGGATAACTCTCCTCCATTTCCCACATACTGGCCAACCGAAGTCGAAAATCCCCGCAGAAACCATACATTCATCACCAACAATAACAGCTGGGAACCCACCATCCGGCACCAGGACTTAAAAACCGGCACTGTCGTCTTAGACGCTCCCATAGAAAAAGCAAGGGGCGAGGTATAACAGAGTACCCCTACTACGATATATCTCTCCACCGTTTCCAGCAGCAGTTTGAAATAATTCCATCCCAGTGCAATCATCAGGATGACAAGCAGGAGCAGCCCCACCACCGTTGCAATGGAGATAAGCGTTGTCAGCCCGTTTTTCAGGGCATTTTCAACCCCCGCAAAGGTAAAGTCCTCTTTCTTCATCTCCAGTTCCATCAGCGCCGTATAGGGTGCCGTCGCAATGTTCAGCGTAATCTGGAAAATCGGCTTTGCATAACCAATTAACAGGGCTGACAGGCTGCTCCTTGCCAGCAGTGTCCACGGATTCTCCGCTTCCGTAACCGGACCTCCAAACACCCGGAACAGCTGCCACACCGTTATTAAAAAAAGAATTGCCCATGCGGTATACTGCATCACGATAAACGCTTTCGTCACAAAAGGAAAATACTCCTCCATAGCGGTCATATCCGTCCCCAGTGCATCCAGGAACAGGCCGGACACCGCATCCATCAGCTGTGACACGATGCTGCTGATCCATGTGACAATTCCCTCAAAAATCCAGTCAAGCATTTTTTACCACCTCCAGTCCTGCTTGACTCTTGCATTATCCCTTGTAGGTTCCTCCGGCAATCAGCGGCTGCAGATAGGCTACAATAAACCCCAGTGAATTGAGTACAATCCATGTGACCACAATCCGCTTGAGCCAACTCGTCGCCTCATCCACAGCACGCTGGTTTCTGGATATCATCCGGACAATCAGGGCAATGGCTGCCATTGTCACCCCCACAATGGTGCTAATGCCGATAATCTCGCCATACACATCCTTCATAATTGTGGAGAAACGGTTCCAGATGGTATCCCCGCCACCCTTATCCTTTGCCGCCAGAACCGGCTGCAGGGAAATGAGCATCATGGATAACATCCCCACCACAGACCAGTAGACAGCCCGCAGACGATTACTTCCCGCTTTCAGTTTCTTTGCCATGCTGTACCTCCTTTGCATGTGTGTTTTAGAATTACAGGCATAAAAAATGCCGCCTTAAAAGCCAGACAGCTCCTAAAACGGCATCCTATGCCTGTGTTCCATATTGATTTGTTCGTTGTCCTGTGGGCATCTTCCACTTTTGGACAATACCACTATACATCTTTTTCATTTGCATGTCATCGGCTGTGGCGTGCCAATTTTATGCCAATTTAGTGACATGAGAGTTTCACTCCATCTGCCATTAAAATATTTCATCATATACTACTTATACCATTTTTCTATAATTTATCTCGATTTGCAAACACACACCCTATTCTATTGCTTACAGCATTTCCATTTCTCAATAATAGCATCAACAACAAAATTGAAATCACATTCCGATGTGTCAAACACCATATCATAATGTCCCGCATCCCCCCATTTCATACCCGTTCTGCTTTCATAAAAGTCCTTTCGCCGTTTATCTTTTTTCTTTAACAGGGAAGTTACTGTTTTCTCATCAAGTCCTTCCAGTTCCATTGTCCGGCGTATACGGTATTCCTTTGGGGCTTTTATAAAAACGGATAGCACATTTTTTCCGGCATCTGCTAAAATGTAGTCTGCGCTACGTCCCACAATCACTGCATCCCCTTTGTTGGCAATATCCAGAATGACATCTTTTTGCAGAAGATACAGCGTATTTGTCACAGAATCTCCTTTGTGGACATTTTTGTTCCCTAAATAATTGATTTCATATAACAGCGTGTTATGCTTCTTTTCATCATGCCTGCAAAGCAATCTCTCTGAAAGTTCGCCCCTCTGGGCAGCCAGAATAATCAACTCATTGTCATAATACGGTATTCCTGTCTGCTGCGATATCATCTGTGCTATTTTATGTCCTCCGCTTCCAAACTCCCGGCCCAGTGAAATAATACAATGCTTATCCATGCCTACTCCTTTCCAAGCAGATTCAGAAATTTCTGCCATATACTAATCTTTTCTTCCTGCGTTTCCTCTGCTTCCTCTATTTCCTCTTTTTCAATAGCTTCCGTTTTCATCGCAAACATGACAGATTTTACATCCTGATTTTTTTCTGACAGAAAAGAAACTGTTTCCTCATTTTTACCGGTCATCTCATCAATGGTATCTGTAATGGCGTCCGATATTTTATCATCCATGTCTGAAGTTTCGCTCTCAAATTCCGCACAGCCGTCAAACATTTCTTCCGCACCATCGTACAAATCTGCTGTCCCTTCCGCCAATGAAACAGCCCCCTCTGTGATCTGCCCGTATGCATCATTTAACGCAGACACTCCTTCTGTATAACTCCCAATCCCTTTGTCAAGCGTTCCATAGTTCTTTGTCAGTCTGGCAATATTTTTCTTCAATTTTGTCATGTTTTTTGATAGGGATTTCAGGGAAGTTACCATAGACTGAATGTTTGTATTAAATTCTTTATATTTTTTCTGCAGCATCACAGCACCCTTCATCAAATCCCCTTTTTCCGGATCTAATGCAGCGTCAAAACCGCAAATTAACTGATTGCTCCCCTCAATATAACTGGTATTCGCTTTCAACAAGGTCTCCATGCTGATAAAAAGCCCGGCTTTTTGTATATAATCCGTAATTACAGTTGCATCGCCGCTGGCAGAATATGCCTGATAAAGCGTCAGAGCCTCTTTATCCTGCTTTTTTACTAGTTCCGCCAGCTTTTCCATAGCCGCAGATTCTTTTCCTGCAGCATAGGCTTCGTACAGCAAACGCTGTGTGTCCGTAATTCCTAAAGCCTGCACTGCCTGCTTATTCTTGCTGGCCAAATCGCCTGCGCCGCTAAGTCCCGCCTGGGAAAGCCCTTTTTGAAAAGTGGAAATGCTCCCATCCATTGTTTTCAGACCTCCTGCCAGCGAATCAATTCCTGCCTGTATCTGTTTTGATGCGGTTCCAAGTTTTGTCAGGTCATCTGTATCCATCTTGACGTTCTCTAATGCCTTTTCAATTTTTTTCAGAGCTTTCATGACCTCTGATGAACCATCTGTCAATCCTTCCGAATTTTCATCCAATTTTTTCAAGGCTTTTTCGATTTTCCGGATGCCCTCTTTCAAATCGCCACTTCCATCTTTCAAATCACCTGAACCCTCTTTCAGTTTATCTGCCCCATCACGCAGATCAGAAGCCGCATCCTGAATGTCTGTTACTTTATCCTGCAATTTGTTTTCATCCATGTCGATATCCAGATTCAGCTTTACGGCATTTACAGAAATCCCATCCATCTCAAAATCTCTTACGTCCGTATGGATGACAATATCCTTTTTTTTGCCGGGCAGGATAATGTAAGATAACTGCTTATCCGAACCCACATTGGCAATCGTGGCCCCATCAGCCGTAATATTGCTGCACCGTTCCGAATCCAGCAGTACCGCAGCCTGGAGCGCATAACCATTCCAAAAAGATTCGTCACAGTTTTTATTCTTGGTTATTTTCATTGAAATTTCCAGACTTCCGCTTTTACCTGCCAGTTCCTCCGGGGCAGTCTCTTTTCCATCCAGTTTATAAATGATTTTAATATTCCAAGGCAGATTTTTTTCCTTTAGATTACCCTGATAATACAATTTAGGAACAGTAGAATCGACTTCGACCATCTCCCCGTTGAAAACGACTTCATCCGATGAGGTCATATTCCTTACATCCGAATAAGAACCATAATCCGTATGACGTCCTTTCCCCGACAAGATATTTACCGCATAAACCCCCGTCACATTCCCCGATGCATCCATCATGCCGTAAACTACTTCTTCCTTGGATAGTGTTGCGGCTTCTGCCATATTACTGTTAGCAAAACTGCTGATTCCTACAGCAAACACCAATACCATAGCCGCAAATTTTTTATTTCTTTTCCTGCTCATTGCCTTTTTCTCCTTTCTCTGAAATAAACCATCAAACAAATATAATAGTCCCGGCAGCACAAAAAGCACCGCAAACACGGAACATAAAGTCCCTTTTCCCAACAGCATTCCTAACTGGGATAAAAGTCCATGTGTCGAAATAAACCCCAGCAAAAAACCTACCACAGTAAGGGTAATACCAGAAGTCAGCACCGATACCGTTACACTGGAAACCGTTTCTATGATGCTTTCTTTTTTATCCAGTAGTTTTCGCTTCTCCCGGTAGTGGTCGGTAAAAAGAATCGCATAATCCACTGTAGCACCTAACTGGATGGAACTGATAATTAAATAAGCAATGTAGAACAATGGATTCCCATCATAATAGTAAAAGGATAAATTCAGCCAGATTGCCGTTTCTATGGTTGCAACCAGTATGACCGGAAGCATTACGGATCGGATTGTCAGCACAAGTACCAAAAATACAGCGGCTATCGCAATCAGGTTTACTTTTATCATGTCTGCCTCTACGGTATTTTTCAAATCATAGGTACTGACGCCTTCTCCTGCCAAATAATAATTGCCCGGATAATACTGCTCCGCCAGTTTTCGGACGGTATCAATTAACTCTGTTGTTTCTTGTCCCTCATAAGGTACTTTTACCGAAAGTACCATTCGGCTGTACCCCTTCGATTCCAACAGGCTTAAACTCTCTTCATCCAGATATTCATACGGTACCTGTGCGCCCGCCATATCCACATAAGAAATCAGATTCGTGACCTCTGGTATATCATGTAGTTTCTGTGACAGTTTCATTTCCGCTGCGGTGTCTCCTTTTGGCACCATCAATACATAAGTATCATTTTTTCCAAAGATTTCTTCAATCGCTGCCGTATCATTTCCTAATTTCGTGTCTTTTCCAAAAATGTGGGACGAGCCATAGTAGTAACTGTTATTCACGCTGGCAAGGTAGGACGGCACGACCAAAGCCATAAAGCAAAATGCCAGAGGCAGCATCAATTTTGTAATCAGTATGCCAAATTTATGAAATGACGGCATAAAAGAGCGGTGTCTTGTTTTATCCATGAGCGGATAAAAAGTAAGTATCAGTCCGGGCATAAAAAGAAATACAGTCAGCAGACTGATAGCAATTCCTTTTGCCAGTGCCAGCCCAAGATCCGGTCCAATCTGAAAGCGCATCAGCACCAGTGCCAGAAAGCCGATTACCGTAGTAATACCGCTTGATAGAATGGAAGACAAAGACCCACACAGTGCGTTCCTCATCGCTCTTTTTACATCTTTCTCATTCTTTCTGCATCTTTCAAAACTGTGCATTAAAAAAACGGAATAATCTAAAGAAACTGCAAGCTGCAATATACTTCCCGCTGCATTTGTAACAAAGGATATTTCACCGAATATCAGATTACTTCCTGCATTAATTAAAATGGCAACACCAAGCTCTGTTAATACAATCAGGGGCTCCAGCCATGATGTCGTTGTCAAAAGCAGAATAAAAAGTACAAATAATACCGCTGCTATCGTAATTTTTCCTATTTCACTTACCGTGCTGTCCGTTGCCGCTGCTGTGCTGACCGCAGCCCCGGACATAGCATTGTCTTCTCCAATCAATTCCTGTATGGCGGCTACGGCAGAAAGGTTTTTTTCCTCATCAATTGTAATGGAATACAGCGCACACCCGTCTTTATAATAGGTTTCCACCACATCCTGATCCTGTAATTCCAATGGCTCCCGCATATCGACAGAATCATCCAGCCAAACAACGGAATCCACACCATCAATGTTTTCTATTTTTTCTTTATATTCCAGAGCATCTGTCAAAGACACATCCCGGATCATCGCCCTTGCCCCCGGTATCCCGCCGTCAAATTCTTCTTTCATCACGTCGAGCGCCACTGTGGAGTCCGATTCTTCCGGCAGATAGGAGTTCATATCATAATTTACCTGCACCATTGGTATTAAGAACAGGGATATGACTGCTAAGGTAAAGAAAAGAAATAGTATCTGTTTCCTAATGCGAATTATCTTTTCAAAAAACGCTTCTTTCATGCTATACATCCTCTCTATCTATAAGATTTTATTCCATTTATCAACAAACTGTTGATTTATTGTTCTG
>CANBKJ010000019.1 GCA_947369165.1 uncultured Lachnoclostridium sp.
CAGAGAAGATATATATAGCCAGACCTGAAAGAATGAGTTTGTCAACAGGTCCAAAATTTCAAACCCTCGAAATTTCTCGCTGCTTTTTTTTGAGGCAGGTGGATTTATTGTGATAATTGTAAGCTGATAAATCACATCTTATTTACAAATGACTTTTCTCATACCAGAACCACAAAATTCATGTGGAATTATTTTAAATCCCATTTTTTCATAAAATAGTTCTTTTCCTTTTTCTGCAATCAACTGTATACTGGAACGCCCGCCGATTGGTGTTGTCTTATCAACATATTCAATTATCATATTGACAATTTTATTACCGATACCTCGTTTCTGATAATTCGGTTGTACCACAATATCAGCTATCATATAGTACATTCCGTCACCTATCAATCTTCCCATTCCAATAGGCTGATTATCGTCAACTGCAATTACTGTGTATAGACTATTGTTGAGAGCTTTTTGTGTCTGCTCTTTTGAAAAAGGCAACCATTCAACGCTCTCTCTTAACTTACAATAATCCTCATAAAATAACGCATTTTCTTTATATTCCATGTGCTTTTCCTCCAACAATTAACTTTTTGACCTATGAATTTATTTTTCATTCAAATATGGATTTGAAAATCTTCAAATTCATATACACCAGCCCCCTGCTTTAACATTCCATTATCGTCTAATTCATTAAAGGCTTTTTCAATTCTCTCAATTATTCCAATCGAAATATTAAGCTGATGGTGTGCGGGTAAAAGTCGATTTATCTCCAAAGATTCCACTTTTTTAACAGATTGCCAAAAAAAGAATGGGTCAGTTGTTGGATAAAAAGCGTCTAAGCAGCCACTATATATCAAATCACCCGAAAATAAATACTTTCTTTCTGGCTCATAAAAACAGCAATGTCCCGGAGAATGTCCAGGTGTGTGAATGACAGTCAGATTTCTATTCCCTAAATTTATGCTATCTCTGTCTTTAAAAATCCTTTGTGGCATTCCCTGAAAAATTTGATAATTGGCTATATCAAAATTTAGAGGAAATTCACAAGGCTTGCAAACAAGATTGTGCTTTACAGCTTGTAATGGTATTGGGAACTTGACAGACAACCAATCTTTTTCTGCTTCATGGACTGCAATATTATCAAAATATTTATGCCCTCCAATGTGATCCCAATGTATATGTGTTGTTGCAACCATAATGGGAAGTGTTGTCAGACTGTCAATAATTTTTTTAATATTCGCAATTCCTAAACCAGTGTCAAATAAAACTGCCTTTTCAGTACCACATAGCAAATAACAATGGGTTTCCTCCCAATGACCGTACTCACTGATTGCATATGTATCAGTATCAATTTTTTCGACTGTAAACCAATCTTTCACTATATCACATCTCCTAAATTCTTTATTTGCACTGCTACTATAATACCACTGTCACGCTTATATTTCTATCATATTACTATTAAATTTCTTCTTCACTCCGGTTAAGTCTTACTCTATTGCCTGCTCTCGTTCTGAAGCCCCCCTTCAAGGTTCTTCCTGCTGTAACTGATTACCACGGCATACGCTCACTCTATGGTGGTTTTTGGCTTCTCCCTACCGATACTGTCATACTCGGCTTGTCATGACTGTATCGGCGCTTTTCTTTGTTTCTATCTATATTATTCATAACAGAAGGACGGGGATGGGGAATATATTTAGTTTCCTCATAATGATCCATGATTTATGTAAAAGGTTATAAAAAACTTTCTCAACTTTTGTTACATTGTGACAATTTACAAAAGACAAAAATGGTGATATGATAATGCCATTCCACTAAAAAAAGAAAGAAGGAAGTGATTGATGGATTGAAAATTGCTTTTTGGAGCAATTCGCCGGGGAAATCCGGAGTTACAGGCAATCTGTCCTGTATCAGTATCCTTTCGGCTATGATTCAGCCGTCTAAAATGGTTCTGTTTGAGAATCATTCTAATATCAATGATCTTGGTAGTATGTTTCTAAATCAAAATTCCTATGACAAACTAAAAGAAGAAAATTCATATTTTGTAGAAAACGGGCTGGGCAGAATTTTAAACTGCTGTGACATGGGAGATGACGTGAGTTCTGGTATCGTACTCCGAACATGTCTGTCCGTGTTTGACCAGAGAGTGTTTTACCTCCCGCCGGGAGGCATGAACCGGGATCTTCTGGAGTTTCGCCTGAACCGGCATGTAGAAAATGTAATGGATCTGCTGGAGCAGGTTTGTGGTACCGTATGTGTGGACCTCTCTTCATCATCTCTTGAAAGTTCAAGAAAAATCTTAAAAGAAGCGGATCTGATTGTAGTCAATCTGTGTCAGAATGATCAGCTGCTATCTCATTTTTTCAGAAATTTCTCAGAAATAAGAAAAAAAGCATTTTATGTAATAGGAAATTATGATCCAGAATCATTCATCAGGAAAAGCGATATCGTAAGACGGTTTGAACTGTCAGGAAATATGGTGGGTACGATCCCGTATAACCGGAGATTTGCGGATGCATTGACAAAGGGAAATGTCGTTTCATATCTATTAAAAAATTTTTCCTGTGGGGCGGACAATATAAATTACGAGTTTATTTCCGCAGCCAGGGAGACAGCATGCCTGTTTGAACAGGCAAAGGAAACATGCAGCAGGGGGAAGACAGGGGGGTGAAGGCAGTGAAAAGAAGGAGGATCCTTCTCATGCTGTCTGTGCTGGCAGCAATAATGTTTCTGATACCGGAGAGGGCAGGTGCCGCAGTTATCAGACGGGTAGAAACTCTCAAGGAACTGGAACAGGCGCTGTCACTGAGCGGTAAGGCAGTTATTGTTTTAAAGAAAGATATCATGGTCAGCAGGATGCTGCGGGTAAACGGCAAAAAGACCATCAACGGCGCCTCAAGATACCAGCTCCGGAGAAAGACAAAGCCCGCCTATAAGGGGACCCTGCTCTGGATGCAGGGGGAACGTCTGCGATTGGAAGGAGTGACGTTAGATGGCAGCGGCCGGAGCAGCAGTGTAAGTGGTGATATCAATGGAAGACTGCTAGAGACCGTGTCAGGAACAGTGCTGCTTGAAAAGGGAGCCAGATTATGTGCCAATTATAACTTGATATCCTTTACGGATGGTGGAGGTGGAATCACTATTCATTCTGGGGGAAAAGTGGTTATGAGGGAGGGCAGCGCGATCTATGATAATTTGTCTATAACCGGCGGCAGCGGTATTCGGATCGAGAAGGGCGGAAGTTTCGTGATGGAAGGTGGAACCATCCGGGACAATGTGGTGACTGGACAAAAGGAAGGCTCTGATTTTGACGGTCGGGGCGGCGGCATACATAACCGGGGGGAAGTCTGGATCCAGGGCGGCACCATCACTGGAAACATTGCCAGGGGATATGGTAGGGGAGAGAACGCCGGGGGATTTGGCGGCGCTGTTTATAACCAGAACCGATTGCGTATCACAGGCGGGATCATGAAGAATAATCAGGCATCCTTTGCCGGAGGCGCTGTCTATACGAATGAGGAGGGCCAAGTGGCATTGGAAGGTGGTGAGATCTGTGAAAACCGGGCGGAAGACCAGAGGGGTGGGGGAATTTATATATCCGCTTCCTCCCAGGTTAAGGTGTCGGGTGGAAGGATCCAGGACAACACAGCAAGGCATGGAAGCCAGATCTTTTTAAGCAGTACCTCTTCTGGTGTTTTGTCCGTTTCTGGCGGGAAAATTAGCGGAGCAGGAACTGCAGTATGGAATAATGGAGCCAGAGTCATAGTTACCGGTGGTGAGATTCAGGGCAGTGACTGTGGTTTGAGAAATTTGGGGGACAGTCAGATCCGGGGTGGAAGTATCTCAGGGGGAGAAAAGGGAATTTTCCACGACGCAGGAAGGCTGTGTCTGTCCGGAAGTATTCAGGTAAAAAAGATTCAGATGACAGAGGAGCAGTATGTTATAGTGGATCAAAAACTTCAAATCCAGGGAATTTGTGAGATTTCGCCGGAAAGCTACCGGGAGGGAAAGCTGCTGGCACGCATCACGTCGGGGGAGCTGGAAAGGGATGTTCAGAAGAATTTTTCTCTGAAGAAGCGGAAACGGTTCATCCTGGAAGCAAGACCAGGAGGACTGTATATTGGAAGGGAAAAGTATGTGATTAAATTTGATGCCAACGGTGGTTTGGGGGAAATGAGGGAGCAGAAAGTTTATGTGGACGAGAGCGTACCATTGGATCCTTGTACATTTACAAGATCCGGTTATAGGTTTGTGGGCTGGTCTGCCCAGTTAATACCGAAGGTGACAGAGCCAGGGATGATAAGGTGGAAGGACAAGGGATTGGTGAAAAATCTAGCAGAGAATGGGGAGATTATCCTTCTATATGCTCTGTGGGTAAAAGCTCCGGTGTTTTCCGGGGAAGAAACAGAGCTGATCTTTTATGAGGATGAGCAGGTGGATCAGGAGATCATGGGTTATGGCATCTGGGCAGAGGACGAGTTAGAGGGGGATCTGACGGAAAAGATCCGGGTAGAGAAGATCATTCTGCCAGACTTCAGGGAATTAAAGGGAGTGGACAGGCTCCCGACGGATTCCGATCATCTCGGAAAGGGAAGTATTGTTCTGACAGTATCTAATTCTTTTGGGGTTTCTAGTCAGTGGATCCAGACATATGAGGTGATTTCCAATGTAGAGCCGGAGCTGGAAGTATCTGACCGGTATTATTTTGTATCAGAGCTTCAAAATTCCCAGAAGAAGGAAATTATACAGGATTTTCGGAGAAGTATCCGGTTTTGGGATGAGACAGAGACACAAGAACAGCTGGAACATGATCTGGAGATCATTTGGGAGAGACTGGATTTTGAGAGGGCGGGCAATTATCAGGTTCATGTGAGGATCCGTGATCAGTTTGGGAACCGCTTTTATATGAAACCGGAGGAACAGAGAAGATACGGACGGGGAAAACTGAACGAGATGGAGTTTGTGGTTCATGTGGTGGATCGGGAAAATGACAATGCAGCTGAGGAGGCAGCGGGGTATGTGCGTTTTATCAGCCGGGAGTACCTGGATACCCTTTCATCGGATTCTATGTGGAAGGCAGAAAAGTTTCGCAGGCTTTTGGAAGAATCTTTGGGTAAAGAACCAGAGCAGTACGAGGAAATCTGGGTGATCACCGGAGAGGATAAGAAAAGGATCAAAAACTTTATCAGAGCCCGGGAGAATCCTTTTACCAAGGAGAGCAACAAGAATTTTATAGAGATGTTTTCTGGGTTAAGGAAGAAATAATAAGAGCTGTAATTCATATGGAGGGATTTTATGACAGAATTTTTACAGGAATATGGAAAGATTATAGTGGCAGTATTAGTAGTGCTTGCTCTGGTATCGGTGGTCGTGCTGTTTCGAGAGCCGATCCAGAACATGTTTGAGGGATTGTTTTCCAGCTTTTTTCAGGAGATTGAGACAGAGTCTGGTTTTACACTGCCAGGCTTCCAGGCAGGAGGGAAAAAATGAACATAGAGGATTTTGAAACCAGATTCTTGCTGCGACGCCAGGATTATGGAGTGTTGTATCCCTATATTGTCTCAGAGGATGTGACGGATATCAACTGGAATGGCAGGCAGCTCTGGATCGATGATCTAAAAAAGGGAAGGTATCAGGCGGGAGAGGTGCTGGCGAAGGAATTTGTAGAGCGCTTTGCCTCCCTGATCTCCAGTGTGGTGAGCATACCTTTCAATAAAATGAATCCAGTATTGGAGGCGGAGACGGAGGAGCTCAGGATCAGTATCGTACACGAGTGTGTTACAAGTTCCGGAGTCACGATCTCACTGCGAAAGATTCCGGCGGTGAGACGTATGAAAAAAGAAGAAATGATACGGGAGGGTTACTGTGAAAAGGCGGTGGCGGAGTTTCTGGAAGGATGTATTCAGGCACATTGTAATATCGCTATATGCGGAATGCCGGGAGCCGGTAAGACAGAGCTTTTAAAATATCTCACCCGATTTATACCAGATTCGGAACGGGTAATAACCATTGAGGATACTTTGGAGATCCATTACGGTAAGATCAATCCAAGAAAGGATTGTGTGGAGATGAAGGTAGCGGAAAATTTTACTTATACGGCGGCGATCAAAGCCTGTCTTCGCCAGCTTCCCCGGTGGATCATTCTTTCTGAGGCAAGATCCGAGGAGGTTCGTTATCTGATGGAGAGTTTAAGTACGGGAACTTATGGGCTGACTACGCTTCACACCGACGATGTCAGAAATATTCCGGACCGGATCAAAAATATGGCAGGCGGTGATATGGGCAGAGAGCGGATCCTGAATGATGTCTATCGGTTTATCAATATTGGTGTATTGGTGAAAAGTATCATAGAAGATGGGGGAAGAATCACCAGGAGGATAGAGCAGATCTGCGCATTTGACAGAAGAGGGGAGAACTATTTAAAAAGTGTAAATGAAATAACCCTGCTTGTGGATCACGCAGAGATGACCGGAGAAAAACTGCCCATGAACCTGGCGAGAAGGTTTTTGGAACAGGGGATATCCTCTGCATTTCAGACGGAGGTGGGGGAATGAAATGGGGGAGGAGTTTGTTTGTATTTCTGGCAGCCGTCGGAATTCAGCTTGTTATAGGGTGGATCTATGGACTGAGTACAGGGCTTATCATATGTTTGACTGTCGGCGGCTGTCTGGCATTGAAGAGAATTCGTTTTCACATCTATCGGGAAAGGGAGTTTGAGCAGGAGTATGGTCAGGTGGTGACCTATCTCGAACAGCTTCTTTGCTCTTATCGCAGGCTGGGACATACTGGCAGGGCGATGGAGGACTGCAGTTCCCTCTTTGAACCGAGGAGCCGGATGGGCGGGGCGATCCAAAGGGCAAAACATATCTTTTTGACGGGAGAAGGTGTGGAGGATGGAGCGATCTTAGAGGCGGCATTTGCAGAGATCGAAAAGGAATATGACAGCCGGCGAATGAAGATCATACATACTTTTTTGTGTAATGGGGATCGGACGGGAAGTGACAGCGGGAGTTCTCTGGACATTCTTCTGGAAGATCTGGAATTTTGGAAAAATCGTACTTCAATATATGAAAAGAGAAAGAAATTCATAAAGACCGAGTGTGCAGTTGCTGCAGGGCTCGCGGCGGTACTGTGCTATGTGTCCCGACTACTTACGCCGGAGGAACTGGGTCTGCACATAGCAGACAACCCCATCTATCAGATTTCCACTACAGTGGTCCTTTTGGCGCTGTGGTGGCTGATCGCCCTGATCTATCGCAAGCTGTCAGTGAAATGGCTGGATAGCTGCAAAAACAAAGCGGAAGAGGAGGGGCGCCTGGAGAAATTGTATCAGACATTGGAAAAAGATCCTGTATTGGTATCTGGACTGTCAGCTCATGTGGCAAAAAG
This sequence comes from uncultured Lachnoclostridium sp., assembly GCA_947369165.1. GTDB lineage: Bacteria > Bacillota > Clostridia > Lachnospirales > Lachnospiraceae > Eubacterium_F. The sequence goes on from CANBKJ010000019.1 coordinate 7,375, forward strand.
GGTGCTGAGACGATATGTCAGACAGGAGTTTCCTTATTGGATTATGATCGTCACACTCTATCTGCAGACAGAGAGCGGTTATCAGGCGCTTAAGAAATCCACAGCTCAAACGGGTGGGATATTCCGCAAGGAAATACAGACTCTTACGGAGAAGATTTACGATTCGCCGAGAGATTTGCAGCCATATATAGAGTTTTTTGGAAAACTGGAGCTTCCGGAGATACAGACAGGAATGAAAATACTTTATTCTGTCAGTACAAATGGTTATGAAGATTCAAGACGGCAACTGGACTTTCTGGTGGCGCAGAACAACCGTCTGATGGATCGAAGTGAGGCTTTTGTTCAGAATAATAAAATGGCGGGGATGGGGCTTTTGAAACAGCTTCCGATGGTACTTTCCAGTGTAAAGCTGCTGCTGGATCTGATCCATCTATTAACGATGACTATGGGAAGATTTCAAAATTTATATTGAAGTAATAAAAGGGGAGAAGCGGAATGGATGAATTTATCGAGGAATTTGGTGAGACAGTAACCACTACACTTTTTGGTATGATTTTAATTTACGTGTTTACATTGATACTGGAGATGGTGTTATGAGTGAGATGATCAAAGAATATGGCAGGGTTATTGTGTGCGTATTGGAGTGCGGATTTGTGACAGGGCTGATCGGTTTTCTTTTTGTAAAGATCGCACAATTTATGTTGTATTATGCAGAACGAATGATGGGGGGATAAAATGCAGTTTTTTATATCGGAATATGGAAAAATAGTGTTGGCAGTAGTCGTATCTTTTTTCATTGTATCTGTCGTATTTACGTCCTTTTTGGCGGGATGGAATCGGGCAGGAGGGGTTTCTGACAGTGTAAAAACAGATTTTTCATCCAATGAAGAAAGGCGTACTTCTCCGGCATTATATGTAAAAGATTTTAAAGTAAAAAGTGGTGAAAAAGTGGATTTTAAATCGTATCTCTCGGCGTTTGATTTTGACCGGGGAGATCTTTCAAGTTATATTCAGGTGGCAGAGAGGGATGACAGTGGAAAAGTGGTCACGGCATACCAAAATATACTAGGAGAAGATGCGGAAAAGAGCTGGGGAGCTCCAGGAATCTACCGTTATCTTACCCGCGTCCAGAGCCCGGTTACTGGTAAGGTGACGGAAAAAGGACTTCTGGTATTGGTTGATTACGGCGATGCAGCAGGAAGTGGGAAAAATTCGTCCTGTGGAAATGAGGAAAAATATGAAAATGGTAATTGAGCATTTTATAACATTTTTGCTTTTGTTGATATTTATATGGATCGGAATTGCATATATTATACAAAATGTATTGTACTCCAGTGCCAGAGAATTTCATGGAAGCGTAGTGACACAGGTAGAAAACAGTTATTTTGACGCTGATGTCATCGAAGACTGTAAAAAACGGGCGGAAAAGGCGGGATATGAACTAAAGGTTCAAGTGTACGGGGAGGAAAATAAAAAGGATGCCAAGATCACGCTTGGATTCCGGTATGTCATACCACTGGCAGGAATCGTAAAAAAATATGAGATAGAGGGATATTCACGATGAAATCAGTTATAGTTTCTTCTGTATGTATCAGCACCATCCTTCTGGTGTTGGCGATACATACCGTAATTGATGGTAAGACGGCAGCTTTGCAGGAATTGGAAGATTCCCTGGCGGTGTCGGTTTCACAGACGATGAAAGAAGTAATGGAACAAAAGAGTTATGGGATTCAAGATAAGAATGAGTTTATCGCTGCGTTTCTTCAAGCCCTGGTCATGAGGACAAATTCCGATGTGGATATGACCGTGAATGTTATATCTGCTGACATGGAGCAGGGACTTATGGATATTGAAGTGACTGAGAAGATCTCTTTTCTAAATATGAAAGAGAAGGAAATTAAAGTGAGGAGAACGGTGATCTTTGAAAAAAAAGAGCACTCTCACCTGGCTTTGGCTCTGTAGAACTGACGGCCATACCAGGTCAGAAATACTCAAAACAAACGAAAGATATTAAGTTGTTCCAGATTATTCTTCCTCTTCTTCTGGTTGAGGATGAATCAAAATATGAACCTTGTCAATGCGGTTCTTTTCAGCTTCCAGTACAGTATATACAGCGTAATCATCTTTTGCACATTCCCCAGGATTTGGGAAATGCTCCAGAAGTTTAATGATGTGGCCGGAAATGGAATCATATTCATCGGATTCTAATGGAATGCCTAAAAGCTCATTGACATCATCCAGTGGGGTAGATCCAAGAAGAATGTATTCATTTTCAGAGATATGTTGAATCTCGTCTTCCTCATCTTCATCGTATTCATCACGGATCTCCCCTACGATCTCTTCGACTAAATCCTCCATTGTGATTAGACCGGAGAGAGCACCATACTCATCCAGAACAATGGTCATAGGAATAGATTCTTTACGCATTTCCATAAAGAGTTCCGACACATTTTTGTACTCGTAGGTAATGTGCGCATCCCGGATCAGGTCTTTCAGGGAGAAATCATTTTTGTCCCCTTTGTAGAATACAAAATCTTTTAAATTTATGATCCCCACAATGTTGTCTATGGTTTCATCATAGACAGGCATACGTGCAAATTTGCTTTCCGTAAATTCCGAGAGGAGTTCATCATAAGAGATCGAAAGCTCTACCATACAGATATCCAATCGCGGGATCATGACGTCCTTTGCGATGGAGTCACCAAAATCAACGATATTGGTAATCATTTTCCGTTCTTCACTCTCTATGACACCTTCTTCGTGGCTTACGTCCACAAAAGTTCGAAGCTCATCTTCGGTAATTCCTTTTCCGGCTCCACTTGTGTCCACGCGAAGTATAAAAAGGAAGAATACTACAAACTTGTCAATGACAAAGATAACAGGAGTTAAAAGCTTTGTCAGGAGTAATATGGACCGACTGAAAGCAAGCGCCATTTTTTCGGCATTGATGGTTGCCATGGTTTTGGGCGAAATTTCACCAAAGATGAGGATCAGGAAAGTCAGTATTCCAGTAGCGATACCGGCGCCCAGACTGGTATTGTTCTCAAGTCCCATCTGTTTGCAGATGGAAAAGGCAAGAGAAGTTGAAATTGACGATGCCGAAAGGTTTACCACATTGTTGCATATAAGGATACAGCTCAGCATTTTTGATGGGTTTTCAAGAAGTTTTAAAACCCTCATCGCAGCCTTGTTCTTTTCATCTGCCAAAGCTCGCATTCTGAGTTTGTTTGAAGTTGTCAGCGCTGTCTCTGCCGACGAAAAAAAGGCAGATAAAAGCAACAGAATAAATATGATAACAATGTTTAGCACGATAGAATTTGTCGCGTCACCGGGCTCCAAAAAAAATCACTCCAATCAAAATATAATAATAAGTATAGTGTCTCTGATATCAGTGGGTTGCCTTTCGACTCTGATATCATCATAGTACTATTGTATTGGAAAATACAAGATTTGTCAAATTAACTTAATGATTGACGTTTTCTCGCCATTTCATCGCTGTCCAGATATTCATCATACGTAGTCACCTTATCAATCATTCCATTCGGAGTGAGTTCAATGATACGGTTTGCTATGGTCTGGATAAACTGATGGTCCTGGGAGGTGAAAAGGACGATTCCAGGGAACTTAATCAGTCCGTTGTTGACGGAAGTGATGGATTCCATATCCAGATGGTTGGTGGGCTCATCCATAATAAGGGCGTTGGCTCCCATCATCATCATCTTAGAGAGCATGACTCTCACCTTTTCACCACCGGAGAGAACGTTTACTTTTTTTAACCCATCATCGCCGGAAAACAGCATGCGTCCCAGGAAACCACGGACATAGGTAGCGTCCTTTTCGGGAGAATATGGCATCAGCCAGTCTACGATGGTATCTGTTCCGGCAAAATCTTTGGTGTTGTCCTTCGGGAAATATGCCTGGCTGGTAGTGATTCCCCATTTATAATCGCCTTCGTCCGGTTCCATCTCACCGGCAAGGATCTGGAAAAGTGTCGTTGCAGCTATTCCATAGGAGCCTACAAAAGCGATCTTATCGTCGTGTCCAACCGTGAAAGACACATTGTCAAGCACTTTTTCTCCATCGATGGTTTTAGAGAGATTTGTCACAGTCAGAACCTCATTTCCGATCTCACGGTCCGGTTTAAAATCTACATAAGGATATTTTCTGCTGGATGGACGAAGGGTATCAAGCTCAATTTTTTCCAGGGCTCGTTTACGGGAGGTTGCCTGTTTGGATTTGGATGCATTGGCACTGAAGCGCTGGATAAATTCCTGAAGTTCTTTAATCTTTTCTTCCTTCTTCTTATTGGCTTCCTTCATCTGTTTGATCATAAGCTGGCTGGATTCATACCAGAAATCATAGTTGCCTGCATAAAGCTGCATCTTTGCGTAGTCGATATCCACTGTATGAGTACATACTTTATTAAGAAAATAACGGTCGTGGGAGACTACGATAATTGTATTTTCAAAATTTATGAGGAATTCTTCCAGCCAACGGATCGCATCCAGATCCAGATGGTTGGTGGGCTCATCCAGTAAAAGGATGTCTGGGTTACCGAACAGGGCTCTTGCCAGAAGTACTTTGACTTTTTCGCTTCCAGATAACTCACTCATTTGTTTGTAATGGAGATCTGTTTCGATATTAAGTCCATTGAGAAGAGTGGCGGCATCGGATTCTGCTTCCCAGCCGTTCATCGTGGCAAAGTCTGCCTCCAGTTCGCTGGCGCGGATACCGTCCTCTTCAGTGAAATCCTCTTTTGCATAAATCGCGTCCTTTTCCTTCATAATATCATAGAGACGCTGATTTCCCATGATGACAGTGTCCAAGACGATGCAGTCATCGTATTTGAAATGATCCTGTTCCAAAACGGAAAGACGTTCGCCCGGTGTAGTAATGATCTCACCCTGGGTAGGCTCCAGTTCTCCGGAGAGAATTTTTAAAAAGGTGGATTTGCCGGCGCCATTAGCACCAATGATACCGTAGCAGTTCCCTTCGGTAAATTTTATATTGACTTCTTCAAAAAGCGCTTTTTTGCCAAAACGCAGTGTTACATTGCTAGCCTGAATCATTTTTTTCCTCCATCGCAATTCTTTATATATTTTACATTAACACTCACTATTTTACTAGAAAACTGTGATTTTGCAAGCGTTTTTATAATATTTGCGATTCTTTTTCACTTGTGATTGCATTTCAACTATGCTAAAATAAAGCTGTGGCAGTCAGTAGAATAACAATTAAGGATGACAGAATGGATGAATGCGATTGAAAATGGACAATTTGCGATAAAAAAAGCGAGTAATGTGAGAGAGGGAGTTTTTCTTTCGGAATCCGGGAAAAGTGCTGAGATCACGATCTGGTGCAGGGATGCGAAGTCATGCAGGCTCTGCCTGTATGAAGAAAATAAGCTGCGGCATAAGATACCGATGTTTTCTATGAAAGAAATGGGGGCACAGGATCTGTTCAGTGTGCGGTTGGAGGGACAGGGATTAGCAGATTTTTTAAATCATTTTGAATATACTTTTGAGGCAGATCGACGGATTGTAAACGATCCATTTATGCGTGCTGTGGCGGGAAGAGATGTATTTGGTAAAAAACCGGGGAAACTTAGAGGAAGGTTTTCTCTCGAATCCTTTGACTGGAGTGGTGAAAACAGAGTTTCTATCCCTTATGAAGACATGATTTTGTACCAGTGTCATTTGCGGGGCTACACGAAGCACAGCAGCTCTGGTGTGAAACATCCGGGAACCTTTGCCGGGTTTTGTGAAAAGATACCATATATAAAAGAGCTGGGGGTTAATACCATATTATTTCTTCCTCTATATGATTTCAATGAGCAGATGTATGCAGATGCGAAAAAAATTAATTATTGGGGATATACCGGGGATGCCTGTTATTTTGCCCCCAAAGCCTCTTATGCAGTGGAAGGTGCAGATGCAGTGCGGGAAATGAAACAGATGATAAAAACACTGCATCAAAATGGCATAAATCTTTTTTTAGACATGCATTTTGTGGATCGCTCTCCTGAATTTATACTGAGATGTCTGGTATATTATGTGACAGAATTTCATGTGGATGGTTTTCTTGTCAATTCAGATGTGGTCTCAGAAGAGTGGCTTTTAGCAGATCCTTTTCTTCGGAATTGTAAATTTTTGAGCGCTGACTGGAAAAGGGCAGAACGGGTAGGCGGTGAGAGGAAGTTAGCCCGGTTTAATGATGAATATATGACCGTGGCAAGGCGGTATCTCAAAAGTGACGAGGGGCAGGCGGGAGATTTTTACCAATGTTTCCGTAAGGATGAAAAGGAAATGGGGCGGATTCACTATATCACTCAGAAAAATGGATTTACGCTGCGGGATCTGGTTTCTTACGATGTAAAGCACAATGAGGCAAATGGTGAGAGAAATGCAGATGGAACGGAATTTAATTACAGTTGGAACTGCGGACAGGAGGGAGTGAGCCGTAAAAGAGTGGTGAACCAGATGCGGCTGCGGCAGACAAAGAATGCATTTTGTATGCTGTTTTTGGGACTTGCCACACCGATGCTTTTAGCAGGGGATGAGTTCGGCAGATCCCAGAAAGGAAATAATAATGCCTATTGCCAGGATAATACTTCCACCTGGCTGGACTGGAGCCTGCTGGAAAAGAATCAGCAGATTTATAAATTTTGTCACCAGCTGATTCAGTTTCGTAGAGAGCATCCGCTCTATCAGCGCCGTGAGATTCTGAGCGGGATGGATACGCTGGGAGTAGGGGCACCGGGGGTATCTTGTCATGGGATAGAACCTTGGGAAGCAAATTTTTCTTATTATAGCAGGGAAGTAGGAATCTTATTCTACGGGTCTTACTATAGTGGAAAATCCTTATATATTGTTTTTAATTTTCACTGGGATGCTCATGAATTTTATCTTCCGGTGATCAATACGACAAAAAAATGGAATGTGATCCTGGATACGGATGATGAAAAGCAGAAAAAAAATAATGTGAAAAAATATATGGTCTCACCGCGGTCTGTGGTGGTGTTTGAAAGTGCGGAATAAATGATCAATAAAATGCCTGGCGGATAAACGCTGGCTTCATAGCTTGCCACAGGCAAACCTGCTCTGTAGCAGAGAATTTTTCTAAAAAAGAAAAGCGCCAGATGATTTAGCAAGTTCTGACGCTTTTCTCTGTCCGACAGCATGGCCGGACGACTCATTCCGATTCGCGAAGCGTGATGCGCGCGAGATTACATAAAGTTGTGGTCAGCTGCGATCGGGTCAAACAGATCCAGTTTACAGTGTTTATTTTCTGAGAAATGTTTGCAGGTCGTACAGGAAACCTCCACATCACCAGATTTATTTGTACACTTACAGCAGTCTTTTACGGCATAAGAACTGCAGTTTTTTGCTACATTTTTATAGGTTGATTCACTTGCTCTCATGGTGTCTTCTCCTTTCTGTATATATATTAAGATATGACGTTGATTACGTCAAAAATATTGTCTCCAAAAACAACAAATTTATTCGGGATCAAAGAGGTGTGCAGCGATGCAGATATATAAAATAGAAGATGTAAGAGAGTTTATGGCAGTTCTTTTTTTAAAAGAAAATTTTGATAAGTTTTGCGTGGGGACGATGGAGATCAAGACCTTTGTCTCTATATCCATCAAGGGGAATCTGTTGAAAGAATGGCTGACAGAGGAAGAGAAGGAAATATACGAAAGAAGAGAATATGTTCCCTGGAAGCTGTTGCGGCCGTTGGCATTTTCCATGATCAAGGGAGAGCAGACGCCTCAGCTGTTGCGGATTCAGTTTGTTCATTATATGAATAATGGAGATTGTGGTGGGATTAGGATACAATATGAAAATAATGAACTACATTGTATCAGCAGCTTTACGCCGGCAAATTTTACCCTGGATAAGAGCAGTGAACAAATGTGGGATGACCAGTGCTCGGAATTTTTTCATAAAAATGGAATTGTTAGCACTCGGCTTTAATGAGTGCTAAAAAGTTCTTGACATCTTAACTTTTCTGTACTATCATTAGTTTTATACAGAAATTTGCAGAACAGGAGAGTGAAAAAGATGAATAAAGAACAGGGTAGTTTAGCGATCAATTCCGAAAATATTTTTCCCATTATTAAAAAATGGCTGTATTCTGATCACGATATTTTTATCCGTGAGCTCGTAAGTAATGGATGCGATGCCATTACAAAGCGGAAAAAGCTGGATATGATGGGGGAAACGTCTCTTCCGGATGAGTACAAAGAAAAAATCGAAGTATTTGTAAATGCCGAAGAAAAGACGATTCGTTTTGTGGATAATGGTCTGGGTATGTCGGCGGATGAGGTAAAAGAGTACATCAACCAGATCGCATTTTCTGGTGCGGCAGATTTTCTCGAAAAATATAAGGACAAGTCCAGCGAAGATCAGATTATTGGCCACTTTGGTCTTGGATTTTACTCTGCTTTTATGGTGGCGGATAAAGTGGAGATCAATACAAAGTCATACCGGGATGACGAAAGCGCGGTGCATTGGGAATCGGACTGTGGGACGGAATTCGAGATGGATAATGGAACAAGGGAAGAGACCGGAACAGAGATCATCCTTCATCTCAACGAGGACAGCTATGAATTCTCAAATGAATACAGGGTTAAGGAAGTACTGGATAAATATTGCTCTTTTATGCCGGTGGAGATTTTCTTGGCTAATGAAAATGCTGAACCCCAGTATGAGACCATCCCCAGTGAAGAGGTGACTGAAAAGGATACGGTTATAGAGGAGATTGTGGAAGAGCCAAAGGAGAATGAAGAAGACGGCGATGAAAAGAAAGAGCCGGTCAAGAAGACAAAGATCCTCAAGCGTCCGGTTTCAATCAGTGATACCCAGCCACTTTGGACCAAGCATCCAAATGAGTGCTCTGAAGAAGACTATAAGGAATTTTACCGTACAGTATTTCATGATTATAAGGAACCGTTGTTCTGGATCCATCTGAATATGGATTATCCCTTCAATCTCAAGGGAATTCTGTATTTTCCAAAGGTAAACCTGGAGTATGAAAATGCCGAAGGCGTGATCAAACTCTACAACAATCAGGTGTTTATCGCAGATAATATCAAAGAGGTGATTCCAGAGTTTCTTCTTTTGCTGAAGGGGGTTATCGACTGTCCGGATCTTCCACTGAATGTATCGAGAAGTGCTCTGCAGAACGATGGTTTTGTTACTAAGATCTCGGAGTATATTACGAAAAAGGTGGCGGATAAGCTCAGCGGTATGTGCAAGACTGACCGGGAAAACTATGAGAAGTATTGGGATGATATCAGCCCATTTATTAAATATGGCTGTTTGAAAGACCAGAAATTCCAGGAAAAGATGAAAGATTTTATTCTTTTTAAGGATCTTGATGACAAATTTATGACGATGAAAGAATATCTGGAGACGGTGGAAGCACCGGAAGCCGAAGTTGTTGAGCCAGGTGAGGACACAGAGAACGGGGAGCCGGAAGAGCCGCCTAAGACAACCATCTATTATGTGACGGATCTTCAGCAGCAGAGCCAGTACATCAATTTGTTCCGGGAGCAGAACATGAACGCCTTTGTTCTTACCCACAGTATTGACCAGCCATTTATCTCGTCACTGGAAGCTGGAGGGGATAATGTGAAGTTCCAGCGGATCGATGCTGAGGTAACCGATGATTTCAGAGAGGAAGCCAGCGAGGAAGAACTGAAGGAGCAGACCGATATTCTCACAGAGCTCTTCCGTAAAGTGTTGGGTAAAGAAAATCTGGAAGTAAAAGTGGAGAAACTGAAAAATGAGAAATTGTCTTCTATGATCACTGTTTCTGAGGAGACAAGACGTATGCAGGATATGATGAAAATGTACGCTGTGAATGGCATGGGCGGTATGGGTGATTTTGGCGGTGAGAAGCTGGTGCTGAATGCCAATCATCCGCTTGTGCAGTATCTGGCAGAGCATAAAGAGGGTGAGCATGCGGAACTTTTCTGCCGGCAGCTGTATGATCTGGCGATGATCAGCCACAAACCACTGGAAGCAGAAGATATGACAGCATTTATCCAGAGAAGTAATGAAATTATGGAACTGCTGGCAAAGGACGAGTAAGTCTCAGGATGAAAACATCATTGGTATTGTATTAGATATGGGCGCTTTGCGGGACAGGTTGTATTCGCAAAGCGCAAAAAAAAAATCCTCCGGAACTATCTGAAACAGAATCCGGGGGATTTTAAAAATATGTAATCTGTAATTGAAGACAGACCAGCAGATTATATTACAGAAAAAAACTGGCTATAAAAACACCGCAGATTACCACGGCCACCATGAAATAAATCACAGCATATACGATGCGGTTCGGAATAAAGCGAATTCCGCAAATGATACACAGAAGAGCCAGCAATACCAAGTCTACAGTGTTAGTAATAGTGATCGGAAGGATATTGTCAAGTCCCAGTACTGCCAGAGCAAGAATAGTTATGGTGATGCTAATCTGAAGAATCAATATGATACATTCTTTGATCGAGTGTTTTTGTATGAAATATCCCACACTATTTTTAAATGTATTTCCCATATTTCAGTTGTCCTCCAAAAATTCCCCCCTAAAAAATCTTAATGACTACCCTGATGTATTGTATCACTCACATTTCGTCAAATGACGTAGAATGAATGATACAGTACCCTAGCCCAACGGCATTATAATGAATGTCTGATATGATTTTGTCTGTGCCCTAAGCTAACCCTATTATACAACAGTTTCAGATTGAATAAAATGTATATAATAAAAAAAGTTTATAAAAAAACTATAATATTCCATAAATAGTACTTTACAAAATAGGAAAAGTCAGTTATAATGTTTTAGGTCAAGTTATTACGCCTCGATAGCTCAGTCGGTAGAGCACTTCACTCGTAATGAAGGGGTCGAGGGTTCAAGTCCCTTTCGAAGCTTATGGGTTTGATACCTTTAAACACCGTAGAATCAAGGGGTCTACGGTGTTTTTTGTTGTGAACTGTATTAACTGGTTTGTCCTGATATGGCTAAAACTTGAGGAAAACATATTTTATGATACAAACGATAAAAATACTTATGCTATACTAATAAGCAGAAAGGAAGTGGAAAATTATTTACTATATTGGAACAGATGAATATAACGAAAACAGAATTGAGGGAAAATATTAAAATTTCCACAGCCACTCTTGCAAAACTGATACAGTTGCTTTACCCAATGATACACGTGATCCAGCTATCATGAAAAAAGGAAGACAGGTCCCGGCAGCGGCCTTTTTTTCTTGGAAAAATCCGGTTGTGGCGGGGTTGACAAACAACATAAGATACTGTAAAATACTGAATAACTCAAATTGTTGAGAAAAATTGAAAATAATATTTAGTCTGCTGAGGCCTACATAATGCCGAGGGAGTTGGTTCATGGATCTGGCAGGCTAGGAAAAAGGAGAAATAATCATGTTAGAAAAAATGCAGGAACTTATCGCAGACCAGTTGAGCGTGGATGCAGACAGTATCACAGAGGCTTCTTCTTTCAAAGATGATTTGGGAGCAGATTCTCTGGATCTTTATGAATTGATCATGGCTCTTGAGGAAGAGTATGATGTTGAGATCCCTACAGATGATCTGGAAAGCATTAATACTGTAGGTGATGTAATTAATTTCTTAAAGGAGAAGGGTGTAGAATAATCGCTGCATCTTTCGTTTGGCCTACCCGTTTGAGCGAGTTGGGATGGGTGTGGCAGACTGCTTGCATCTTAATGTGATTTACAAAATGTGAGAAATGGTGTGGTTGCTGATAAATGCTTATCGGCAGCCACCATTTCAAAATATGGGGATTTTGTAACACCATCAGTAGAAAAAGTGCTGCATGGTGTTGATGTACGTTGGCACCACAGAGTGATAAATAAGAAATAGAAATGGTTTTATGGAGGAAAGATAGTTATGGGTAAGATTGCATTCGTATTTCCCGGACAGGGTGCACAAAAGGTAGGAATGGGAAAAGAATTTTATGAGTATTCTCCGATTGCAAAAGAAATATTTGATCAGGCAGGGGAAGCGGTAGGACTGGATCTGAAAGCCCTCTGTTTTGAGGATAATGAAGATATTAATATAACAGAGTTCACACAGGTGGCACTATTGACTACCAGTGTGGCGATCATGGAAGTTCTGAGGGACAAAGGTCTGAAGCCGGATGTAGCGGCAGGACTCAGTCTTGGGGAATACTGTGCCCTTGTGGCAGCGGATTCCATGAATTATATCGATGCGGCAAAAGCCGTCCGCAAACGCGGTATCTATATGCAGGAAGAAGTTCCTGCCGGAGTTGGTGGCATGGCTGCGGTTATGGGACTGGATGCATTCCAGATCGAGAAGGCGATCGAGGGCATTGACCAGGTTCAGGTGGCAAATTATAATTGTCCGGGGCAGATCGTTATTTCTGGAAAGAAAGAGGCGGTGGAAGCCGGTGCTGCGAAATGTAAGGAAGCCGGTGCCAAGAGAACGGTTATGCTGAATGTCAGCGGACCATTTCACTCAGATCTTCTGAAGGGGGCAGGAACAAAGCTGGAGGCTGTTCTGAATGAGATCGAGATCGGGGCACCGAAAATTCCCTATGTGGCAAATGTGACTGCGGGTTATGTGACAGAGCAGGCGGATATCCAGCCTCTGCTGGTAAGACAGGTGTCCTCATCCGTGCGCTGGCAGCAGTCAGTAGAAACCATGTCAGCAGATGGTGTGGATACATTTATTGAGATCGGGCCGGGCCGTACCCTTGCGGGCTTTAATAAGAAGATCAGCAAAGCTATTGGAAAAGAGCTGACTACATATAGTGTGGGAACAATCGCAGAGATGGATGCACTACTTGAGACCCTGGCATAAATGGCGGCACAAAGAGCGCGCAGAAATGAGGAGGAAATATGTTATTAGAAGATAAGATTGCAGTAGTGACTGGGGCGGGAAGAGGAATTGGAAGAGGTATCGCCCTGGCTCTGGCCAGAGAAGGTGCCATGGTGGTCGTTAATTACAATGGTTCTGCAGACCGCGCCGCAGAGGTGGTGGATACCATCTCGGCAGCTGGAGGGAAAGCGGTGTCGATCCAGTGTAATGTCAGCGATTTTGAGGCGGCAAAGGAGTTCTATGCCGGCATCGTTAAAGAGTATGGTAGAATTGATATTCTTGTAAACAATGCGGGAATTACAAAAGATAATCTGATCATGAAAATGTCAGAACAGGAGTTCCAGAGTGTGATCCAGACCAATCTGGCGGGAACGTTCCATGGTGTTAAATTTGTGACCCGTCCGATGATGAAGCAGAGAAGCGGGCGGATCATAAATATTGCTTCTGTCTCCGGCGTGACAGGAAATATGGGACAGGCAAATTATTCGGCGTCGAAAGCCGGAGTGATCGGCCTGACCAAGGCGACAGCGAAGGAGCTGGCCTCCAGGAATATCACGGTAAATGCAGTTGCACCGGGATTTGTGGAGACGGAGATGACAGAGGTGTTGTCCGATTCGGTGAAGGAGGCGGCTGTGGCCACCATTCCTCTTGGAAAATTTGGACAGGTAGAGGATATTGCAGAGGCAGTGGTATTTCTTGCTTCAGATAAGGCAAAATACATAACCGGCCAGGTACTTTGTGTAGATGGCGGTATAGCGATGTAAAAAATGGAACCATTATAATTTAGGAGGATTAAATTCAATGAGCAGACGAGTAGTCATAACTGGAATGGGAGCGATCACGCCCATTGGAAATTCGGTTGATGAATTCTGGGGAAATGTTAAGAAGGGCGTGGTAGGCATCGGCCCGATGACTCAGATCGATACTTCCGATTACAAGGCAAAGCTGGCAGCTGAGGTAAAGGACTTTGATCCAAAGGAGTATATGGATCCCAAATCCGCAAGACGTATGGAGCGGTTTGCCCAGTTTGCAGTAGCAGCAGCAAAACAGGCTTTGGAAGACAGTGGGCTGGATTTGGAAAAAGAAGATCCTTTTTTGGTTGGGACCAGTGTGGGCTGCGGTATCGGAAGTCTACAGTGTACCCAGAGGGAGTATAAAAAGCTGTTAGATAAGGGACCAAACAGGGTATCGCCGTTGATGATCCCGATGCTGATTTCCAACATTGCCGCAGGAAATGTTGCGATCCAGTTTGGTTTAAAAGGAAAGAATATCAATATTGTTACAGCATGTGCCACAGGTACTCATTGTATCGGGGAAGGTTTCCGCTCGATCCAGTACGGTGAGGCAGATGTGATGGTTGCCGGAGGTTCTGAGGCGGCGATCACGGAACTGGGGGTAGCTGGATTTACCAGTATGACAGCTCTGTCTCTTTCCACAGATCCGGCAAAGGCATCGATTCCTTTTGATGTGGACCGCAGCGGCTTTGTAATGGGAGAAGGTGCCGGGATCGTTGTTCTGGAGGAACTGGAGCATGCGAAAAAACGCGGTGCTAAGATTTATGCTGAGGTGACTGGATACGGAGCTACCAATGACGCTTATCATATTACTTCCCCGGCGGAAGATGGAAGCGGTGCGGCGAAGGCCATGGAATTTGCCATCAAAGATGCAGGGATCAAACCGGAAGATGTGGACTATATCAATGCTCATGGAACCAGTACTCATATGAATGATCTCTTTGAGACAAGAGCAATCAAGCTGGCTATGGGAGAAGCGGCTTATCAGTGCAAAGTCAGCTCCACCAAATCCATGGTAGGCCACCTTTTGGGCGCGGCAGGCGGGGTAGAAACCATTGCCTGTGTAAAATCTATCATGGAAAATTATGTGCATGTCAATGCAGGGCTGACCAATCAGGATCCGGAATGTGACCTGGATTGTGTGAAGGGAGAAGGGATCGAGACAGAAGTAAAGATTGCGATGTCTAATTCCCTCGGTTTTGGCGGTCATAATGCGACGCTTATTTTCAAAGCTTATGAAGAATGAACCAAATAAAAAAATAATTATCAGCCCGATGGCGCCATTGGGCTAAAGAAAAGGGGAGAGGCACGTTTTTGTGCCTTTTGCCATTTTGTGACAGTCATATATTACTTGTATTTGATAAAAAATTATGATATATATTGAAGGAGGCAGACATGTTATTAGATGTAAATGGTATCAAAGAAATTATTCCACACCGTTATCCTTTTTTACTGGTGGATTGTATTGAGGAGATGGAGCCCGGCGTAAAGGCAGTAGGTTATAAAAACGTGACTGTGAACGAGCCGTTTTTTCAGGGACATTTTCCACAGAAACCAGTGATGCCGGGAGTTTTGATCGTCGAAGCGTTGGCGCAGGTGGGGGCGGTTGCTGTCCTGAGCCTGGAGGAGAACAAAGGAAAGCTGGCATTTTTCGGCGGAATTGACAAAGCAAAATTCAGAAGGCAGGTTGTGCCGGGAGACAGGCTGCGGCTGGAGACGGAGATCATCAAATGCAAAGGGCCGATGGGAGTCGGCAGGGCTGTGGCTACGGTGGATGGAAAAACAGCATGTGAGGCCGAGATAAAATTTATGATAGGTTAACGAATGGAGGAAAAAATGAGAGACTTTAAGCAGTGGGAAGGATTTTCAGGAAGACTTTGGAAGGAAGGCATCGATGTGCGTGACTTCATTCAGAATAACTACAAGCCCTACGATGGTGACGAATCGTTTTTAGAGGGACCGACAGATGCCACAGATCGATTGTGGGGCAGACTGCAGGAACTTCAGAAGGAAGAGCGCCAGAAGGGCGGTGTGCTGGATATGGACACGGAAGTGGTATCCTCACTGACTTCCCATGGTCCTGGATACATCAGCGAGGAACTGAAAGACATGGAGCAGATCGTGGGCCTGCAGACAGATAAACCGCTCAAACGGGCTTTTATGCCTTACGGTGGGATCCGTATGGCGGAGCAGTCATGTACGATGTATGGCTATCAGCCGAATGAAAAGCTCCACGAGATCTTTACTGCTTATCATAAGACACACAGCGACGCGGTGTTTGAGGTATACACTCCGGAGATGAAGCGGATGCGCCACAGCAAGATCCTGACCGGACTTCCGGATACCTACGGAAGAGGACGGATCGTGGGAGATTACCGGCGTGTGGCACTGTATGGCATCGATGCTCTGATCGAAGAAAAAGAAAAAGATTTTGCCGGCAGCGAACGGCGCAGCATGAGGAGCAAGGATTACCGGATCCGTGAAGAACTGGCGGAGCAGATCAAATCCCTGAAGGGAATGAAGGCGATGGCAGAGATTTATGGCTGTGATATTTCGGAGCCGGCGAAAAATGCCAAGGAAGCCTTTCAGTGGCTGTATTTTGCCTACCTGGCTGCCATTAAAACACAAAATGGCGCTGCTATGAGTGTGGGACGTGTCTCTACTTTCCTGGATATTTATATTGAGAGAGATCTGGCAAATGGTACTTTGACGGAGAAGGAAGCACAGGAGCTGGTGGATCATATGACCATGAAGTTCCGTATGGTCAAATTTGCCCGTATTGAATCCTATAACCAGCTGTTTTCCGGTGATCCGGTATGGGCAACCCTGGATGTGGGCGGCATCGGAATGGATGGGCGCTCCCAGGTGACAAAGACCTGCTTCCGTTTCCTTCACACCCTGGAAAATATGGGGCCGTCTCCGGAGCCGAACCTGACGGTGCTCTATTCATCCCATCTGCCGGAGACCTTTAAAAAATATGCGTCTTATATTTCCATAAAGACAAGCTCAGTACAGTATGAAAACGATGATGTGATGCGTCCGGTATGGGGCGATGATTATGCGGTGTGCTGCTGTGTATCAGCGACGGAGACAGGGAAAGAAATTCAGTTTTTTGGAGCGAGAGCCAACCTTGCCAAATGTCTTCTGTATGCCATCAACGGCGGTATTGACGAGAAAAATAAGACGCAGGTGGGGCCGAAATACCGTCCGATTACTTCGGAGTATCTGGATTATGAGGAAGTGATGGAAAAATATGAGGAGATGATGACATGGCTGGCACAGACTTATGTGGAAACTCTGAATATGATCCATTACATGCACGATAAATACTATTATGAGGCGTCCCAGATGGCTCTGATCGACACGGATGTGCGTCGTACCTTTGCCACCGGTATCGCCGGCTTCTCCCATGTGGTAGATTCTTTGTGTGCTATTAAATATGCAAAGGTGAAGGTGATCCGGGATGAGGACGGTCTGGCTGTAGATTATGAGACGGAGGGAGAGTTTCCCAAATACGGAAATGACGATCCCAGGGCAGATGAGGTGGCAGTCTGGCTTCTGCGTACCTTTATGGGCAAGATCCGCAACTGCCATACCTATCGGGATTCGGAGCCTACGACTTCGATCCTCACCATTACTTCTAATGTGGTATATGGCAAGGCCACTGGTTCCCTTCCGGACGGAAGAAAGGCGGGAGAGCCGCTGGCACCGGGCGCCAACCCATCCTATGGTGCAGAGCAGAATGGTCTGCTGGCTTCACTGAACTCTGTGGCGAAACTTCCCTATGAGGAGGCATTGGATGGTATTTCCAACACCCAGACCATCAATCCGGGAGCCCTGGGGAACACAGAGGAGGAGCGGGTGAAAAATCTTGTTCAGGTGCTGGACGGTTATTTTGATCAGGGAGCCCACCACCTGAATGTCAATGTTTTTGGCAAGGAGAAGCTGATGGATGCCATGGAACATCCGGAGAAGGAAGAGTACGCGAACTTTACGATCCGCGTATCCGGCTACGCCGTGAAATTCATTGATCTGACCAGGGAGCAGCAGCTGGATGTGATTTCCAGGACCTGCCACGAAAGGATGTAAGAAATTGAGTGAGAGAATTGGATATGTCCATTCTCTGGAAAGCTTTGGTTCTGCCGACGGACCGGGCGTCCGGTATGTCATATTTCTGAGCGGCTGTCGCATGCGCTGCCAGTTCTGCCACAACCCGGACACCTGGGATCTTCGTGCCGGCAGGGAATATACGGCTTCTGAATTGATTCAGACAGCTTTGAGGTACCGCTCTTACTGGGGAAGTGAGGGCGGTATTACCGTCAGTGGGGGAGAGCCTCTGCTACAGATCGACTTCTTACTGGAGCTGTTTTCCGAAGCTAAGAAAAAGGACATTCATACTACACTGGATACCAGCGGAAATCCATTTACGAGAGAGGAACCATTTTTTTCAAAATGGAAAGAACTGATGGAGGTCACAGATCTTGTCATGCTGGATATCAAACACATCGACGAGGAAGGGCACCAGATTTTAACCGGGCAGTCCGGCAAAAATATATTAGAGATGGCCAGGCTCATGTCTGATCTGGGACAGCCCATGTGGATCCGCCATGTGCTGGTGCCGGAGCGGAATGATAAAGACGAGTATCTTCGGGCGCTGGGGGCATTTATCCAGGAGTTAAAAACCGTGAAGAGAGTGGAAGTTCTTCCCTATCATACCCTTGGAATTTTTAAATGGGAGAATTTAGGAATCCCTTATCCTTTGGAGGGGGTCGATCCCCCGTCGCCGGAGAGTGTGGCCCATGCGAAACAGATATTGGGGATCGTGGATTGAACTGTCGAACAGGCTCAATCAGACACCAGCTTCATTTATTTTCTTAAAAATTGTTGAAATCTAAATGAAACAATAGTAAAATAGCATACAGATTACGATTAAAAAAGGAAAGGACGACGATTATGGAAAAGACAATGGACAAAATTGTGGCACTTGCCAAAGGACGTGGTTTCATCTATCCGGGTTCGGAAATCTATGGCGGATTGGCGAATACATGGGATTACGGAAATCTTGGAGTGGAGCTGAAAAACAACGTAAAAAAGGCATGGTGGCAGAAATTTATCCAGGAGAATAAATATAATGTCGGTGTGGACTGCGCCATTCTTATGAATCCGCAGACCTGGGTGGCTTCCGGTCATTTGGGCGGTTTTTCGGATCCGTTGATGGATTGTAAGGAATGCCACGAGAGATTTCGTGCAGATCAGCTGATCGAAAATTTTGCAGAGGAAAATGGCATGGAGCTGGATGGTTCTGTGGATGGCTGGGACAATACTAAAATGGAACAGTTTATTCAGGATAAGGCAGTGCCGTGTCCTACCTGCGGCAAGCACAATTTTACGGAGATCAGACAGTTTAATCTGATGTTTAAGACTTTCCAGGGTGTCACAGAGGATGCAAAAAATACGGTATATCTCCGCCCGGAGACGGCACAGGGGATTTTTGTAAACTTTAAAAATGTACAGAGAACTTCCAGAAAAAAAGTACCTTTCGGTATCGGTCAGATCGGAAAATCCTTCCGTAATGAGATCACACCGGGGAACTTTACTTTCCGTACCCGCGAGTTTGAACAGATGGAGCTGGAGTTTTTCTGTGTACCGGATACCGACCTGGAGTGGTTCTCTTACTGGAAAGAATTTTGTATCAAATGGCTGCAGGATCTGGGGATCAAAGAGGAAGAGATGCGGGTTCGCGACCATGACAAAGAGGAGCTTTCCTTCTACAGTAAAGCCACCAGTGATATCGAGTTTTTATTCCCCTTTGGATGGGGCGAACTCTGGGGCATCGCAGACCGTACCGATTATGACCTGACCCAGCACCAGAATACCTCCGGCGAGGATATGAGTTATTTTGATGATGAGCGCAAGGACAAATACATACCTTATGTCATAGAGCCGTCCCTGGGCGCCGACCGTGTCACCCTTGCTTTTCTCTGCAGTGCTTATGATGAGGAAGAGCTGGAGGGTGGTGATGTGCGTACGGTTATGCACTTCCATCCGGCACTGGCACCGGTGAAGATCGGTGTGCTGCCACTGTCCAAGAAACTGGGTGAGGGGGCAGAGAAGGTATTTGAAGAACTGAGTAAATACTATAACTGTGAGTATGATGACCGTGGAAATATCGGCAAACGCTACCGCCGTCAGGATGAGATCGGAACCCCCTTCTGCATTACCTATGATTTTGATTCGGAAGAGGATGGAATGGTGACTGTGCGTGACCGTGATACGATGGAGCAGGAAAGAATAAAGATCACAGACCTTAAAATGTATTTTGAAAATAAATTTACATTTTAGAATGTTTGTGGGTAAGTGGAATAATGGTACATGATAATATTACCAAAAAATGCTTGCAATAAATATGTAACTATGATAGGATAATAACCACGATAGCAAAATAGAAATTAGAAAGGAGGTGGACGATATGATCAGAACAATAAGAACAACAAATCATGCTTATTTGACAAAAGGAACAGCTTATATCAGAAATCTTATCGTCCAGCCTCCTGTTACCAGGGCTTAGCGGGGAGAGAACTTTCTTTGCTTTGTAAAAAAATAGAAGAGTTTGGACGTAATGACGGGATTTCTGAGGAATATCAGAAATCCTGTTTTTCTATATTATGGAAGGTAAAGTCAAATAATATGCTTGTTGTACAGACATCATTTGTAGAGAGAGGAGAGAACAATGAGTAAGAAGCCAGAGAAAAACAAAGGACTCGGGTTTTGGGAAACAGTAAAAAATAATTTTTATGCTCTGGGGTTTGTGTGGTCCATGAGTAAAAGTTATGTGATCCACGCATTTTTCAGCAATGCCATCGGCTATTTTATCTGGGTGTTTTACAGCGCCTATTTTATCCGTTATATCATTCAGGCAGTGACAGGAGGCGGAGCTGTTTCCACGGTGTATTTTTATATCGGCATGGTGTCAGCACTGATGTGTGTGCTCATACTTTATGACAGATATGTGGACCGGGTAGTGAAACCACTCAAAGAAGTTGAATTGTATCAGAGGATGTATTCGGTGTTTTATCACAAGGCGGAAAATGTGGAGCTGGAGTGCTTTGAGGATACAGAGTTTTACAACCGCTACACCATGGCAGTGGACCAGGCATGTGAGAAGATGACGAAGATCGTCTGGGAGATGACTAATATCATCTGTGCTGCCATTGCAGGGATCTCTACATATGTGCTGATGTACCGGATGGATCCGAGAATGCTGCTGTTTGTATTGTCACCTATCGTCGGATCTTTTGTATTTGGGACGATAATGAATAAACTGAATTTTGCGATATACCGCGAGGTGACGCCGGATAACCGGAAGACAGAGTATGTAAACCGGGTGATGTATCTGGGGGAATATGCAAAGGAAATGCGGCTTTCCAATATATTTCAGGTGCTGAAGCGCACCTATGAGGAAGCAGTGGCGCACCGGATCCAGGTGGTGAAATCTTACATAAGCAGACTGATCCCCAGCGCGTTTCTGCAGTTCTATCTGTCTTATATCATCATCTTTGAGGGGCTTTTGCTGTATGGAGCCTATCAGACAATGGTGGTACACCGGCTGAGCCTGGCGGATCTGTCGATTTTGTCCAGTATGATGGTGACCGCATCCTGGATCCTTGTACGCATTGGCAACTCCATGATGACCTGCAGCCAGAATGGAATGTTTGTATACAATATACGTACTTTTATGTCCTATGAAGAGAAGATTCCGGAAGATGCCAGGGGAGATCTGCCGGACCAGGAGATTGAAAGTATCGAATTCTGTCATGTATCCTTTTCCTACCGGGGAGGAAAAGAGGTGATCCACGATCTTTCATTTAAAATTGGAAAAAATGAATCTGTGGCTCTGGTGGGACACAACGGAGCCGGTAAAACCACGATCCTCAAATTGTTGTTCCGGCTCTATGATCCGGATGCGGGGCAGATCCTTGTGAATGGCAGAGATATCAGGGAGTATGACCTGGAGGCATATCGGAATTTATTTGCAGCAGCGTTCCAGGATTATAAGATCTTTGCCTACAGTGTCATGGATAATATCCTGATGGAGCGTCAGGTGGAGGATCCGGAAAAAGTGACAGTGGAGGCATTGAAGCGGGCGGGGGTTTACGAAAAGGTGATGAGCCTTCCCCAGGGCATCCACACGATGCTGACAAAAGAGTTTGAGGAGGAGGGGGCGGTGCTCTCCGGTGGTGAATACCAGAAGATCGTCGTGGCGAGGGCTTTTGCCAATCCGGCATCGGTCAAGGTGTTTGATGAACCATCCAGCGCGCTGGATCCCATCGCTGAATATGATCTGTTTCAGGCGATCCTGGAAGAGAGCCGGGATCACATCATGTTTTTTATTTCTCACCGGCTGTCCTCGGTAAAGGATGCGGATGTGGTGTATATGCTGGAAGAGGGATGCCTGATCGAGCAGGGAACCCATGAGGAGCTGATGGGACAGAACGGGAAATATGCCCGGATGTACCGGATGCAGGCGAAGAATTACCAGCCGGAGGAATCAGATTTGGAGGTGGAATGGGATGCAGTCGGATAAAAAAATGAAACTCTCGACAAGAAAAACCTTTGCCAATACATGGTTTATGACCAGATTGATCTTTCAGGCATCGCCGATTTATGGTATTATGTTAATATTTGAAAAGATCCGGCACAATGGCCTGATCTTTGTAGAACATACACTGGGCATTGGATTTGTTCTGGAGGCGGCGGAGTTTGGGAAACCATTTCGGGAAGTACTGTATTTTATGTTGTTCCTGTTCGGCCTCCTGGCATTTTCTGGTTTGTATTCTGCTGTTTTCAACTCCGTGGTGGCAGAGATCAGTATGCCGAAGATTGAAAAGAAGCTGAAATTTCTGTTATATGAAAAGTCGGGAAGACTGGATATCGCCTGTTATGACGATCCGGAATATTACAACGAATTTGTGCTGGCGGTGTCAGAATCGAAAAATTCCATTGACCGTACAGTGAATCTTATCGGTATGCTGGTTTCCGGACTTGTGATATTTTTTAGTTATGGTACATATTTTCTTTTAAAAGATTCTGTATCGGTCCTGTTTGTGCTGGTATCTTTTGTGGGAAGTTTTCTGATCCACGGCATTGCCAATAAGATCCGGTTCCGGCTGAATCTGAAGATCAATCCGCTGAATAAAAAGAGGCAGTATGTACACCGTGTTTTTTATCTCAGCGCTTATGCCAAAGAACTCCGGCTTAACCGGAGGGTTTCGGGAAGGCTGCACAGGGATTTTGAGGAGACGAACCAGAAGATCTACCAGTGTCAGAAAAAAGAGAGTAAGAAGCTGTGGCTGTTGAACTTCCTGACAGGTTATGTGTTCAGTGATTTTATTTTCGATGGGGTTTATCTGGGATATCTGGTATTCCAGGCGGCGGTCAGAAAGGCACTTTCCTTTAGCAGTCTGGTAGTGCTGTACAATTCCGCAGGAAGTTTGAGAAACGGTCTCAGGATTTTGTCAGACCTGCCTCCTGTGGCGGTGGAAACGGCCCTTTATGTAGAAAAGATCCGGAATTTTCTAGCCTATGAGACTAAGGTAGTGAGTGAACAGGATCTGCCTATGCCGGAAAAGATTGGAGAGATTCGCTTTGAAGACGTGTCCTTTGCCTATAATGAGAAGGATGGGGATATCATCCATCGGGTTTCCTTTTCTATTGCGCCCAGGGAAAAGATTGCCCTTGTGGGGTACAATGGTGCTGGAAAGACTACGCTGATCAAGCTTCTGATGCGTCTATATGATCCCACAGAGGGAAGAATCCTTCTGAATGGTGTGGATATACGAAACTATGACCTGGCACAGTACCGCAGCAGGATGGGGACCGTATTTCAGGATTACCAGATCTATGCTGCCACAGTTGCTGAGAACGTGGTGATGGATGCGGTGCCTGCCCATGCAGATGTAGCACCCGCACTTCAGCAGAGTGGATTTTATCCGCGGCTCCGGTCCATGAAAAATGGTGTAGATACGGGACTGACCAGAGAATTTGATGAGGAGGGCACGAACCTTTCCGGCGGGGAGAGCCAGAAGCTGGCAGTGGCGCGGGTGTTTTATAAGGATTGTGACTGGATCATCCTGGATGAGCCTTCCAGTGCGCTGGATCCAATTGCGGAATACCAGCTGAACATCTCTATGGCAAAGGCATCGGAGAACAAAAGCGTTATATTTATTTCCCACCGCCTTTCCACCACGAGACATGCGGACCGGATCCTTATGTTGGAAAAGGGCAGGATCATCGAGGCGGGGACCCACGATTCCCTCGTTGCCAGAGACGGAAAATATGCTCAGATGTGGCAGGCGCAGGCGAGTAAATATGTGTGAGTTATGATTGTTCAGACTGGCGCCATTGGGCTGGCTTGATGGTGCCGATCTATGACAGGATATTGCAATTTTTATGCAAGAAAATACATTTCTTTCTGTGTAAAGGTGCATTAAGATATAAACAGCATAAAACATGGTTGAGTATGAAATGGAGGAAGTTATGAAAGAAAACCGATTACCATCCCGGGTGCTTCAGCTGCTGAAGCCGGAGGGAATTGGTGCAGATGATATTTTGGATGTGTGTCCCATGGATTTGTCGGAGGACTGCGAATATATCAGTGGGTATCTGTTTTTAACGGCAGACAGATTGGGAATCGTGACCAGTGAGCCCATTGGGAAGCGGGTGCGTTATTTCCGGGGTACAAGGACGAAGGATATGGATTATGGCGAGGATACGCTGGAGTATGCTTACCGGCTCCTGCCTCTGGAAGAAACTTCCCATATGCGCATCGAGAGACAGGTTGCCACGAATCTGGTGACGGTGTTCCGCGGGAAGGTGCCGCTTCGGATCGGGGCGCTGACCAATCTCTATCTGGAGCAGATGAATCTTTTTCTGAAAAGTTACCGGAAACTGAAAAAATATCCCGGTGCGGCAGATGAGGTGGAGGCTTCGGCAGAAGTACAGGAGGAACAGGCGGAATACTGCCCGGTGTGTGGTACCATGTACCCGGATCCCAAGCGGAAGATCTGCCCGAAATGTATGAATAAAAGGTCTATTTTTACCCGGACTATGGGGTATTTTTTCCGGTATAAATGGAAATTTATCACGTTGTTTTTCTGTTATTTCGCGGCGGCGGGACTGAACCTGGTATGGCCATATCTCAATGGTACTATTTTGTATGATAAGGTATTAAAGATGGACAATGGCTTTTTAAAGCAGTTTGGCATAGCCGGAGAGTATGGGCTGGCATTGCTGCTTCTGGTAGCAGTGATGGTGCTGTCGAAGCTGGTGCAGCAGGGGGTAGCGCTGGTACAGGGAGCACTGATGGCGCAGGTTGTGGCAGCCACGATCCGGGACATGAAGCAGGATGTATTTTCCTCTATGGGCAGTCTTTCCATTGGTTTTTTTACCAGTAAGCAGACTGGAAGCCTGATGACCAGGGTGCTCAGTGACGCAGACCGTGTGACGGATTTTTTCCTGGATGGATTTCCTTACATATTTGTACATGGATTTACGATCATTGCCTCTTTTACAGTGATGTTCCGGCTGAACTGGCAGATGGCGCTGGTGGCATGTGTTCTTCTGCCGCTTTTGGTGATCATGAGTGTAAAGCTCAAGCCGAAATTGTGGAGTCTGTTTGGCAGACGCCACCGCGCGGAGCGGACGGTCAACAGCCGTGTCAATGATAATCTGACGGGAGCCAGGGTGGTGAAGGCATTTGGGCAGCAAGAGCAGGAAAATACCCGATTCGAGGGACCCAATGACCATCTGAGGGATGCGGAGGTCCGCATCGTTAAATATAATAACCGGTTTACGATACTTTATAATCTGGTACAGGAGGTCTCCAACATCTGGGTGTGGATTCTTGGTGTGATCCTCCTTCTGAATACCGGAAGTGTGGAGCTGGGTGTACTGATCACGTTTGTGGGATATGTGGGACAGCTGAATGGACCGATGAACTTTTTCTCAAGAGTATTCCATATGTGGTCCAACAGCATCAATGCAGCCCAGCGTATGTTTGAAATTATGGATGCTGTGCCGGAGATCCAGGAGATCGAAGACCCTGTCCATATGGCTGAGCCAAGAGGGGAGATCACACTGGATCATGTGACCTTTGGATATGATATCAATAATCCGGTGCTTAAGGATATCAGCCTTCATGTGAAGGAAGGGGAGATGCTGGGCATCGTGGGACGTTCCGGTGCCGGGAAAACGACACTGGTAAACCTTATCTCCCGGCTGTATGATACCAATGAGGGAAGTATTTTTCTGGACGGCGTGGATGTCAAAGAGATTGCTTTCCATGATCTCCGGAGAAATGTGGCCATGGTTTCCCAGGATACATATATTTTTATGGGAACGGTGGCGGATAATATCGCCTATGCCAATCCCGACGCTACAAGGGCAGATATTATTCAGGCGGCGATGCTGGCCAGCGCCCATGAATTTATTTCTAATATGCCAGACGGCTATGATACTGTGATCGGAGCTTCCGGAAAGGACCTGTCCGGCGGAGAAAAGCAGCGTATCTCCATTGCGCGGGCGATCCTGGCGAATCCGAAGATACTGATCCTGGATGAGGCAACTGCAAGTGTGGATACGGAGACCGAGAAGGCTATCCAGAAATCTCTGGATTATCTGGTAAAGGGGAGAACCACGTTGTCTATCGCCCACCGGTTGTCAACCCTGCGGGATGCAGATCGTCTGGTGGTCATAGACAACGGAAAGATCGTGGAAGAGGGAACACACAGTGAACTAGAAGCCCTGGGAGGCATTTATTTTAAACTGATGGAGCTTCAGACAAAATCCCTGGCACTGAAAGGAGAGATGTAATATGGCAGAGGAATTTAAGATAGAGCAGATGGAAAAAGAAGTAGAAGAAATGACAGCACTCCGTTATCTGACGAAAGATAATGCAGTATTTCAGAGGACAGAGGGTGGATTTGTAAGCCTGGAATATGACGGGAAGAAATGGGACCGTGTGCAGGTGATCCGCCTGTTTCCCTTTACCGAGCCGGATCAGTTTATTTCCATCCGGACTGTAGAGGAACGCTCCAGGGAGATCGGAGTGATTGCGGATATGAAGCAGGTATCAAAAGATACCAGGAAGATGCTGGAGCAGCAGTTGAACCTTCACTATTTTACGCCGGTGATCCAGAAGATCATGGACATCAAAGACGAGTACGGTTACGCGTATTTTCATGTAATGACGGACCGGGGAGAGTGCCGGTTTACCATCAATATGGGCGGCAATGCCGTGGTGCGGCTGACGGACAGCAGGCTGCTGATCACGGATCTGGATGAAAACCGGTTTGAGATACCGGATGTATTCCAGCTGTCTCAGAAAGAACAGCGGAAGCTGGATCTGTTCCTGTAAAAGCTATGTTTGTGAATGGAGGATGTAATGATATTACAATTTGATCTGCCGGAATCGGCAGCTTCCTGTATCCAGCTGGAGCAGGGAGAACGAATATATTATACCGTTCCCTTTGATGTGGCAGAGAACAGTAGATGGCTGCCGGACTCTTATCTGGCAGTCAGCACGAAGCATCTCTGGGTGATCCAGAAGGGGGAACTGCGAGAAAAGATCTGCCTCTCAGAGTGCAGGAATGCCAGGGCGGAGGCGAAGATCGGCTGCGGACTTCTGGTGCTGGAACACAACGGAGTGCAGCGGTACATAGTACAGTATTCGGCAAAACATCTGTCCCGGTATGCCTATGTGGCACGTGGGATCAATATTCTGATCTCTGGCAGGGAGGAAGAAGTTATCAGCAATGAATATGAGAAGATCTGCCCTAACTGCGGGAGGGCGATACCAGGCACCAGATATTGCCCCCATTGTTCTAAGGAGGGCGGTTTCTGGAGCAGTTTCTTGAAGATGTCAGCTCCCTACAAGAAAAATTTTGTAGGCATCATCATTCTGATGATCCTGGCGGCAGTGGTGACGCTTCTAAATCCGGAAGTACAAAAACATCTGGTGGATGACGTGCTTACAAATGGCAGCGGAGGCATGGGAGTGGCATTTACCTGTTTAGGTATCATGTTTTTCCTAAGCGTGGGAATCGTGGTGATCAATATACTGAAAAGTTATTATTGTACGGTTTTGGGAGCAAAGATAGCCAAAGATCTTCGGGAAAAGCTTTTTGCCAAAATTCAGATTCTCTCCCTGAGTTTTATCAATGACAGACGGCCGGGAGAGCTGATGAACCGTATTGTATTTGATACGGGAAAGATCCGTGACTTTATGGAGCGGACTTTCTGCAACATGTTTACGGTTTGTTTTATCTTTGCCTGTGATATTATCTTTATGCTGGCACTGAGTGTAAAGTTATCGCTGCTTAGTTTTATTTTTATCCCTGTAGCGTTAGTGATCACGTATCTTTTTCGTAAAAATATCCACCGCAGGTTTCATCTGCAGTGGAAGAAAAGTGATGATGTTAACAGCAACCTGCAGGATGTGATATCAGGAATGCGGGTGGTAAAGTCCTACGGAAAAGAAGAGGCGGAGAAGAGTAAGTTTAATCATCTCGCCGAAGAATTCTGCCACGTGCAGACGAGAAATGAAGTATTCTGGGCGGTATTTTTTCCAGGAGTAAATTTTCTGATGGGAGCCGGAGTGTTTCTGGTGATCTATTTTGGCGGTATGGATGTGCTGCAGGGTGAGATGACCATCGGTGAGCTGCTGCAGTTTATAACCTACACCCAGCTGCTGTACCAGTACCTGAACTGGATGACCAGTATGCCAAGAGATCTGATGAACCTCATCAGCAGCATAGAGCGTATCAATGATGTAATGGCACAGGAACCCTTTATCGAGGATGTAGAAGATCCGGTGGAACTGGAAGTGGAAGGCGAGATCGAATTCCGCCATGCCACCTTTGGTTATAAGTCCTATCAGCCCGTGCTGGAGGATCTGAACTTAACGATTCACAAGGGAGAGATGATCGGTATCGTCGGGGCTTCGGGAACCGGAAAATCTACGCTGATCAACCTGATCATGCGTCTCTATGAGGTGGATGACGGAAATCTTATGGTGGACGGCCATGACATCAAAGAAATCAAGTCAGATCGGTTCCATTCCCAGATCGGTGTGGTACTTCAGGAGACCTTTTTGTTCTCTGGAACGATCTTGAACAATATCCGTTTTTCCAGACCGGATGCCAGCTATGAAGAGGTGGTCCGGGCGGCAAAACTGGCAAACGCCCACGACTTTATCTGCAAGACGCCGGACGGCTATAATACTTATGTAGGAGAAAAAGGCTATAGTCTCTCCGGCGGGGAGCGTCAGCGGATCGCCATTGCCCGCGCTATCCTGAATGAGCCAAGACTTCTCATCCTGGACGAAGCCACAGCCAGTCTCGATACAGAGAGTGAATTTATGATTCAGAAGGCACTGGAGCGTCTTACGGAGGGGCGTACTACCTTTGCTATCGCCCACCGATTGTCAACGCTGCAGAATGCGGACCGTCTGATCGTGATCGACGGGCACCAGGTGGCGGAAGTAGGATCCCATGAGGAATTGATCAGGAAGGGAGGAATCTACTATCGTCTGGTAAAAGCACAGCTGGAGATGCAGGGATAAGAGCCAGTATGTCGTAAAGAGGGCAGTCCTTTAAGTCATTTCATGACTTTCGGAACGCCCTCTTATTTTCATTGTGTTCATTTCAACCTATAGATTTGCAAAAATCTTTGTCTGTTTTTGAAGTTCTTCTACAATTTCCTGATTCATATCCATACGATTTGAGATATCTGCCATATCTGACGCCAGGCTCTGGGTGCTGTCTGCAGCTCCGGAGATGCCGGCGGCACCCTCATCGATAGCTTTCGTAATACTTTCGATGGAGTCAGCAATCTCAATCATGGATTGTTTTAGCCGATCGGTTCGATTGTGAAATTGATCCATAGCTTGTTCAATGTAAGCGGCATCATCTTTGTACTGCTTTCCAGAATTAACAAACTCCTGAAATTCTGCCAGAATTGATTCACTCAGATAATTCACCAGATCCTGGGAGTGTCTAGAAAGATTATGTACTGCACTGGTGACAATTTTATTTACTTCTTGAATGCGGTTGGCAGTTTCTCCACAGGAATCAGAAAGCTGGCGGATTTCTTCCGCTACTACTGCAAAGCCTTTTCCAGCAGCTCCAACACGGGCAGCTTCTACCGAAGCGTTTAGGGCAATTATATTGGTAGAAGAGGAAATCTGCAGGATATCTTTGGTGAGGAGATTGACCTGGTCAACACTCCGGCTGTCTTCGATAGCTTCATTTAGTACTGTTAAAATATCTGAGACTTTTGCTCTCATGACCTCCATGTTTGTTTGGGCAGATTGTTCCATATCCTTTGCCCGTGCTTTCATGGCGATGGAATATTCCGTGATTGCACCGCATTCTTCAGCAGTATTATTAACATCGCGCTTGATGTCTGCTGCGCTGCTGTTAATGATGGAGGCATTGCTTGCTACTTTTTGGATGGCAGCAGATAACGCCCCTGTCAGAGATGAGAGGTCTTTTGTGCTTTTGTTAGATGTTTTCGCTCGTTTTAACACTTCACTTACCACATTGTTGATGCGGTCAGAACTTCCTTGAAGCGTATATAGAATACTTTTAAATGGTTTGATAACATACTTCATAATGATGCTGATAGAGACTAATACCAATATAAGACCTATTATTATAGAAATAACACTGATGGTAAGAGAAGTTATATAAACTCTTGAAAGCGTATTTCTGGCAGTTGTTGTCTGAGCCTTAATTGAGGACTCCAGTTTGTTAATATTGCTCTCAATGGCATTACCGAAATCCGCTACATCTCCATTAGCATAGGCATAAGCATCCTGTGTCTTGCTGTCTGCACTGGCACAAATGAGGTAAACCAGGGCGTGTTTGAAAGATTCATAATTTTTTAACAGTTCCTGATATGTTTTATCCTCTGCCGTCGTAACATAACTTTTATATTCTTTAAGCTTTTGGTTTAGATTTTTTTCTTCTTGTTTCATTTGAGTTACAACAGTAATCATGGTGTTGTAATCTTCAGCGATGATATGGGATAGCGCCATCTTATGTGTGTTTGAGATGGAACGGCGGATTTCATCAAGTTTTGTTGTGCCGACCATATAATTATCAACAATATTTGCCGCATTGGCATTGACATTATTGATATTAAAAACCGCCAGGACATTTGAAATCAGTGCTACAACTCCCAGCAGGACGATGGGCAGAATTAAGCGGTGTTGAATTTTAAGCTTGTTTTTCATTTCATATCCTCCTTTTTTATCTGGCAGTAATATCTTCTACCATCTTATCCATTTGTTTTTGCAGATTTTCATTTTTGGGATTTCCTTTTATAATATTTTTTGCAAAAGAGGCTACTGGTTCCCAGAATTTTCCGCCCACCCGCTGAAGATGTGAAAATTCAGTTTGTTCCAGTAATGCAGCGATGGCTGGTGCATTCTGAATTTCTGTGGAGGCAGCTGTCTTTGTGTTAGAAGGACCCTGTCCACGCATTTCAAATCGAAGCTTTTGATTTGCTTCATTGGTAATCCATTCTGCGAGCCTGGAAGCCCATTTGTGATTTTTAGAATAGGCATTAACACCAATCAGTTTGCAGCCTGAAAAAGATGCCATCTGTATCTGCCTGCCATCACAGGTATAGGTAGGAAGCTTGGCGGCTCCGGTATTTTTGCCCCAGATCTTTGTGACGGCAACGGAATTCCATACTCC
The DNA here is from genome assembly GCA_947369165.1 of uncultured Lachnoclostridium sp. GTDB lineage: Bacteria > Bacillota > Clostridia > Lachnospirales > Lachnospiraceae > Eubacterium_F. The sequence goes on from CANBKJ010000019.1 coordinate 38,813, forward strand.
GCTTATGCCTGCGATCACCGAGCCGTTCTCAACACCGGTTAGGAAATCTTCGTCCTTTCGATTCCTAAAGCCTGGATTGCGGGCAATTTTCAGCATGGCTTTTGCTACATCCACACCGTTCACATCCGCATCTTTTTTGTTCCAGGTACAGTAGTTGGTAATTCCATCTTCATTCAGCCCTATTTCTAATCCGGTATTGCCAAAAAAAGAATAGACATACCATGCAGAAGACCAATCCATAGTAATAAGTTTTTTATTTTTTTTAGCTATTTTCATTATATTGTCTAAAGA
>CANBKJ010000020.1 GCA_947369165.1 uncultured Lachnoclostridium sp.
TTTAATTCCAGAAGTAACCCAAATATATTTAACGGTTCCAGCGGTGGCAAAAGCATATGAATAAGCTTGGCGAACTGCTTGTTTAAACTCCTGTTCTGTTATCTCTTCTTTCTTACACTCTACAATAATATGCGGCTTCTTATATGTACTATCATTGTAAACTATAATATCTGCTTCTTTAACATCGGTTCCTACTGTTACTTTCACATATTGTCGAACCTGTTCAACAGGATAATTATATTTAAGTACCAATTCACAAAACGTTTCAGCCTGTATTTTTTCTTCGGGGTTATTATAATTCCTAGATATATTTTGATTTAAGTATGTAATTGTAGATGAATCATCACTTATTTTTATCAAGTTATTATTTAGTCCTTCTAAAATAATTGTCTTTATTGCCTCATTGGTTTTCATCTTTCACTCTCCTTATACCACCAAAATAAAATGAAGTTCTTCGCATATACTTTTCGTGATATCTAATACTCTACTATTTCTCAGATTCCGCTAATCAAGCTCATCCTTTTTCATCTTTACCTCAACATATCAGTCTGAATGAAGTTTGGACAATAAACATACCGTCTCCACCCCCCTGGTCCACGGAAACATATCCACACACTCCGCCCGCTCCGGCGCGTACCCATGTTCCAGAAACATCTCCATATCCCTGGCGAGGCTGGTAGGCTTGCAGGAAATGTACAGGATCTGCTCCACACCATACTCCAGAATCTTTTTCAGAGCCTTGGGATGTACTCCTTCCCGCGGCGGATCCAGTACGATAACATCTGGTTTTTCCTGAATCCCATCGATGACCTTCAGCACATCTCCGGCGATAAATTCACAGTTTTGCAGATGATTCTGTGCCGCATTTTCTCTGGCCGCCTCTACGGCCTCTTCCACGATCTCCACTCCGATCACCTTCTTCGCCACCGGCGCCAGTACCTGGGCTATGGTTCCCGTTCCGCTATATAGGTCAAAAACCACTTTACCCTCCACATCGCCGATGTACCCGCGGGCTTTTTCATACAGCACCTCCGCACCAAGAGAATTGGTCTGGAAAAAAGAAAAAGGGGAAATCTTAAATTTTAGTCCCAGAATGTCCTCATAAAAATAATCCCGCCCATAGAGAATCTCGGTGGAATCTGCCCGGACCACATCGGACAATCCATCGTTTACCATATGGAGAATACCGGCTATTTTTCCCTCGTACTCTCCAGCCAGCAGCAGGTCACGGTACTCCGTGAGATCCATGGACAACTGGGACGTCGTTACCAGACAGACAAGAATCTCCCCCGTCTTTGCCGCTCCCCGCACCAGCAGATGACGCAGATATCCCTCATGGGTAATCTTGTGGAAAAAAGAAATGTCCCTGGAAGCAAAGTAGTCTGTCGTTGTAGATAAAATCTTCCGGATATCTGAATTCACGATCTGGCAGTTTTTTACCGGGACGATATCATAAAAACTCCCCCGTTTATGTAATCCCAGTGTCAGAGCCCCTCCCTTGCACTCATCGCCAAAGGAAAACTCCATTTTATTGCGGTACTCCCAGACTGCCGGACTTGCCTCACATGAAGTCAGAGGAATCTCCGGACAGATCTTTTCAAACAAAGCCCTGACCTGTCTTAGCTTCAGCTCCTTCTGTCCTTCATAACTGAGCATCTGATAGGAACAGCCTCCACAATGATCAAAATGGGGACATGGAGGAATCTCTGTCTCCATTTCTGATTTCTCAAGTACTTCCAGCAGCCGTCCTTCTTTTCGATTCTGGCGGTTTTTCGTCAGACAAAAAGAAATTTTCTGCCCCGGAAGAACATTTTTCACCTGAACCTTTACCTCTCCCTCTTCTGTTTCCACTTTTACGATACCTTTATTCGGAAATTTCAAAACAGAAACTTCCCCCTCATATATCTCATTCTTTTTCATTTTTCAAAACCTTTCATGTATTTACACCTGTTTCACCCTGGATTTTTCCGATAATTCTTTCCACACCACACAGATCATCGTAAGAAAACAGGTAAGACCTCCCACCGCATTGGAAACCGGCTCTGCCAGATAGACGCCATCCACTCCCAGCCCCCATAGCTTTGGAAGAATCAGCGTCAGCGGCACCACAATGATCACCTTGCGGAACAAAGAGAAAAAAACGGAATATCTGGATTTTCCCAGCGCCACAAAAGTAGACTGTCCGGCAAATTGAAATGCCATAAAGAAAAAGCCGAAAAAATACAATTTTAATGCTTCTTTACCCGGGGCTTCCATGGCAGGACTGTCACTAAACATACGGATAAACACCCCCGGCTCCAGCATAATAAAGATCCACACAGCCGTGGTATATAAAAAACCGATCAGTGAAGTAAACAAGATCGCCTGCTTTACCCTTTTATATTCTCCGGCACCATAATTAAATCCTAGCACCGGCTGCGCTCCGCTGGTAATGCCCACAATAGCAATATTGGTAATCTCCCGTACGGAATTTAAAATAGTCATAACGCCAATATATAAATCCCCGCCATAAGACTTCAGGGTCACATTGCAGATAATCTGTACAAAACTGTTCGTCACCGCCATAATAAAACCAGAAGTCCCAAGGCCCACTATTTTTCTGACCAGAGGAAACTCCAGGCGCATACAGGCAGGAACCAGCCGGAACAGCGTCCTTCTGCCCACAAAAAATCTCAGTACCAGAACGGCAGAGACAAACTGTGAAATAACAGTGGCTGCCGCTGCACCCCGTATGCCCATCCCAAAGACAAAGATAAACAGGGGATCCAGGGCAATATTCAGGATGGCACCGCTCATCACCACCATCATCCCCGTTTTCGGAAATCCCTGGGCATTGATAAACTGATTCATTCCTGTTCCCACCATTAAAAAAACCGTACCCAGAAGATAGATCATGAGATATTCCCTGGCATAAGGATATGTCGCCTCGCTGGCCCCAAATAGATACAGGATTTCCTTTTGAAATAAATAGCCGATGCTCATTAGGATAACTGCCGTCAGAACCAATAAGAAAAAAGTATTATTTAAGATCCGGGAAGCCTTCTTTTCCTCCCCGGCGCCCCTGGCGATAGAAAAAAGAGGCGCACCACCCATGGCAAACAGGTTTGTAAAGGCCGCAATGATCGATATGATTGGAAATACCAGACCAATGCCTGTCAGAGCTTGTCCGTGGGTTCCCGGAAGGTGACCGATATAGATCCGGTCCACTACATTATAAAGCAGCTGGATCAGCTGCGCGATCGTAAGAGGAACTGCCTGCATCAAAATATGACGGCAGACATTTCCCTTAGAAAAATCATTTTTCACATATATCCCGGCTTTCTAACTTGATGTCGGGGGCAGCATGTTTGAAAATGTGTCTGCCCCCTGTGATCCACGGATTGCGCCGCCGAACAAAATTGCCGCCGTAAAACCGCCGCTACAGGTTGGATCCGTTCCATCCCCAGTTCTGGATCTCCTGATATTTCACATAGATCCGGTTTTTCGGGATTGACAGTTCACTTTCAAAAATATCACAGATCACTCCGGTCAGTGCATTGAACGCAGAGGGGGAAGCTTTTCCATAAATGCTCACCTCAATAAAAGCACTCTCCTCTGATCTGTTTCCCTGAAAATACAGGTCGTAACTATCCTCAAAGCCCACCATCAGCCAGTTTTCAGACTTTCCAATGGTAGAAGCCACCGCCTCGCCCAGCCTGGATTTTATGGCCTCCTTTTTCTCTTCTGTCATCTTAACAGTAACCTTAGAATTAATAAATGGCATAAAATAACTCCTTTCTTAATGCATTCATAATATCCGCTTCTGCTCACAGACTATTATAGACAATATTCATGGTAAACGCAACCATTTCCCAATTTTTTCATATATATTGTATTATCAACTGGATAGTTAATTGCTCAGGAAAACACAAACGCCACAAAGATAATTGCTTTTTTTTTAAAAATAAGTTATACTGTTCTATACGACTATTGTGTACACAGAAGCAAAAACTGTGAGAAATGGAGTTGTCATGAAAAAGAGCAACGAAGAAAGTATTATGGATATCATCAAAAAACTGAGGGAGATCGATTATATCTCTCCATCGGATATACCAAACATTGATCTGTATATGGATCAGGTCACGACCTTTATGGACGCACATCTGGAAGCCTGTAAAAGAACAGATGAGGATAAGATTCTTACCAAGACCATGATCAACAATTACACAAAAAACAATCTTCTTCCGCCGCCGGACAAGAAAAAATACTCCAAAGAACATATGTATCTGCTGATCTTTCTCTACTATTTTAAAAATGTTCTTTCCATCAGCGACATCCAGAAAATATTTGCCCCTTTGACGCGTATGTTTTTTAATCATGCCTCCAAGGATATTTCTCTGGAGAAAATATACGAAGAAATTTTCAAAATGGAAAAAGAGCAGACCAACAATCTGACCAAAGATGTGGTGCGCCGGTTTAAGAGCTCACAGGAGATCTTTTCAGACGCCACCGACGAGTCAGAATCGGACTATCTGTCCCGGTTTGCTTATATCTGCATGCTGAGCTTTGACGTCTATATGAAAAAGCAGATCATTGAACGCATCATAGACGAGACACTGCATTAAAGCAGCGCTTTCAATTTTTCCACGGAGGTATTGACGATCAGATCCACAGGAAAATCGACCTCCTGGAGAAGTTCATCTGCATATTCAAAATTCAGTATATCTTCCTCTGTATGCGCATCGCTCCCAACGACCACCGGAACTTCATATTTTTTACATAATTTCAGGATCTGTCGGTCTGCTTCCCTGGCATTTTTGCGAAAACTCGTGGGAGCCAGGGAGGAATTATTCAATTCTATCAGCTTTCCGTATTTTTTCGCTTCCCGAACCATTTTTTCATGATCAAACTCATACCGGATATCATCTGGATGTCCGATGATATCTACATGAGGGTTCCGTATGGCGCCAAGATATGCCCTGGTATTCTCCGCCGGACTGCCAGGCTCGATGCAGCGTACATGCAGGCTTGCGATCACTACATCCATCTCTGCCAGAACCCGGTCCGGCAGATCCAGTTTTCCGTCGTAATCCACCACATTCACCTCTGTCCCAAGCAGCAGGGGAAGCCCATATTTTTCCCGCCTTGCCACCTTCAGATTCAAAAAATACAGCAGCCCCATCGTTCCCGGCATAGAAGGGGCATGATCCGTAATGCCTAAAAGCTGCAGCCCTTTTTCCTTCGCTGCCAACGCCATTTCATTCATCGTATTGTAAGCATGCCCACTGGCATAGGTATGGGTATGCAGATCCAGTACATAGATATCTCTCATGACATTCTCCTCTTTTTCGCAATTCTTTAACCACAATACCATTTTCCCAAAAAAATTTCAATAGTTATTGTCTTTTGTCCCTAACTATGGTATAATGAACATATGTTTGTCGCAGTGCGAAGGAGGATATGATATGTCAGCTATTTTAGACCATTTGAATGATAAACAGGAAGAAGCAGTCCTTCACTTTGAGGGTCCCCTTCTGATCCTTGCAGGTGCAGGTTCTGGCAAAACCCGGGTTCTTACCCACCGCATTGCCTATCTGATCGAAGAGCATCAGGTGAATCCCTGGCAGATCCTTGCCCTGACCTTTACCAACAAGGCAGCCAGCGAGATGCGGGAACGGGTGGACCATATCGTCTCTTACGGCGCCGAAAGTATCTGGGTCAGTACCTTCCACTCCACCTGTGTGCGGATCCTGCGCCGCTACATAGACCTCATCGGGTACAGCCGCAGTTTTACGATCTATGATACCGACGACCAGAAAAGCCTGATGAAAGATATCTGCAAACACCTGAATATAGATACCAAAAAATATAAAGAAAAGACCTTTCTGAATGCGATATCCAACGCAAAAAACGAGCTCAAAACGCCGGAACAGTTTGCCGAAGAGACGGAAAAAGAATATAACCGCAAGATATTTGGCACGGTGTATAAGGAATACCAGAAACGTCTCAAACAGAACAACGCCCTGGATTTTGACGACCTGATCATGAAGACCGTAGAGCTTTTCAAAGACCAGCCGCAGGTACTGGAGCACTACCAGAACCGTTTCCGCTTTATTCTGGTGGACGAGTACCAGGATACGAATACGGCACAATTTATGCTTCTCAGCCTTCTTGCCTCCCGCTACCGAAATCTCTGTGTGGTGGGGGACGATGACCAGTCCATTTACAAATTCCGGGGCGCCAATATTTATAACATATTAAATTTTGAAGAAATATTTCCAGAAGCAAAGACCATCCGCCTGGAGCAGAATTACCGCTCTACAAAGCGGATCCTGGAGGCCGCCAACGAAGTGATCCGCCACAACACCGCCAGGAAGGAAAAGGCTTTGTGGACCAAGGCAGAAGAAGGCGAACCGATCCGCTATGTGCAGTATATGAATGAATATGAGGAAGCGGCCGGCATCGCCGGAGACATCCATAACGACATCCGGGAAAATGGCAGCAGCTATTCGGATTTCGCTATACTCTACCGCACCAATGCCCAGTCCCGGGTCTTTGAGGAAAAACTGGTACAGGAAAATATTCCTTACCGCATTGTAGGCGCTATCAACTTCTATTCCCGAAAGGAGATCAAAGATCTTCTCTGCTATCTGAAGACCATTCATAATCCGGAAGATGATATCGCCGTCCGGAGGATCATAAATGTTCCCCGCAGGGGCATCGGCGCCACGACGATCCAGCGGGTGACAGATTACAGCCTGGACCGGGGCATCAGCTTTTTTGCCGCTCTGCGGGAAGCCGATTATATCGACGGATGCAGCCGCGCTGCTTCCCGGATCCATGATTTTGTCAGCTTTATCGATCTGTTGAAAAGCCGTCAGGATGAGCCGGATTTTACCCTTCGGGGACTGATGGAAGAGATCCTGGAATGCACGGGCTATGTCAAAGATCTGGAGGCAGAAGATACCGTGGAGGCAAATGCCCGCCTGGAAAATATCGACTCCCTCATCAATAAGATTATCCAGTATGAAACAGATGCTGCCAGCGATCCCGCCGGCGAACCGGCCACACTGGGCGGTCTTTTGGAAAACATCGCCCTGGTGGCAGATATCGACACCGTGGACCCTGACACAGAACAGGTTCTGTTGATGACGCTGCACAGCGCCAAAGGACTGGAGTTTCCCAAGGTATACATATGCGGCATGGAAGAAAATATTTTTCCTGGTTCCGTCGCTGTATATGACCCCTCCGATGATGAGATGGAAGAAGAACGCCGTCTGTGTTATGTGGGAATTACCCGGGCCAAAAAACAGCTGACATTAACCTGTGCCAGACAGCGTATGCGAAACGGAGAGCCGAATTTTAATTTCCCATCCCGCTTTATCAGTGAGATCCCACGTTATCTCATACAGCAGACCGACGGCGAAAAAACACGTCATTCCTCTTCCTCCCCTCACGACAGGGCGGCGGGACTGGACGACATCTTCTCTCCGGCTAAAAAATACAACAAACACTCCAAAAATCCCTTTGCCGACAACCCCTATATAAAAAAGGGGGCTTCCTCTCTTTCTGCCCCTGCTGGCAAACCTGAATACAACGAGGGTGATGTTGTCTATCATATCAAATTCGGCACGGGTAAGGTGCTGTCATTGACAAAGCTAAGTACGGATTATGAGGTTGTCGTGGAATTTAAAGATTTTGGCCAGAGAAAGCTTCGCAGCTCCTTTGCAAAACTTTCTAAAATTTAAAAAATTAGCTAGTATATTTTACATAGATATGTTATACTATTAATAGATATTGAACATGAAGGAAAGGATGGTAGTGATATATGTGCGGAAAGATTGATGATCTTGTTAACAGCGCTAAGATCAACCAGCTGTTGAACAAAAAAAATGCGGATGAGGAAAGAAAAAATTGCCTGTTATGGGTTCTTGCGATCATTGGTGTCGTTGCTTCTGTAGCAGCGATTGCTTACGCGGTATACCGTCATGTAACTCCTCGTTATCTGGATGATTTTGACGGCGATTTTGATTATGATGAATTTGACGATGACTTTGATGACGACGACGAAGATGTCGATGTTTATGTAAAGCCATCTGAAAGCAAATAATGAATAGCTTATAAGAAGTTTTTGTTTTCCTCTTTTTCTACGAAACCGGCAGTAAATGGATTTTCCACTTACTGCCGGTTTTATATATCTATTTCAATTCTTTTAGTTCATTAGATAACGTCACGGGGCTGATGGGGTTTCCTTGATCAATACGCTGACTTGTACATTTATTTCAATTCTTTTGGTTCATTGGATAACGTCACTGCCAGCGCCCCAGGTCCGATATGACAGGAAACACTGAGAGACAGCGGATCGATATGAATATTATGTTCTGGGAAGAGCATGTTTAGTTCCTCCCGGAATTTCTCCGCCTCTTCCCGGTTCTGGGTATGGGCAATGTCTATATACATGTTTCCTGAATCGGCAAAACGATGTTCCAGATCCGAAGTGATGGCCTTGATCATAGTCTGCTTTGCCTGTTTCAGCGTCTTAACTTTCGCGTAGGAATCCAGCTTGTCTCCCTGGATCTGCAGCACCGGCTTGATGCGCAGTACCGTGCCGATGGCCGCCACAGCCGGCGTCAGCCTGCCACCCTTTTTCAGATATTTCAATGTATCTACCATAATATAGATACTGCTCTCAAGCTTATCTCTGGTCAAAATATCAAAGATCTCCTTTCCAGAGAATCCTTTATCTGCCAGTTCCTTTGCCTGAAGTACCGATCTTCTTTGAGTCACAGAGATCCTCTGGTTATCCACCACATAGACCCTGCCCTCAAACTCATCCTCCTGCGCCAGCATCATAGCCGTAGCACAGGAGCTGCTGATGCCGCTGGACATGGGAATATGTACGATTTCATCGTACTCCTCCAGTCCCCGCGTCCACATCTCCATAATGGTCTCCGGTGACGGCTGGGATGTGGATACTTCTGCCCTGTCATCCGCAAGAGCCTGGTAAAAATCCTCCTGGGTCATCGTTATATCTTCGAGATACTGGGTCTCATTGATATAAAACGGCATCGGCACCACCTCAATGCCCATTTCCTTTCCCTGCCGCTGTGTGATCCCACTGTTGCTGTCTGTAATGATCTTTACCCTGCTCATAACCTGCTCTCCTTTTCCTGTTCAATCAAATGATATTTTATTTTAACCCTCGTCAGCCTGCTCAACACCGGTTTGTGAAGCAGGACAAGGAATACAACTGTAGATATGCCGAACATAAGATTCATCGGCAAGCCTGTCCCGTATACCCACAGGATGGAATTCCATGTATTTTCTCCCATGGAATAAAAGAGTGTGTTGATATCTACAATGCCTCCATAAACTACCACAACGGATATCAACCCATAGATTGAGATTGAAAGCCGGTTTACCGGCACCTTTCGGAACACGATCCCGGCAAAAAAGCCCACTAAACCTAATGCAAACATTTGAAAGGGCGTCCAAGAACCCTGTCCAAAATAAAAGTTTGACACAAAAGCACTGACAGCTCCTGTGATAAATCCGGACTCTGCTCCCAGCGAAATTCCTGTGATAATGACTACAGCCGCCAGCGGCTTGATCTGGGGAAGAATAAAAAAAGAAACCCGCGAAACTACCCCAATGGCACACATTACCGCAATGATCGTCAACTCAGCCACAGAAGGCTTTCGGTTCTCAAACCCAAGAACGAACAATATCACTCCTGCTAACATGATTGCCAGACTGACATAATAATATTCCCTGCCCCTCAATACCAAAAGACTATAGACTAGAAGTGCGATGCAAAAGATCAGCACCACCAGGTGTCCCCACACTCTTTTATTCTTCATAAATAAACCTTTCTGCGACGATCTGCGGATACCTGTCTCCCACAATCCGCTGAACTGCTGTCGTATAAAAAAGACCTCCCCGGAAAAAATCCTGTGTTCGCATCGGAGATGAAATCTCCCCATCAAAACTCATCGACATATATTCACAAGTATTGGCGGCAAATTCCACATCATGGGATACCACGATCACGGTCTTTCCCGCATGGGCTAATTCTGCCAGCCATAAGCCAAACTGTTTTTTCCAAAAAGGATCCAGTCCTTTCGTCGGCTCGTCAAACAAATAAATGTCCCCGTCCTGTTCATACAGGTACGCCATTGCGGTCCGCTGCATCTGCCCACCGCTCACATCATAGGGATGCCTGGTAAGAATCGAGTGCAGACCAAATTTTTCCACCGCCGCTTCCGTTTTTATTATATCACAGATCCGGTCTCCTATAAACATGTATTTTGGCTCCTGGGGCAGATAAGAAATCCTGTCCTGAATTTTCATTTTTCCGTGATAACATTTTTCTGTTCCCGCAAGCACTTTTAAAAAAGTAGATTTTCCGGTGCCGTTTCCGCCGGCGATACCATAAATCCGGCCGGGCACTGCCTCAAAACAAACTTCCCTCAGCACATCTTTTCCCTTTTTCTCATAGCGGAAAAACAAATTGCGGCACTCAATAGACGGTCTTCCCTCCGTCGCCTCCAGAGATAGTTCCGGATTCAAAGCCGGGCACTGAATATCATTGCCATAAAACCAGTTCCGGCATTCTTTCACACTGGAGGGACAGGCATTTCTTTCCCGGGAAAACCGGTGGTAGAGCCGGACAAAAGAGGGCATATAATCTAAAAACTCTTCCGATAATTCAGAATGGCAAATTTTTTCATATACCTGATGCAGCTCCCCCCAGGCAGCAATCTGCCCCTCATGGAGCACCAGCATTTTGTCACAAAGTGCCAGCACTTCCTCAAGACGCTGTTCCACAAGAATGACCGTGATCCCCAGCTGGGAATTCAGACGCCGCAGGATATCCAGAAAGGCAGATGCCGCCATAGGATCCAATTGTGCAGTGGGCTCATCCAGCAGGATCACCTCCGGATCCATCACCAGTACCGAGGCAAGATTCAAAAGCTGTTTTTCCCCTCCCGACAGAGAACAGGTATCCCTCTCCATCCAGTCCTCCATCCCAAAATACGTAGCAGTACCAGCGATGGCATGCCGCATCTTCTCCGTCTGGATCCCCATATTCTCCATCCCAAAAGCCAGCTCATGCCGTACCTTATCCGTCACGATCTGATTGGAAGGATTCTGGGATACATAGCCGAATTCCTGGTGTGCTTCCTTGATACAGCGCAGGAGCGTCGTCTTGCCAGATCCCGATGACCCGCAGACCACCACAAACTCTCCTCTTCCCACATCAAAGGAAACGTTTTTTAACACGGCTTCTGTACTTCCGCCGTATGTATAACTTATATCTTTGAAACAATATGTTTCCATCTGAGCTCCTCCCTGATATTTATACCCAAAGGAATAAAAAACAATAGAACAAATAGAAAGTACGCTCCCATGCCCATTCCATCCCGGCTGTATTCCATATAAGGAAAGGCAAGAAATCTAGTCTGGGAGCAGGCATACATTCCCATCCCTACCAAAACTGTAAAAACCAGATATACAATCAACGCCAGATCTCTTCCTTTAAACCCGCGGGCATAAATACTGGTCCTTCTTTTTCTCTCTGACTGTGTTCCGTACCCACGATCTCTCATAGCGGTGCCCATTTCCAAAGAATCTTCCAATGCAAGTCCCACCAGCGTTGTGAGAATGCCTGACTGCAGTTTATGGTTCGCCCGAATCTTTTTATAATCCCGTCGGATTTTTGGGACCAGCCGCAGTGCCATAGAAAATAAAAGGGAAACATGAGGCAGTCGGTTTCCAAAAAGACACAGGATCTTCTCTGAAGTCAGTATCTTGCTGCAGCACCCGAACATCACAAGGGAAGCTGCCAGAAGAGTCCCTGTCATACAGCCGTAGAATAAACATTCTGCTGTCACCGGAAGTTCACCCATCCAGCACAGTACCGTGACTCCCCGGTGGTTGACCAGGGCATTGATCCCACCACAGATGACAACCATCCCCAGACATTTACCCACAAAACCCATTCCCTCAGACATACCTTTCAGATACAGGTAAAGGGCGCTCTGGCTGATAAGGGCAATTCCCAGGAGCACCGGATCAAATACAAAAATCGTTATGACCGTCACCGACACAAAATACATGAAGATCACCGCGGGATGATATTTGCTGAAACCATTCACAGGCACTCCTCCTTTCCATTTCAACGGCACCAATTAACTCGAACTGTCCCGGCTTAATATTCACAGGTATAATTGAACACCACCTGATCGCCTTTTTTCAATTTGTATTTATTACAGCCGTTTCCCGGATCCTTTCCATTAACGGAATACATCCAACCGCTCTCATCTCCGCAGTCAAACTCATACAGATTATGTATTCCCTTGATATAATAGGTAGAATATAACGGCGTAAACACATAGTCCAGATGAATCTCTTTCTCTTTACACACCCGTTTCAGCACATCAAAAACCGTCTCTCCCTCTTTAAATGTAAAAGTACCCTTCAAAATAATCCCATCTTTCGGAATTACTTTTTTGGCGCTTTCACTCAGCTTATCCATATGGGAAAAAACTTCCTGACAGGTGATGGTAAGACTGCATTCATTCTTTGCCTGTACCGTCGCACTCGCTGCAGCCGGAGACGGCGTCGGTGCTGGAGCAGCAGCCTGGGTACTTTTTTCTGGACTCTTTGTACTCTGTGACTTCGGTTCGGAGCCAGTGCTCTTTTTCGGAGACTTTATTTTTTCCGACGGTTTATCCACTGTCTTCTTATCTGCCTTTTGGTCTGTTTTCTTATCTGCTTTCTTGTCTGCTGACTTATCTGATTTTTTGTCCGTTTTTTTGTCTTCTTTTTTATCTGGTTCTTTGGTTCTATTCGGTTCTTTCTTATGATCGTTACTCTTCTTGGCAGACTCCTTCTTATTAGAGTGTTCTTTCTTCCGGAGAGCGGCAGAACTCACTGCTGCTTCTCCGGGACTGCTGGAAGATACGGCCGCTCTGGTCTCTTCGTCCTGAACCGCAGAAACAGTTCTTCTCTGGGAAATTACTTCATTCTCAACTACACTCGTAGAACCATTTTCACCTTCCCCGATTCCCTTTAAGATCAACACCGTACACAGTACCGCGATGGCAAACAGGCAGCCTAAAATAATTTTTTTATTGCCCTTCATATTTGTCACATCTCCTTTTGCCTTCCATGTATTTTGACACTTAACTCTCTAACAAAAAGTCTATTAGGATTTATTCTATCATTATTTCTGTGCATGCTTTCTGCACATACCAAGTTGCGTAAGCAACTTGCTAATAAGTTCGCCAGAACTTATTTTACCATATTTTTTTCTTTTCTGCCAATATGTTTTTGTGTACATCGAATTGCATAATGCATCGTTTCTGATTTTAATAAAAAAGAAACCGTCGCTCATTGATAACAACAAATACAGAGATGCCCAGTCTCTGAAGAATCCTCTACACCAACTCATTGACATTTTTTCCAAAACATGTTAAAATAATATAATCTATTTTAATATAAGTAGCTGTATAGGTTTCTGGTGACACGATACTGTCACATTTGCATGCACAGGCATGCAGCCTGACGGCACCAAATCCAACCCGATTCGATTTGGTATCGTCAGGCTAAACAGAATTAATAGGGAAGCCGGTTCGATTCCGGCACAGCCCCCGCTGCCGTATTTGAAGATGCCGATAACAGGACCGGATTGCTATTCATGCACCCCGGTCAGCCACTGGAACAGCCCATCGGGCATAATTATCTGGGAAGGCGTTATCTGCAGTTGATGCATAAGTCGGAAGACCTGCCATACAGTATGAAATATAACCTTTCGGAGGGAGAGGGAATGTTTTGACAGCTTATCAAATTGTCCAATGATATGATTATCATTGGTTTTGTTTGCATCCAGTTTTGTCATAACAGCCCTTTATACCCTTTCCCAGGTATAAAGGGATTTTTTGTTCTACTATATTAAATTAAGATCAAAAGAAACCAATAACACAACAAGCGCAAAATGCGCAGAAATGAGGATGAGTATGAAAACAAAAAAACGATTCATTGCCCTACTTCTCTCTCTTGCCATGATCTTTTCTGTATCCGTGACAGATAGAGAAATTTCAGCAGAGGCAAAAGCAGCCAACGACACCATCACGGTTACATTGCGGGTTGAAGATTCCAGCAGAACTCTGATTCCGTCCACGAAGATCACACTGGACAAAGATACCGTGGCCACGATCAACAACACCTTTAATGCCTCCGTAGAGACACCAGTACTTGAGACTGCACATGTAACCGCTGCCCATGCCCTGGCAAAATACATATCGGACCAATCCAAAACACCGGCTTCTGACCTGACCTTTGCTTACGGCAATCCTGCCAGCATCCTGGGACAGGACACACTGGATGCCTCCTATTTCTGGTCCTTCCGGGTAAACAATGTCTCTCCGGTCATGGAAGATGGTTTCACCCAGTACAACTTTACCAGCTGCCCGGTTCAGGACGGAGACAGTATCGTCGTATTCCGCCAGTATTATAACTACACTACCAGCGAGTCCAGCTCCTATTCCTATTTTGATAAGGAATCCTATGAGACGGGAGTAAATGAAAAAGTTTCTGTCACACTAAAGAGGGAAATTTTCGATGAAAACTGGAACACAGTCGCAAAACCGATGGCAGATCAAAATATCATCATCGCCATGGACAATACAACAGGGTCCGGTCCGGTTCCTGCCATTGCTTGGATGACCACCACAGACAAAAACGGCACAGCAGAGCTCTCCTTTGATAAAGCGGGTACCTATATCCTGCTTTCCAGCAGTATGAATGCAGACGGCACCCCGGCAGCTTCCCGCGCTTACGCGAAGATCACCGTGAAGGGAGTACAGCCTCCTGCCTCTGCCACTCCGGCTCCGCCAGTATCTGCTGTCACTCCCCCTCCAACAATACCACAACATCAAAGCTGTGTGATTAAAAAACCCGTTGTACCAAGAAAAATAAAAGCCAGGGTAAAAAAGAAAAAAGTCACAATATCCTGGAAAAAAACGGATGTCATAGACATAGAAGGATTTGAAATATTTTATTCAAAGAAAAATAAAAAGAACTTCAAAAGACTCTCCGTTACAAAAAAGGAAAAAATAACAAAGAAATTTAAAAAAGGAAAATATTTTGTGAAATGTCGCAGCTATAGGCTGCAAGGTGGAAAGAAGGTTTACAGTAACTATAGTAAGATCATTTCTTTTAAAGTAAAATAAGTCCTGGCGAACTTATTAGCAAGTTGCTTACGCAACTTAGTATGTACAGAAATCACGCACAGAAATTATGATAAAATAACCTCTTTACAAATAGGGCGCCCAACGCGCCCTATTTGTGAAAGATCTGAACGAAATACAGCAAAGGAGACCAGCTATGAAACGAATATTATGCTTTCTGCTGATCGTCACTCTCTTTCTGATACCCTGCTCCAGTGTTTCTGCCTGGACATCTTTCCGAAATGAAGAAGGGCGGTCCGAAGCCAATACCATCCACGCTGCTACGCCTATTGACGCAAATACCACCGGGCCGAAATGGAAAAAAAGATTTTCCCAAAGTATGGGATCTGCCATGAATTCTACTCCAATTATAACAGAAAAAAACATCTATATTGTAAATAAGGATATTTTGTATAAGACAGACAAAGAAGGAACGATCCTTACAACCCTCCGGCTCTGTGCCTCCATGAATTCCATGTGCCACATGGCCTCCGACGGAACGTATCTATATATCCCCCTGGGAGGTGGTATTCTGCAGTGTGTCGATATGGACACCATGACTGCGGTCTGGACCAGCGAATCTTTCGGTGGACAGTCCCTAACTACCGTATACATTCATAATGGTCTGGTCTACGCAGGTACCACCAACGGAGACGGATCCGAGGGCTGCTATTACTGTGTAAGGGCAGAGGATGGGAAAACCCAGTGGAGCTATCAAAATGAGACGCTCCCCTGCGGATACTACTGGAGCGGTGCTGTTTCAGCCACATTATCCTCCGCTGAATGCCTTTTATTTGGCGGGGACAATGGCGTCCTGGTCTCTCACAGCCTGACTGAAGACCAGGTATATGACACTCTGGATCTCACGTCCATCACCGGCTCCAGGGGGAGGGTCCGCGCCGGGATCACATATGACGCCGTAACCGATGCCTTCTATACCACCTCAAATAACGGGTATCTGTACCAGATCCGCATGGACGAAAGTGGAAACTTTGATACGGTAAACGCTGCTTTTTTGGGAGATTCTACCGATAAAACGGTCAACTGCACCAGCACTCCCACGATTTACAACGGCAGGGTCTATGTCTGCAGTTATTATGACAATACTGGTCGCATCAGTGTCATCGATGCCGACACCATGCGCACCATTTATGCTGCCAACACCGCCGGTACCGCAGATATAAAATCCTCTCCTCTCGTATCCACCGGATATGCCACGGAAGAAAACCATCACCGGGTCTATGTATATTTTACCCAGAATACCGTGCCGGGAGGCATATATTATATTGAAGACAGTGCCATCTCTGACTCAGCAGATATAAAAACCTTATACGAGCCAAAATATAATCCCCAGTTCTGTCTACAAAGTCTGGCGTCAGACACAGATGGAACTCTGTACTACTCCAATGATTCCGGTACCTTTTTTGCAGTTCACGAAGGCTTTGCCGCCAATGACCTCCCGCCATCGCCCTCTCCCACCATCTCTCCTGAGACGCCGGCTGATTCCACAAAAAAACCGGAAACCGTCACTGATTCTTCCCCATCTCCGACGCCAGCCAACCAACAGACGACTTCCGGTACCACGCCAAAGAAAAAACTGCGTCCCGGTAAACCTTCCAGGATCAAATTAAAAACAAAGAAAAAATACCGCGGTAAATACAAGGTAACCCTTTCCTGGAAAAAGGGGAAGCATTCCAAAAAGACACAGATCAAAATAAAAGGCAAAAAGATGAAAACAGTCTCTGGCACCAAATACACGTTGTCACTCAAAAAAGGAGTCCATACCATCCTTCTATATGGTTATATCTCTCCCTCACAAAAGAGCTCTGCCGCCAGAATACGCATCCGTGTATCCTGACGGCAGAGACAAACATCATTCTTCTGTTTCTTCACCGTCTGAACCCTCTGAGGAATCCCCTGATCCCTCACTGGAGGTCTGAGGGGAGGAAATGGATACACTGACTCCATCCTCCTCCTGCATCTTCTCCAGCAAGCTCTTATGCTTTTTCGGTTTGACATTCTGTGCGGCCATCATCTTGGCTTTCAGATAAAGATCGCTGTTAAAACGGAATAAAAAATTCTCATCCTTTGGCGGTACCTTCTCCCCCTTCATGATACGTCTCGCAATAGCGAGGGCCCGGGCAAGGGCGCCATAGGATTTCTTCTTTTTCTTCTGCGCCTTTTGCGTCTTCTGCGCCATCTGTTTCCTTTTCTCATTCATCTTCTGAAACGCTCGGGCAAGAGCCTTTCCTTCCTCCGACAGCTCTGCCACATCTGTATATTTCTTAGAAACTGCCTTTGTACTCTGACTTCCCTGGATCGCCGGTTTTTTTTTCGTATTCCCATGCCTTTGGCTCTGATCATCCACGTTTAGCATACCAGGGTGCTCCGAGTATTCCGTCCGATCTGTAACATTCATCTTTTATCACATCCTTGTTCTGTTACCAGGTCCCCTAAACAGTCTCCCAGCAACAAAGTCTCAGGGCAATTCCATTTACCCATGTAAATAATCTCAATATATATATCGGACGATACAAAATATTATTTAGTCTTCGGTGCTTTGCTGGCAAATTCCGTATTCACCAGTTCCTCATAGGAAACCCGGCTGCTGAGCTCTCCCCCGGATTCCAGAATATCCTGCAAAAGATCGAAACTCTCCTTCTCAAAAACAAGATTGTCTTTCCAGGTCCCCTGGTCATAATATCGTTCTACTATAGTAGTCAACGTTTCCCGCTCCGTCTCTTTGAACTGGGGCTGTATCACCTCCGCGATTTCCTGCGGCGTATGGCTTTTTACAAAATCCATCCCCTTCTGGAGAGCGTTGGTAAACTTCTGAATGGTATCCGCATTTTTCTTGATATAACTTTCCTTAGTAGAATAGGCAGTATAGGGAACCATTCCGCTGTCTACTCCGAGAGAAGCCACCACCACACCTTTCTTCTCTTTTTCCAGGGAAGCTGCAAAGGGTTCAAATTCCACCGAGTAATCCCCCTGTCCTGAAGCAAAAGCTTCTGCGGTAAGTCCAAAATCGATATTTTGTACCATCTTCAGATCCTTCTGGGGATCTATGTTATTCTTCTTTAGTATGTATTCGAATACCATCTGCGGCATACCACCCTTCCTTCCTGCCAGTACTGTCTTCCCTTTCAGTTTATCCCAGGTAAAATCTTCATCGGCTTTCCTTGCCACCAGAAAATTACCGGCGCGCTGCGTCAGCTGGGCAAAGTTGATAATCTTTTCTCCCGATCCCTCGTTAAACACATAGATCGATGCCTCCGATCCCATAAATCCAATGTCTGCCTCCCCTGATAACACCGCTGTCATTACATTATCGGCGCCGGAACCATTGACCAGTTTTACATCCAGCCCTTCCTCTTTGAAATAACCTTTCTCAATAGCTACATACTGGGGAGCATAGAAAATGGAATGTGCCACTTCATTCAGTGTGATGGACGTCATCCCTTCCTCCTCCTTTTTAGCACAGCTGCACAGAGAAAGTACCAATAGAGAAAAAATCAGCGCCAGAACCACGATTTTTTTCATTCTCTTCCTCCTTGCCCGATGGCGGGCTATTTCCTTTTTTTATGAATATATGTCAAAAAATACGTGTGGTGCAGGTCTTTTTGTGTTAAAATAGAAGCAAAAGATGAATTGAGGGAGGGTTTTTTGATGAATGAAATAGAACAATTGAAACAATGGATCGATGAAAGTGATAATATCGTATTTTTTGGCGGCGCCGGCGTCTCCACAGAGAGTCATATTCCAGATTTTCGCAGTGTAGACGGACTGTATAACCAGAAGTATGATTTCCCGCCAGAGACGATTTTAAGCCACCGTTTCTTTATACAGAATACGGAGGAGTTTTATCGTTTTTACTGGGATAAAATGATCTTTGAATATGCGGAGCCAAATCCTGCCCACAAAGCGCTGGCAAATCTTGAAAAAATGGGTAAACTCAAAGCTGTCATTACCCAGAACATCGATGGCCTGCACCAGAAAGCAGGAAGCCGGGAAGTTTTGGAACTTCACGGATCTGTCCTGCGCAATTACTGTATGAACTGCCAGAAATTTTATGGGTTGAAAGATATTCTACCACAAAAGGGAATTCCCAAGTGCAGTTGTGGCGGCACCATCAAGCCGGATGTGGTGCTCTATGAAGAGGGGTTGGATTCTGATATTTTGGAAAAATCCATCACTTATATCAGAAATGCAGATGTTTTGATCATAGGGGGAACTTCACTGGCCGTTTATCCTGCCGCCGGTCTGATCGACTACTATCGGGGGAATAAACTGGTTCTGATCAACAAATCCAGGACCAGCCGCGATGCCCACGCAAACTTGGAAATCCACGGGGCGATCGGTGAAACCTTAGGTTTTTATGCTTGAAAGTATAATTTATTTGTGATAGACTTACTCATGAAAGTTTGTTTAAAAAATACCTTCAACATGAGATGCATGACAGAGCAAAAGAAAACATCGTTACCTTTTAGAAATGAGGAAAATTATGCCGATCAAGATCCCCAACTCTCTGCCAGCGACAGAGATATTGGAAAATGAAAATATATTTGTGATGACGGAACATCGTGCTATGCACCAGGATATCCGTCCTTTAAGTGTACTCATACTGAATCTGATGCCCACCAAGATCATAACGGAGACCCAGCTGCTACGCAAGCTGTCTAACTCCCCGCTACAGGTCGAAGTGGAATTTTTAAAAACCGCCAGTTATATTCCGCAGCACACGGATCCTACGCACCTGGATACATTTTACACCACCTTTGACGAAGTCATGGACCGTAAATTCGATGGTATGATCATCACCGGTGCGCCTCTGGATAACATTGCCTTTGAGGATGTGGGCTATTGGAAGGAAGTGTGCCGGATCATGGAGTGGTGCAAAACTCATGTGCACTCCACCCTTCATCTGTGCTGGGGAGCCTTTGCCGCGCTTTATTTCTATTATGGAATTGAGAAAATAAATCTCCCGCAGAAATTATCGGGTGTTTACGAACACACCGTTGTAAAGAAAAATTCTCCCCTTTTCCGTGGCTTTGATGATATTTTCTATGCGCCACAGTCCCGCGCCACCAGTGTGAAAACGGACGACATTCTGGCAGTAGAAGAACTTGAACTGATGGCAGTCTCAGAAGCAGCCGGTGCCACGATCATGAAGACTACAGACAGCCGGCATTTCTTCATGACCTGTCACCCGGAATACGACGCCGATACGCTGGCCAGAGAATACTTTAGAGATGTGGAAAAGGGACTGAATCCAGGCATACCATGCAACTACTTTCCCGGTGACGATCCTTCCCAGGCACCAATTGTGCGCTGGCGCTCCACTGGGCAGCTGATCTTTTCCAACTGGTTGAATTATTATGTATATCAAAGTACACCTTACGATATTACTGACGTATAGTCATAAATCCAGACATCACGCACACTCCTGCCGCGCCAGCCTGCACGACAGCTTCCGCGTTTTCCTGACAAATGCCGCCGATGCCATATACAGGAATGTGTATACACCCGGACACCTTTTGGATAAAATCCAGTCCCCGTCCTGGCAGCCCTTTTTTGCAGTCAGTTTCAAACACATGACCGGCGATCACATAATCTGCCCCCAATCCCTCTGCCCTCTTTGCCTGTTCGATCGAATGTACAGAAGATCCAATTTTCTGAAAATAATTCCTCACCCCATCGGGCAGTGTTTCAAGAACCCCCAGGGGAAGATGGATGTTCCGGCAGTGCAACTTCCAGGCACTCTCCCAGAAGTTGTGAAGAATACACGTCATATTAGTCTCCTGACAGATCCGCTGTACATTTTCCGCCACCTTCTCATATTCACTCTGGGAAAGATCTTTTTCTCTCAAAAGAATAGCGTCCGCTTCCCTCTTCTGAGCGATCTGCCGGATTCTCTCATTAAAATCTCCCTGACACAGTTTTCTATTGGTGACACACAAACATGGGATTCCATCACCGCTACTTGTTTTATACATATATATAATCGCTCATTACCGGCTGCAGCCCATGATCGCGGATCGCCTGGTACACCTCATCCACCGTCCTCGTGTCGTCAATCTCAAACTGTTCATCTCCCTTTTCCTCTCCACCCCGGCCTCCAATGCCAACATTTACCCCAGCAGAAATCTTGGTAGCAGCGATTTGTATCAAATGATCTCTCACCCTCTCACACTCTCTGGTGGAAACAGTTATATTAGAAAATGGCAGGAACAGCCGGTAGGCACACACAACCTGAAGCAGCTGCGCCTCTTGAACATCCATGGGGTTGATCTTGTCATTGTTAATGATCGGGCGCAGTCTCGGACAGGAAAATGCAATCTCTGCATGGGGATATTTTCGCTGAATATACCACGCATGCATGCCCGTGGCAAAGGCATCCCGCCTAAAATCATCCAGTCCCAGCAACGCCGCAAATCCCACGCCCCGCATTCCTCCCCTGACAGCTCTTTCCTGGGAATTCAGGCGATAGGGGAAAATCCGTTTTCTTCCCGCCAGATGAAGCGTCTCATACTTACCAGAATGATAGGTCTCCTGAAATACTGTGACAAAATCGGCGCCACACTCATGAAGATATTGATACTCCTCAGAATTCACCGGATATATCTCCAGACCGATTACTTTGAAATATTTCCGGGCGATCTTGCATGCCTCCCCGATGTATCTGACATCCGACATCTTCTGGCTCTCTCCCGTCAGAATCAAAACCTCCTGGAGACCCGTTTTGGCAATCTCCTGCATTTCTTTCTCAATCTCTCCCATGTTCAGTCTGGCACGTTTGATGTTATTGTGACAGTTGAAGCCGCAGTAAATGCAATAGTTCTCACAATAATTTGCAATGTAGAGGGGTGTAAACATAGCGATAGAATTTCCAAAATGTTTTCTTGTCTCCGCCTGTGCTGCCTGGGCAATCTCCTCCAAAAGAGGAAGAGCCGCCGGAGAGAGCAGCGCTGCAAAGTCTTCTGGCCCTTTCCTGTCATGGTTAAGGGCATTTTTAACATCCGCCGCCGTATAACGCTCACAATCAAATGCCTCCGCCGCTTTTATTACCAATTTATCAATCTCCGAATCTAGAACCTCCATACCTTCCAAATAGGTCATATGATCTGTCCTGTTTTCTTTTAGATGTTCTTTGATCTCTTCATTTAAAATACTTTCATTGATTCTCTCTGTCATTTTTCCCTTTCTCCATTTTATCGTTCTCACATGTTTCAATAAAGAGGTAATTAGTGTGCCAGCACACTAATGTAACAAATATTATGTATTGCTTCCATCCTGAATATATCCCGTCAGCGGAGAAGAGGCACTTCCTCCCCTTTCCAGTACTCTTCCCGTACCAGCAAGATAAGCGGTCCGCCCGGCCTCGATCGCCTTACGAAATGCCTCTGCCATGGCTGGGATATCTCCTGCTGTGGCAATTCCCGTATTTGCCATCACAGCCGCCGCCCCCATTTCCATCGCCTCACATGCCTGGGAGGGACATCCAATCCCCGCATCTACGATAATGGGAAGATCGATCTCATCGATCAATATCTGGATAAATTCTTTTGTACACAATCCTTTGTTAGAACCAATGGGAGCAGCCAGAGGCATCACAGCCGCCGCCCCCGCATTATACAGATCTCTTGATATATTCAAATCGGGATACATATAGGGCAGCACCACAAATCCTTCCTTTGCAAGAATCTCTGTCGCTTTCACGGTCTCCTGATTATCCGGCAGAAGATATTTGCTGTCTCTCATGATCTCAATTTTTACAAAATCTCCACAGCCTATCTCTCTGGACAGCCTGGCGATCCGGACAGCCTCTTCCGCATTTCTGGCACCTGAAGTATTGGGAAGCAGTGTAACCCCCTCCGGTATATAATCCATAATATTTGCCGCTCCCCCGGCATTTGCCCGTCTCAGGGCAAGAGTGATGATCTGCGCCCCTGCCTGTTCAACAGCAGCCTGGATCAGATCCAGCGAATATTTTCCAGAACCAAGTATAAACCGGGAACTAAATTCATGCCCTCCCAAAACCAACATATCATCATTCATTTTTATCCTCTCCTCATCTTTCTTTTCTTAACATCTTCTAAATTTATTCCAACATACGTGTTCCACAAAAATAAAGAATCAGCCTCCTCCCACAAAACTCACCACCTCGACTTTATCTCCACTCTTCACCCTTGTTTCATTATAAATTGATTTGGAAATGATCTCCCCATTGATCTCTACTGCGATCTTACGACTATCATAACCTTCTCGTTCTAAAAGTTCCGTTAATGAGAGATCTGTATACTGCTCTTTTTCTTTTCCATTTAGTATTATCATGGTGTCCTCCTTTCTTGCGCCTTTAACCCGTCCTTTGTCGCCTCGCACCAGTCACAGCGCTCCGCTTCTGTGACTGGTCGCGGCATTCGCCGCATACTCTGAAAAACATACCGGTCACATCGTGCAAGCACATGTGACCATATGTTTTCAGAGTGCGAGGCTCAAAGCTAACGCGCAAAAAGAGGATAGCACATGAAAGCTACACCCGCGGTGGTGTACCCCTTCATGAGATATCCTCAATCTTTTAATATCTTATCATATATATCTGATGTTGTCAATTCAAGATAGCATATATCAAACTATTTTTATGAACTATATACCATACTCCTCCATCAATAGCCCATGCAGAATCAGATCCCTTGCTGCCATTACAATTTCTTCTGTTCTGCCATCCTCAGCCAGACAGACATTCAAATGATTTATTCGTTCTGTTGTTTCTACACGTCCTTCTTCTCGTCCTTCTGCCAGCAACGCCTCTGTAAATTCACACATATACCTCACTCCTTTCCCCTCTTCTTTCAAATATGCTACTCTTTTTCTTAAATTCTCAAACTTTACTGTATCCGGCGAAAATACTGTTGTTGAGTTTTTTATTTATTCCAACAATGCAGTCTGCTCCATTGTTGACGCTGGGAAAGTTAAATTAGCATAAATTTCGTGTACCCCATTCGGTATCTCTCGGTTTGTACCTTTTATTATTCGAACTATCTCTGAACATCCCGTCTGCGTATTTAAAAAATCCTTTTCTGTAATAAAAATGAGATACAAATCCGGCAGATCTGCGTAACTGGCTCCTGTTCCCAGCACCCGGCTATCGATCCGGCTCTGGATAAATCGTGAACGTTTCAGATGATCCTCGTCCTCAGCTATCTGAAGTTCAATATTATACTGTCTTTTCTGAGAGTCCTCCGCCCAGACATCAAGTACTTTTTACCGCTTATCCAATTTTTTTTGGATTTTTTCCATCCCGTCTACATAGATAAGTATTTCAGCCACAATACCATACAATTCGGGAGGGATATATTCCCCAACATCCAAAATCGACAGGCTTTTCGCCAGTTTTTCATCTTTATGAACCGGAATATCTGCTTTTTCCGCCTCTGTAATAATTTTGTCTGCTATATGTCCTCTTCCAGTAGCAATTACCTTCGGCGCCTGCTCCCCTGGCTCGTATTCAAGGGCAACTGCCGTCTTTTTGGGATCGAATTCTGCCATAAACTAAATCACCTCATAAAATTTTTTATAAATGTCCTTCTGTGGATCGGACATGGTCCATATTTCTTTAACGCTTCTATGTGTGCAGAGGAACCGTAGCCTTTATGTCCCTCAAAACCGTAATCCGGGTATATTTCGGCAAACTCTGTCATCAGTCGGTCCCTGGTTACCTTTGCCATAATGCTCGCCGCCGCGATCGAGACACTTTTTCCGTCTCCCTTGATGATCCCCAGCTGCTTTATGGGAATCTGGGGAACCGTCACAGCATCATTCAAAAGCAAATCCGGCACCACCTGTAAATCCTGAACCGCATGGGCCATCGCCTCATAGGTGGCCTGCAAAATATTGATCTGGTCGATTCTCTCCGGTGAACTCATACCTATTCCATAGGATACCGCTTTTTCCTTTATTTCATCAAATAATTCGTCTCTTCTTTTTGCACTGAGTTTTTTGGAATCATTAAGGTACAAAATTTTGCAATCCTTGGGAAGCACAACGGCCCCAGCTACTACGGGGCCAGCCAAAGGGCCTCGCCCGGCCTCATCTATACCACAGATACAGGTATAATCATTTGCATATTTTCTTTCAAATTCCTGCATCACTTCCAGACGTCTGCATTCATCTTCATAAGCTTTCTGCCTTTTCTGATACGTCAATATCAATTTTGCTACACCAGATCTTCCATCTTCTCTATATAGATCAAATAACAGATTCCAATCTTTCATTTCAGCATGTTCAAACTCATATTTTATATCGGCTATTTTCTTTGGCATAATAATCCTCCATTTTTTACAACCACGAGCATCACGCTTCGCGTAAAAAGATACCTGCGCCCAAAACCAGACACAGGTATCTGAATTGTCCATACTTTCTATTTTATTGAAGGGCAAATAATCCTCTTTCTCCTATTGTAATCTCAGCAAACTGCTTAGATGTCTCAACCTGTTCCACGTTATCTGGATCTAAAGGGTTCTGTGTAGGTGCATACTTAGCCCCCGATTCCTTAGATGACCTCGCCACCCACTCCAGACGAACCTTTGTATAACCTTCCTGCCATTTTGATCTTAAAAATGGCAGTCGGAAACTCAGTGTCTGTTTCTCTGGAATAGGATATCCATTTATCTTTTCAAACAAATTCTGCTTCTTGTCAAAATCGATCAGCTTCATCTCAAATGGATTTCCCTCCAGATTCTCCGGTTTCAGCTTGATCGGTGCTTTGGATGAGTCATTTTCATTGATTAGCGTAGCCGATTTGAGAATGGATGTCTCTTCATTGTCGGAATTGTTCAAACTGCAGAAAAGGTACATCGTCTTATCGCTCTTAAACTCTGCCGACTGACTATAATCAATTAGCACACAATCATTTGAAATCCTCTGATAATACTTTCTCGTTTCCTTATTATTGTGAAGAGAAAATCCCATGGAAGGAGTCAGGACATTTCCATTACTCAGGATTTGTTCTGTTAAATCCATCAGAAAATCGGCTATTCCACCGGCAAAAATTGAGAAGTTTCCATTGTTGGGCTGCCCTTCTTTATGGATTACCACGACGTTCTGATAATCATTAGAAGGATCTACCGTTCCTGTAATTCCCCCCATTGCAGTACCCGTTGGATCTTTATAATACCCCTGCAGATACGCAACCACCGTGCTTTCCACGGAAGTCTTTAAAAAGCCATATTTTACAAAATTATCTGGAATTATGCCTGTATGGTTCCAGTTATAAAGAGAATCCTCAGGAGGCTCTGTTGCCACCTCCGGCAGGAAAGTAAGTATATTCCAAAGATAATAACACTTCTGTTTTTGCTTTTCATCAGTGTGCCCTGCCTCCTGACACAGCTTTCTCATATAAAATCCTGTATACTTTGCGGAATCCGGATCTCGGTGACTATCCTCCGTCAATGGCACCTGCCTTATATTATCGTACACATCATCCATAAAAGTCTGGACATACTCTACCTGATTGTTGGGTTTATCCTTATCTGCCGAGAGATCAAACTGCGTAGAAATCAGATACAGCTTTGTAATATTATTAAGGCTTCCCGAACGCTGTGAACACAGAACCTTATCATCCATATACATGTGGATATCCGTATTCCCTGTTCTTTTCACCCCCTCGTCGAGCAACATTCCCATCTGCCTTGAATAAAGCATTGGCAGGGAGCAGTCTCCGCTAAGCCGCTTGATGATCTTCATACAGTCAACCCACTCCAGATCATTCTCATGAAAAGAAGCAATTTCCCCATTATAAGAATGCCACTGATTCTTGTTTCTTACTGGATTGGAAAAATTATGATAGGAATCCATCAGCGCAGTTAAATCATCCGTATTGGTATCATATGTAGCGATATAAAACATATCTGCCCGTTCCACAATATCCAGGGTTTCCGGTGTATCCCCCTGATCCATCTGGTTGATCATCGAAGGAGTCAGTGTCATCACCTTAACGTGAGTATCTTCGTACTGTTCATCCGCTGTTTTGATCACTTTACCATCGCTGTCCTTCTGATCCTCAAAATAAAACAGGGATCGCTTTAAAATATCATTAAATTTAACACCAATTAACTCAAAACGGAAGATATATCCTTCGTAATTGTACTTAAATGTATATACTGTGCTGACCTTTAATTTCTGGTCGGAATTTTGAATGGATGTTACTTCTTTTAACACCGCCGGGAATCCATCTCCCACCTTCAGATTATTAAACGCATCCTGTACCTCCCAGCCCTGCTTGCCCTCAGGCCATATCTCGTTGTATGTCATGTCAGTGGGTATATCGCTGAGTTTTTCGTAATACTTCCATTTGTTCTGTGACAAATCCTCCCACTGCTGCACTTTCTTATTCGGAGCCTCATAGGGACCAACAGAAAAATCCCCCTTTCCGTCACCTACATATACAAAATATCCAATCACCTCGGACTTGCTCTCATGCTTCCAGCTATCTGTGCGCTCAATCTCTTTGTCTAAAACTTCCTCACCCTTTGTCGTCGCTGCAAAGAGTTCTCGATGAACCTTGGCAAACTGGGTCACTGTCATCTGACCATTTGTCAGCTTTTCATAATCTGTTTTGACTTCAGCGGTATCATCCTCGAATTTTACTGTATACTCCTTCGTATCCTCCAGATCCTTTTCATACGTCCATTTCCACTGGGCATCATTTTTAAAATATTTAAAAGGAATTTCTTTCCCATCTTTATCCACAAAGTCCTCTGGATAAGCGGACTGAATCTCCGCAATTGATCTTTTCGACAACCCATTGGAAATCTCAGAAGCAAAATTCTTATCTTTTCTCATTTCCACCGTATAATAGGTAATCAAATAGAAAAGTGGAGCCTTAGAGCGCTGATGTCGGCCATAACCACTCGTTTTAGCAGCCCCTACTACTGTCCCATTTGGATTATAGATCTCAAATCCGTGGTTATTATTATTAAACCAACCATTAAAATTCTTTATATTTGTATTATTGAACAAATCTCCATTGGCTTCGTCACCAGGTTTCCATCCCTCTCCCACCAGTGCATCATGAAAGGCATATAGATTATTACCGATCGGTTCCCTGCGACAGGCACCATTATCCAAAAATCCTATATTCTCTCCTTTTCTCAACGCCTCATAACTAAACTCCAGCGGATCAAAAGGCAGTCCTTCCTCCTGCGAAGATACCAGAAGGGAATACGCCTGCTGCGACATCTCTGGTACAATCTCCAGAAGAATAAAAGGATTATCCTTTGTTCCCTTTTGTGTGGATCCATTTGTCTTGGGCACCTCAGGCAAAGCCTTATAGCCGCGGATCAAAACCTCTGTCTCCTCTTCCGACTCTACCACCACTTTTAAATAACGATATCCTTTCAGATCCACAGCTTCTTTTTTTACACCGTCTACATAAAAACGCATTCCTCCATTTTTATCTGGATTTTCTGTCGTAAAGCTTACACTGGAATCCGCATTCCAGCTCGCATCTGTTCTGCATTCTTCATTATCTTTTGTCACAATAGATTCGTTGGCTGAAAATAGTGTAAGAACCCTCTTCTCAGAATCTTCTTTTCTCGTCTTTGTAAATTCAGCGGAATACACTTTTAGTCTCTGGCCACTTTTTTTCGTTAAAATAGAAATAGAAGAATAAAGATCACCAATACTTAGTTTATTCTCTAGATCAAACAGAATGGTACGTTTGCCTGTGAGCTTTGAAGTCCCAGTCTCCTTCTCCCTCTCCTGAAATCCCAGATATTCTAAGACTTTTGTTCCTGAATCTGTCTGTACAAGGGGAGCAGTCTTTTTCAAAGATTTATAAGAATTCTTCGCAGTAACTGTCAAATCTGGATTTGCCTCCGCCTCTGACTGCACCAGTTCTGGATCATCTATATATTTCTGTGCTATATAAGGTTCATTTGCGATATATTTACCAAAAATAACACCATTCGAGATCAAATAATAAGCGATAACGATCACACAGGTAAGCAGCACAGTAAAACCACCATACATCATTCCCCGCCTCAAAGGGCTCTTTTTACTATGTACATTCCTTTTTCCCTTCATAATCCGCGCTCCTTTCTACTGATTTCTCATATAAATCCTTTTTCCACAACTATATTCCGGTACTACACTATCGTCAAAGACCAGATTAACATCCAAAACATATTTTTTTGAGGCGCCATTCTCCAGAATCTTACAGTCAAATTCTTTCACCTCGTCTGCTAGAAGATAATTTTTCAGTAAATCCTCCTGGCTATTGATCGCAGTGATCTGTGATACGTCTACAATACTTGGCATGGATACACCCGGCGGTGCTGGTGTCGGTGTTGCCCCCGGTATAAGTGTCGGTGCTGGTCCTGGCGTGGGTGCTGGTGTCGATGCGGGAGAGCATTTTCCAAAATACACGCTATAGTCTCCACCAATATCAGCAATTCCATCATTGTTCTTAAACCAGTACACATACGAATCCGATCGCATATCTTTGATATCAGCCAATGTTTTATCTCCATTTTCCAAATCTTTGATCATCTGACTGCCTTCTTTTTCGTCATAAAACAAGATAAGAATACGATTCAATTGGTCCCAGTACGCTCGTTCGGCTTCCAAACTGTAGCTCTCGATATGATTCAATGCATCTTTTGCCTGATTTTGGAGTTCTACTCTCGCATTCGTATCCCGCATGCTTCTGGAAGAAAAGGCGATAAGTGCTGTAATTGCCCCAAAAACAACGGTAGAAATGGCAACCGCCAACAATAATTCAACCAGGGAAAAACCTTTATTATTCAATTTCATCGTTCTTTTCCCTCCTCTTCTCTATCTGTCATCGTGATCAATCAATAAAATGTTTGCCTGTACTGGTTACCAGCGTGACTTCATGTGCTGTACTGCTATCGGAAGCCTGGACCACCTTAATGGTGCTTGTAGGTGTAGCTGTATTGGTAAAAGCCCCATCTTTTCTCCTCACACCGACGGAAACACATTTGGCAGGAATCGTAGAAAGATCCTGATTATCAAAATAGACTCTTAGTTTCTCATTTCCAACAACTTCACCCTCTGAATAATTTGCTGCTGAAGGAGTAAAGGAACTTGAATCGTTAAACAATATATAATAATCGTTATCGTAAAAGTATAAGTGCATATAAACTGATGATGTTTTTGACATGTTCTGAGATTTTAGTTTTGTCAATCCTGTGTCGATCTTCGCAGAACATTTCGAGGCATTGGCAAGATCCAGAAAACCAAATCCAGATATGCCCCCTACGACCATGATCGCAACGATAGCAATGGCTATTATTGCCTCTATCAGCGTAAAACCTGAGTTCTCCAATTTTTTCATTCACATCACCTTCTTTTCTTCATCAATCAGAGTTTCTCTCCCATTCCTCATAACTGATACAATCTGCCACATTCGCAGGACGTTTTTCCCTGTCATCCAGACAACGGAAATATTTCCACCAGTCTTTGTCCTTGCGGTTCTTAATGATATCTAAAATATCTCCCACGACAGCCGGATTTGCCTTGTAGCTTCCAGCAGCAGTGACAGAGACCCTGCCTCCGGCAATAATCAACCCTTCAAAATTACTGCTGACCGTCACATTCTTAGCACAGAGAACGATTCCCTTCTCAATGCCAGGATCGATCATATAATCGTCATTCTGGCAAATGATTTTCCAGTCGCCATATCCCGGAACGTTATCGATACGATCCGGCAATGAGACACCGTCCTTCTCAAACTTATTATCTTCTTCTGATGGGTTTCCGTTTGTATCTATAATATTCAGTACTATATTTTTAACCAACTCATCCTTGCTCTTATCATCCAGCATACCACGGACATCCGCCACACTTTCACTTCCAGAAGAAAGCAGTGCCATCTGCAGCCCAAGATAATTTCTCATCTTTGACTGTCCGTCGTCCAGAAGGCTCTTAACCGGTTTATTCGTCCCGTCAAAATAATTTGGAGACTGTTGCTTCGCACCCGTATTACTATAATAATCATGTACGATATTTCCAGCGATCAGATAAAGTGCCGGCGAAATCTTCATACTTCCGTCTAACGTAGCGATATAGGACTGTGCCCGGTCATCCAGATACTCCTTATTCGGCTTGGAATTATTCGGTGCCGATCCCTCTTCCTGGTTATAATAACAGGAAAAATATTCATTTGCCGCCACCTCATTCTTAAAATTCAGATAGAGGTATACATACTGGCCACTATTATTGTAGTTCGCCGTAATTTCCTCACCAGGCCTTAGGAAATCCGCCATCGTCTTTCCTTCGTTTCCAACAGCAAGACTTTTTAAAGCCGCAATATTTACCTTATTCCTTGCATCTGTATCATCCCCCACCTCTGCTCCAACAAGAGGATTGTGTCCATCCAGGATAAACTCTTCAGGGACAAGATATGCGATCTGGTTACTTTTCACTGCCAGCGACTCACCCATCATAATATCATCCACAGACTCCTGATAAGTTCCGTCAGCAAGTTTTTCATTCCTTTGCACAAAGGTTCTTCCTGCCAGAATCAGTTTTGTCAGGCCATTAGAGGTAAGCGTGGTATTTCTTCCATTGATCAGTATGGCACTGCTGTAATCAGAGCGCAGAGAAGCATTCCCCTCCGTCGAATCTGAATTATCCCGGTTATAACTATAGCCATAATAATTTCCACCAAGATTTACCGTTGCATTATCATCCTCAATGCTCGTATCATCCAGAATATAAGCATTGTCATTGATATTTACATGGGAAGTCATAGCTCCCCCCACCGCTGGCGATGGCTTACGGACCACGATATTTTTTAACCACAGTTCCCCAAGGCTGTTTAAACCACTTAATCCGCTCATTTTTACATCGGCGCCGGAAAAAATATTCAGATTTCCACGGCTGATGATCCGCTTGCTGTGAAATACAGCTTTTGTCCTTGGATGGATCTGAATCCCGGAGTCCTCATCATCGTTTGGACTCTCCATTTTTTTAGCAGTACCAGAATAAACATTTCCGGAAACCGTTGCATCCGACGAATTGTTGCCGGTATCAACACGCAATATATCATCACTAATCGAAATATAATGTTTCAATTCCTCATAGGTCCGGTTTCCCTCAAAAGCATAGTCTGGCACACCAATTCTAATATCCGTTTTCACACTGGAACGATAATCCGTTTCATCAGTGTACTTGATAATGAGTCCACGAATCACCAGATACAATTCTTTCTCGTCCTTATCATATTCAAAACGGTAACGAAGATCATTGGTGCCATAAGTTGATCCTAATGTCCCCGGATTGGTGGACATCTTTTTGATCAGATCCATACTTAACTGTTCCCAATCCGTAGTCACTTTTGAATCCGTCGCCGGCTGTGACTCAATATCTTTGATCTCCGCAGAAGTTTCCGTGGGAACCAAAGCATCATGATTCAATTTTCTAACAATCCCAGTCAGATATTTCTTCCCAAATATTGTCTTCATCTGACTGGTCATCTTCGGTGACGTATAATGTTCCACCACTTCCAGGTAAGCCTTCTCATTGGCTTTGCCAGCAATTTCCTCAATCCCGCTTCTTATCTCTGATAAATATCCCTCTGTCTGGTAAAAATTGTCTGTTGAGTAATGATCCACTATAACAGTCGTTACATAGTTTGTAGCCACAGACAGAACTGTGGCTCCTACAATTGATACAAACATAACACCGATCACAACAAAGATAAATGCAGAACCGCTGTCATCCTCCCTGATCTTATCCAGTTTTTCTTTCAGTAGGCTTCTTAATTTCTGAAACATCGAAAAACCCCCCATTCATCTTTTCCGTATCCGGCACCCCTCCATTGACTGCTACTCTGCATAGGTAGACTCTATATGAGCCAGCACATTATCTTTGGTAAACTCCTGCACATTTGTTGCAAATATGTCTACATACATCTTCCCGATGCGTCGCTTTTTAATCTTGGAAACATAGGAATCATACTTATTTAATGAATTCTTTTGCAGCGTAAAATTAGCATTAATACTATTATCCGGATAATCCGGCCGGTTCAGATTGGAATAATACTTTGCATGAACAGCTTTATTCATATCACTGCTGTCCATCAACAACGTATAAGTACCGATATCTGTCACCCCTGGCGCCGGAGAAACGGATGGATCTGGTGTCTCTCCCGGTGCGGGCACTGACAGATCCTGATAGGTAAAGTAAATATTTATCTTTTTCATTTCATCTTCAGTAAATCCTGGATCACTGATCACCTTAAAATGTTCCTGCCTGGAACTGTCCCATGCCGGCTTATAAAAGATAAAGATGTTATTCAACTTGGATTTACTGATCTCTGTCTGCTCTAAAGTTACTTCTTTCTGGATCACCTTTCCCGGCGTAGAAGCCGCCATGACATCGGTGTAGATCTCACTCACTGCCGAATCCACTTCGTCATCCTCAGAAGCCACTACATTCGTATCTCCATACACTTCACTGGGACTTGGAATATGATAATCGTTATATTCGGAATCAATATTCGATCCGTCTTTCGCCCTGGTTTCACTGCCATATGCATCAAAATCAAAATGAACTTTGGCTTTATATTTGGTATTATTCACCACCACATTACGCGTAATATCCATGGGTAGAGGATCCGCATCCGGCTCCACAGTATACTCCGGCAATGGTGAAGGGTCTACAGACCATACTTCTGTGCTGTCTGGAGTCGCCATCGGAGAAGCGCCCGGTGTTGGGGATGGTGTCGTTGCTCCTGCAAGCTCATTTGTTCCCTCTTGAATATCCAGACAGATCACACGGCTCAAACCATGTTTGATCACTCCCGGATTTACAGCCGATATATTCGATGGAACCGTATAAGAATACTTGTAAAACACTCTGACCAAATAAGTAGAATTTGTAACAGGTGGTGCAGCCGTTGCTCCTGGAGCCGGCGCCGCCACCAGAGCTTCAATCTGTTCAACATTAGAACATGCTTTTAATTCTTCTGCGACATCTTCCGCCGCCATCGTAGCCGTCTGCCGTTCCCGCCCATCAATCGTCTTTACTGAAGAATAGGTAAAATAGTTGATGACCGGCAGTGTTACCAGTGCCAATATAGTAAGTGCCAGTATAACCTCCACCAGCGAAAAGCCACTATTATCTTCTAACCACTCCTTACAACGCACGTTCACACCGCCTTTCTCTGCATCCAAAAATTACTCTTTATCCTTGCTGAAATCACCAAACACGTTATCCACTCCATAAGTAAACTCAGATACATCCAGTTCTTTATAGGGTACACCGTTTCCAAGCATGGAATAAAAATGAATGCCAATACTGCCCGCCAGCTTCCCGCTGCTTCTGTCAAATGCCAAATTTACATCTCCAACAGAAAGCTTTTCTTTATTTTCAGTAATCCAATCCAATGCTTTATAAACCTGTTTGGTAGTTCCTGAAAAGTTAATGGTATAGGTAGCTGTCGAACCAATCATCTGATCCATATCAACTACTGTGATCTCCGACATGGTCTCCTCTTCATTTTCTTCTGGCGCCGCATTTCCATCGGTAATCTGTCCTTTATAATAGAAAGGCTGCTGTTCTCCAGGTGTAATGCTTTCAATATCAATTCCAGTATTAATCATAAGACGATAGATCAGATAAACTGACCTCTGCTGGGTAATCTTAACCGGAAACGACTGAATAAAATCCTCAATATCATCTGTATACAAAGAGGTAAACACCTCAAGATCTGTCACTTTTGGCTGCAGACTCTCCAAATATGCAACCCGTTCATTCGTATCCGCAGTTCTCTTATCAAAATCAGCTGCTTCATCCATATTGGTCTGGTAAACAAAGAAGTAAGTAAGAACGATTAACATAACTGCTACCAGTATAAGAATAACTCGAATCTGTGCCAGTGTAAGTTTTCCCTTCATAATTATTTCGCCTCCTCATTCGCCATAAGTATATCCCCCAAGTATTCAAGTTCTACTGTATCCATCAATTCCAGATCTGAGATATATTTGAATGAAATCGTGTATTTATACTGTCTTTTCTTTGTGACATCATCCTCTGTCTTGGCAATGGAACTTGATATGGTAACGTCTTTAATTCCCTGAAGCAGATTCAGGCGAACTACAAGCGCTGAAACAGAAGAAAACTTATCTCTCGATGTACAGCTTATCGTCCCCCCCTCATCTGTGGTAGAAATCGAATCGATAAAGAAAGAATCCGGACACCCTTCCTTAATATCATCCAACACCTTATGCAGCTGGTTATTGCTGGTATTTACCCTGTTCTGGATCAGGCGGTATGTTCCAACCTTCTTTCTCGTTTCTTCCAACTCTTTGTACTTCGCTTCCACCGGCAGAAGAGACAGCTCCTTTGCGTGTGCGGCATCATATCTGCTTTTTGCCGAATTGAGTTCAATCACGGAAAAAAGAGAGACCCCAATACAAAGAACAATAGCTGCCACAAAAACTGCCGCGATGCTCATGACCGAATCCTTTGTAGCCACTTTATTTTTTATCTCATCGGGAATAAAATTAACCGGACTGTAAACTGCACCAAAGCATCCTACATACTGGAGAATATTTGCATTCACTTCTATCTGACGGTTAAATGAGACGCCGATCAGTTCATTCGGAGTCCGTGCCGGAATCCCAAGCTCATTGTTCATCAATTCATGAATGCCTGCAATGTTGGCTCCATTTCCTGTAACAATAATAGACTGGATCCGCTCCTCTCGATACCTTGAATTATAATACTCCATAACACGATATATGTTACCAATCAATGATGAGGCACTCTGCGTCAATTCAATACGTTTCTGCATGGATAAATCACCCTGCGGATTCGACGGATTCAACGTATGAAGAAGTACTCTCTGGGAAGCCAGAAGATGGACTGCCTTATCGTATTCCGGCACCTGGAATGCCGGTTCTGACATTGCCGCTTCAATGATGTTAGTAGCTCCATACGGAATAACACGCTGTAAAAGCAGCTTCTCTTTGCTCATGATGTTGATCAAGGTATTGTCACGGTTAATCTGAACAGCCATTTCTACGCCTTCTGCCACCTGACGTTTCATGATCTGGAAAATACCATTTCCATCAACCTCAATACCTGCGACTCTAAAATCACATCCCTCTGCCAGGGCATAGTAGGATCGCACCAAATCAATCGGTGCAGCATATACAAGAAGGTCGATTACCCGCTCTGTCTGCTTTTCCCTCTCTTTTCCTTTTTTGTCCTCTTCAGGATTCTTACTCTTTCTGTCTTTCTTTTTCTTCTTTTTCTTGGTATCATCCGTTATCTCCGGATTCTCCGCCTTTTCTTTTTCCCTCTCCTTCTCACTGCCATCCGTCACTTCTTCATTTTCGCCGATATCTCGCCCATTTCCCTGTTTCACATAGGAAAAAATATACCGTTCCTTATCCACAGGAAACATATCTCCGACTTTCGCATCTACAATGGACTGAATTTTGCTGTCCTTCACAAATGGAATCGTCGTCTCACGATTGGCAATTTTAGAAGAACTAAGAGAAAATATAACATCCTTTGTGGTTATTCCCTTTTCCTGGCATGCCTGTTTGATTCGTCGGCTCACATCTATAATATTTTTGACTTCCCCATCTACCACAGATCCCTGGGGAGTCGGTACACGAACACAGCCATAAACCGTAGGATTCACTGCTGAATTATCCATATGTACAATTCTTATCGTCTTTGTCCCCACACGAACTACTACAACCTTTTTAGCCATAATAACCTCCTTCGTAATGCACCGCACTTTCCTAATCTACTTATATACAATCAGTGCATATACCCTCCTCATTTCTCATTTTATGGATTTTACTGCCTTTTCCGTCTTTATCAATGAGGTTCTAGCCAAGATAAATAGAAAATAAAAAAGAAAAAACACTAAAATCCACAAAATCACATGTCAGAAATATCTCCCCTATAATACGCATAGACTGAGATACCAGTCAATAAATCTGTCACCCCAGAGCATAGCGACAAATACCCCTACCGAAAGGTAAGGTCCCATAGCAAACTTTGTTTTATTTTTCGTCACTGCAATAATGATACACTGGATTACCGAACCAATGATACAGCCAGCTGCCAGAGCGAGCATGATATTCTGCCATCCCAGACATAACCCCGCCACCGCCATCAATTTGATGTCTCCTCCACCAATTCCCTTCCCTCTTGTAAGAATAAGGCACAAGAACAGAAAAAGGCTTGCTGAAAAGAAGCCAATTAAATAGTGAATCCAATTTTCAAGATCAAATGCAATATGTACGATTCCGATTCCCAAAATAACGGCATTAATTTTCACAGGGATCTCCAACGTACGATAATCGATTACACTCAATGTAAGAAGAGAAGAAGTCAATAGCGCATACAATACACTCTCAACATTCATGCCATTCACCCCGAACACAACAAGATATAGAATTCCATTCAACAATTCGATCAAGGGGTACTGGTAAGACAATTTGCTCCCGCAGTACCGGCACCTCCCTTTCAAAAAGAGGTAACTGAACAACGGGAACAAATCATACCAAGCCAACTTATGGCCACAGTTCATGCAATGGGAATTCACCATGACAACGCTTTCTTTATTTGGAATCCGATATATACATACATTTAAAAAACTCCCGATCACGATGCCATATATGAAAATGATTATGTAAAGAAAATTTTCTATTGCCATGATTTTTCTCCCATTTGCATCTGTTAACTTAAGTAAAAGTCCATTAATTGCTAACCATCAGAGGCGCATTGTCATTATACTGGCAATTCTGTACAGTAACATTTGTGCTACCGATACTGAATGATTTAGATTCACCGCCAGAAGCTGTATCATGCTGTTTAACATAACATACCACTTTGTTGTTAGCCGTATCATAGCAGCATACAATAGGCTGTCCTGCACCGTACTGTGAACTTAATGTAAGGGTTGCTTCACCAAGTGTCTGGCTCATAGCGTTCCAAACCTTACTTTCAGAACCAGTTGCATTTACACTTCCACTGGCATCGATAGAAAATGATCCGGTTCCAGTAGCTTTGGTATCTGCAACTGCAGTAGTAAGCGCGCTGCAGATCGTATCCAATGCCTGCAGATCTTTGGACTCACGGCTCTTCTCCAGATATGGAATAACTGCCAGAGCAACTACCCCAATCAGAATAGCCATAATGGCGATAACGATGATCAACTCAACAAGAGAAAAACCTTCGTTAGAACCGCTTAAGTACTTCTGAATTCTTTTCTTCATAACCTCATTCTCCTTTTTTCTTTTTTCATCACATAATTATGATGTATTTTATATCATTGTATCATTTACTTTATCTATTTACAAGAAAATTTTGGATATCTTTATATTTTTTTAATAAACATGTAATATTTTTCATATTTCCCCCAAACTTTAACTTAATTTATTGAAAAACAACGATTTAAATGATAAACTACTTTATATATACAATCTATGAAAGGATTACTTAAAATCATGAAAGCACCTACTTTTTTTCTCAATCATAAAAAATATTTATTCCT
>CANBKJ010000021.1 GCA_947369165.1 uncultured Lachnoclostridium sp.
AAGCTTCATAGCGCAAATATGCCCCTGTTTCACCATTCAAGCCAAGCTAGTTACACAAGAAAAAGAAGTTCCTTAAAGTTCTAATGTGATTCAATTACTAGCCTAACGCTGCCAAGTCGAGCCCGACTTGCACTGTTAGGCTAATTTCACATAAACATGAATTTACAGCGGCGCCATCAGAACCTTTCCAGTTCCCCGGTACACATTCACAAGTCCCTCGCCGCTTGCCGCAGAACCGATCAGTGTTTTGGTAGAGCGCTCAACCGTAAACTTAAGGCTCTGACTCCAGGCAATGGCAAAATTGCCATCCACCTTCAGCTCATCATCTTGAAGTTGTACTTCCACAAGCTCTTCTCTTGGGCAGTTGCATTCAAGAACCGCAAAACCATTTCCGATCAGGCAGGAATTGAAAAGCCCCTCTCCCCCAGCGATAGCAGAAGAAAAAGATTTACGGGATACCGTTTTGATCTCAGTATTCGCGTCACAGGCAAGAAACAGTCCATCATCAATGACCATACCGTTCCAGGCTGCCACATCTTCAATAATTAGGTATTTATAGGTTGGTTCTAACATAAGAATGCCCTTACCAGTGTACTTCGGCTTGATTGTTGATTCATTTGTCACCTTTGAGCTGACAAACTTTTTCGCAAGATCACCAACACCTTTTACGTTTGTACCGCTGCTCACACTTCCTGCCATCCACTGCATCGCCCCAGCCTGAACGATCACATCATGCTCTCCATCCAGATTAAACATCACCTGACGTCTGCGAATATTCATTTTGGATGAATAATATGCCTGCATCGCAGCCCCCGGATTGGTGCTGAGATCCTGCTCATATTCATAGATCGTAATATTCCCCTTCTGCTCGATTATTTTACGATTATCCGTGTCTGGCATCTTTACTTGATACATATAACTACTCCTCCTTGGTTTTTTAATATTTTTCCCGGTGCCGTCATAACGACACCCTTGTCTATTTTTAGTTTAACAAATTTTAGGAAAAATGTCACTACCTCTTTATCTTCTTTGAAGGAGTTTTTTCAAATTCCTGATCCCGGATCTTCAAACGATATATTCTTTTATGGGTTGGCGCCCCCGCATTGTATTCATCGATGACCTTCTGCATCTCTTTCTCCACGTCATCCACCTGTTTTCTTGCTATATATTCCTGATCGGGAAAAATCTCAGCCTCGATAACACCTTCAGATTCCCGGACGAGGATCTCCTGCACCAGACGGGAAGAGCCAATCTTATTTTCCAGCTCTTCCGGGGATACATTTTCCCCATTTTTCGTGATGATAAGATTCTTTTTCCTTCCGGTGAGATAGACAAAGCCGTCCTCATCCACATATCCCAGATCCCCGGTCTTTAACCAGCCATTCTCCAGCGTCTCAGCAGTTTCTTTCGGCATTTTGTAATACCCTGCCATCACACTGCTTCCCCGGATCCACAATTCATGTTCCACCACCTTTGCCTCACAGTTCGGCATAAGCTGTCCCACAGAATCCTTGCGGATATTCCAGCTGAGATTGGTGCTGATAACCGGGGCGCACTCCGTCATCCCATAGCCCTGCTGGATTCGGATGCCATACCGTTCAAACAGATCGATATAGTCCGGATTCAGATAAGCGCCGCCACTGCAGATCGTATGCAGATTTTCTCCAAACACCTGCTGTCTTACTGCCTCCGGGGGCAGTCCCTCCGCCGCCTCAAGCTTTTTTGCCAGTGTCTCGATCATCAGCGGAACCATTAGGATCATGTCCGGCTGGAAGATCTTCATATTCTTTGCCATGTGCATCAGGGAGTCATTGATACAGATCACGCTTCCCAGGGAAATCCCTTTTATAATGTCCATGCTGAGGCAGTAAGCGTGGTGTATAGGAAGTACTGAGAGAATAACTGTGCGCTCCGGAAATTTCATATCCAGACAGGTGGCATTTTCAGCAATGTTGCGCTGTGTGAGCATAACGCCTTTGCTCTTTCCTGTGGTTCCCGATGTAAACATAATCGTACATAAATCCTCCGGTTTCGGGCGGTGGTCAACTCCCCTCTTCTGGGCGTTCACCAACTCCCAGAAAGACTCCATCCCTCCCTCTGCCTTTTCTTTCTGCATAGAGAGAACATAACGGATCTTCGGACAGCGTTCCCGCACTATGGCACCCACATCACTGCGGACTTCATCCAGCACCAGTACGGTGGCATCCGACCGGTGGATCAGCTCACACATTTCCTCCGCCGGCAGAGAGACATCCAGGGGGACCGCCACACATCCGCTTCCTGTCACACCAAGAAACGCGGTGATCCACGTATAGGAAGTCATACCCGTTATGGCAATATGGTTTCCCAGCTCTCCCAGTTCTCTCAGGACGCTGGAAAAATGGTCGCTGTCTTGTTTTAACTGGGCATAGGTCTTTTCCTCGATGCCGTCTTTTGATACCCGGTAACGGACTGCCTCTTCCGAACCGTATTTTTTGTCTGCTGTATCAAGTATTTCCCAAATCGTCGAATAGATCATCGTATACCTCCCCGTATCTAAAGCAATCATTCTATGATTGTAGATAAATAATCAACCGCTTCCTGCACCGTCCGGATGGAACCCGCCTGGGCCGAATCGATCTCAATATCATACTGCTCTTCCAATTCCCCCATCATACTCACAAAGTCAAAAGAAGTAAATCCAAGATCCTCCATAAACCGGGAATCTGGATGAATATCTGACGGCTCTGCCTCCACATAATTACAAATTATCTCTCTCAGCTCTTCAAACATGATCTTCCTCCTTATAATTCCAAAGAAATACTACACAAGTTTCATGATCTCACCGATGGTAAGGTTCGGGTTTTCTGCGCCCTTAAACATGATCCTGCACAGATAATAATACAGATATTCCAGCTGCTTACGGCTGACTGCCTTCACCTGGTGTTCAAAACTAAAATCCAGTCCATTGTCCTCCGGACGGTGCATGACCGTTAGATACATCGCCTGGGTCGTGGCGCCATTGGGATACCATTTGGTCTTATACTTAATATCTCCCAGCTTTTCTAACTCTTTATCCCGCATGGACATCGGCTGATAGGTAAGGGACATCGGTTCATACACCCGCCCCGGCGCCTTGTTCCACACCTTGCTCTGATGGGCAAAAAATGCCACGGGATCGTAGTTCGCATGGCGGAAATACTCATTTTGGCGATCCCGTATCTCATAAATTCCCTCCAGAAAAGTTCTGTCCTCAGTAATAATTGTCCGAAACGGAAATGAATGAATCCTCGTACCGCCGCTCTTCTTCTCCTTTAGAGTTCCTCTTCTTGCGATCGTGGTCGTAATGGACACATCATCGTTATGGTTCATTTTCTGGAAATAGGTCCGCAGTCCCATCATCAGCAGGCAGACCAGAGATACGTGATAGGTTTCACAAAAATCCATAAGACGTCTGGTAGGTTCTTCCTCCAGATGAAATACATCCAGCGCCGAATCCACAGAATCAGATACATTCACCGCCGCCCTGGCATCCGGATTTCCAGAGTTCTTTCGTTCAGCCTCTAACCGTCCCGGACCGTCAATGCCGTTATAGATCGGTTCCGAAGCCTCGATCAGCTGGTGGAAAAAGGCCTCGTCCTTCTGTTTCGCCTTTGATTCTGCCTCATAGGCGAGATCTTTCTTCACCTGCTCGATATAGGAAGCCATCTCCTTGGGATAGGCAACCCCCTCATACATATTATGGCAGTAGATCTCAATGATATCTTTCAAAAAACAGATCATGGACTGGGCATCCATGATGCGGTGATCCACCAGAAAATATACTCCCTGATATCCGTCGGGCATCCGGATCATAACGATACGGCTCATGGGCGCATCTTCTTTGGTAAAGGGAACCTGTGTCCAGCTCTGTAGCACCGCTTCCGCCTCTTCCATGGTCTTTGTAGAAAAATCTTCTGAACCGATCTCCATCACTGCATCCTGGCACACATACTGATACCATGTGCCATCTTTATCCTTA
This sequence comes from uncultured Lachnoclostridium sp., assembly GCA_947369165.1. Lineage (GTDB taxonomy): Bacteria > Bacillota > Clostridia > Lachnospirales > Lachnospiraceae > Eubacterium_F. The sequence goes on from CANBKJ010000021.1 coordinate 4,001, forward strand.
AAAAAATGAACCTTTAGACACTCACAGCGCTCATATGCCTCCCCGATCGCCTCTCTCAGCACGTCAAAATCCAGATCTGCCCCGATGGTCAGGCTGGTTCCAATATTCAGAACTTCCTTTTTAGGACAAAAATCCATATAATAAAAATGGAATTTCTGCGCCACAGTCAGCGGATACACCGGATACCCTTTTCTCGTCTTTCTCATACTCTCCTCCATTCCTCTTCCAGCCACTCATCCAGTGTGCTCTCATATTGCTTCATGTCCTTAAAATAACTTTCAGCATGAGCCGCTCCTTCGATGACCAGCTTTCTCTTCGCCGCCCCATAATGTTCAAAGATCTTGTCGCACATCCAGCTGGGAACAAAACCATCCTTAGAGCCGTGGATCAGCAGAGCCGGGATCTTTGCTTTTTTCACCTCTCTGGCCGCATTGCACTCATCCAGACTGTATCCCGCCAGGCGTCGATTGAGCCAATCGGAAATCCCCATCATCGGAAATGCCGGTATATGATACATGGAACGCAGTACATGGGAAAAAACTTCCCTCGGTGAGGTAAATGCACAGTCCGAGACCACGCCCCTCACCTGTTCCGGCAGTTCCAGACCAGTACACATCAGCACCGTTGCCCCTCCCATGGAAATTCCATGAAGCAAAATATCCGTATCCCTGCCGCAGCGGTCTAACACCCACCGGATCCATAATAAGGCGTCCCGCCGGTCCAGACATCCAAACCCTATGTATTTTCCCTCACTGTCGCCGTGGGCTCTGGCATCCAACAAAAGCATACTGAATCCTCTTTTCAGATAAAAATCCGAAAGGGCAATATAGTCTTTCATCCCCTGGCTGGTGTATCCGTGAAAACAGATCACCACTTTCTTCTGGTCCCCCTCGGGAAAATAAGTAGCGTGAAGCCTCAGACCGTCTTCTGATTCCAGATATACGTCTTCCCTGCTATGAGCCAGAAACCGCTCCTTCCGCTCTTCGATCACCGGCATATAGCGGTTCCAGTCGGTTCCAGACATTTTAATCGTCCTCTTATTATTTGCCTTCCCCGGACAACGTATCATCGTCCGACGGTACATATAGACAGAACCCGCCAGCTCTGCGATCGTGAAGCCCCCAATCGCTGCCAGGATTCCTCTTCCAATCCCCATCGTCTTTCACCTCCGGAATCAGCGTTTGCTGTTAATCAAGTCTTTTAATTTGAGTGCCTTATCAATATTTCCCTCTACCTTTAATTTCTGCAGGGTAAAAGCCAGCACCGGATCCAGCTTTCCTTCTGCGATCTTCATAAGTGTTTCTGCGCTCGCAGTAAACATGGCGTCCCGGTCATAATATTCATAAGGTTCTACATACAGCTGCCCCTCTTTTACCTCAACATAAAAAATTCCTTCCGCTTCTCCCGTGATATTGAACTGATATGCTAAATGTTCTGTGACATCACTGACATCGGCTCCCATAAACTGCTCCTTTACCAGAGCAAAAAAATCTGCATAGTTCATTTTTCTACATTTTCCTTTCTTTTTCGACCAGCGGTCAACTCTATTACAAGATTACAATAACACTTTTTCGACCAGCGGTCAACTCTTTTTCAGGTTTTAAGAAAATTATGCTGCCCTACAGGAAAACAGGATACAAATTGGCGCTATTAATCTAACAATTTTCTCTAAAATATGATATACTTTGGTGTATCAGTATCAATCGGAGGAAATTAACCATGCCAGAACCTATGAAATATGAAAAAATATTAGATGCACTGGAAGATTTACTGACCAGCAGGGACATGCAGGCGATCACGGTCCGGGAGATCGCCCAGGCAGCCGGTATTGGAAAGGGAAGTATCTATTATTATTTTTCCTCGAAGGAAGAGATCTTAGATGCATTAATAGAACGTAATTATAAAAAACCTCTGGAGCTGGCAAAAAATCTCGCCACCCAGAAGGAGATTCCCCCATTCACGCGGATGGCAATGCTTTTTCAGGCCTGCCGCAGCTCTTCGGCAGAATTTATCCGGCAGGATGCCTCGGTATCCGCGCTGGAAACCGGAACGGAGTGGGCATTCCTTCACCAAAAATACCTGAACTATATGGTGACGGAATTAAAACCGGTGCTGACATCCATTATTCAGCAGGGCATTGAAACCGGAGATATCACTTTTGACCATCCCGCCGCCCTGGCTGAAATCGTTTTAATTATCTTAACGGTAAAACTGGATAACACCATCGTCCCTTCTACCGAGGAAGAGACAGCGGAAACGATCCGGGGATTGATCTGCCTATTGGAAAAGGGCACCGAAAATCCCATCGGTGCCCTTAACTTCCTAATGTCGTGAAATAAGCCCCATCAAGCGGCTAAGCGGACAGGCAAGGAACTTGCATGGACGCTTAAGGCATTTGATGGGCAATCTCTATCATTGGTCAAAGCGGACAGCAATGGAATTGGCATGCGCCGTCAGCTGCTCCGCATTGGCAAACTGAATGATATCTTTGTGGATCGGCTCCAGTGCCTCTCTGGAATAAGAGATCAGACTGGATTTCTTGATAAAATCATCTACATTCAGCGGTGAGAAAAACTTAGCGGTGCCATTGGTGGGAAGTACATGGTTCGGTCCCGCAAAATAGTCCCCCAGGGGCTCACTGCTGTATTCACCAAGAAAAATCGCTCCGGCATTTTTTATTCTTGTCATGGTATCAAAAGGATTCTTCGTCAAAATCTCAAGGTGTTCAGAGGCGATCTCGTTAGCCGCCCGTATGGCGTCGGACATGGAATCTGCCACCAGAAGATATCCGTAATTTTGCAGTGATTTCCGGATGATATCCGCACGGCTCAACGTCTTCAAAAATTCCTGAATCTCTTCTTCCACCCGCACTGCCAGTTCCTCACTGGTGGTCACCAGGATGGCAGAAGCCAGTTCGTCATGTTCTGCCTGGGATAAAAGATCCGCCGCCACATAACGGGGATTCGCTGTCTCGTCTGCCAGCACGAGGATCTCACTGGGACCTGCGATGGAATCAATGCTCACATGTCCATATACGCTCTTTTTCGCCAGCGCCACAAATATATTTCCCGGTCCGCAGATCTTTGCCACCTTTTTGATGGAAGCGGTGCCATAGGCAAGGGCAGCCACTGCCTGAGCCCCTCCTACTTTGTAAACCTCTGTAGCTCCTGCCAGGTCTGCTGCCACCAATGTAGCAGGGTTTACCTTCCCATCTGATCCCGGAGGCGTCACCATCACGATGCGTTCCACTCCCGCCACCTGGGCTGGAATGATGTTCATAAGCACACTGGAAGGATATGCCGCTTTTCCCCCTGGCACATATACGCCGACACTCTCTAAGGGCGTGATGCGCTGTCCCAGAACAACTCCGTCCTCTCTCGTTTCGATCCAGCTGTTGCGGAGCTGTTTTTTATGAAAATCCTGGATGTTTGCCAGAGATTTTTTCATAACCTCTACCAGAGATGTCTCCACCTGGGCGTATGCCTCCTGGATCTCTTCCCCGGTCACATGGATATTGTCCGGTGTGATCTCTGTTTTATCAAATTTCTTTGTATAATGGAACAGGGCTTCATCTCCCTTTTCCTTTACCTCGTTTAAAATCTCATTTACCGTATCCTGATAGGTGTCATACTGGTTTGGACTGCGTTTCAGCAGACTTTCCAGAATATTTTCCATCGATGCATCGTCCAGTCTGATCCGTCTCATCATCGCCCTCTCCTTTCTATCCGTTCAATGCCTGCTTTAAATCTTTTACGATCTTTGTGATCCGCTCCCGTTGCATCTTCATGCTCGCCTCATTGACAACCACTCTCGCCGACAGCGGACAGATCTCCTCCAATACCTCCAGACCGTTTTCCTTCAGGGTGGAACCAGTCTCCACGATATCTACAATTACCTCGGAGAGGCCCACGATGGGTGCCAGTTCCACGGAACCATTCAGCTTCACGATCTCCACGGTCTGATGTTTTTTATTGTAAAAATAATCCTTGGCGATCTTCGGATATTTGGATGCCACCCGGATGATCTCATTTTTTTTCAAAAGCTCTCTGGCGGATGCCGGACCTGCCACACACATACGGCATTTCCCAAGTCCCAGATCCAGAACCTCCAGAATCTTACGCCCCTCTTCCAGAATGGTATCACTTCCAACCACTCCGATATCCGCAGCGCCGTATTCTACATATGTAGGCACATCCGAAGTCTTGGAAAGGAAAAATTTCAGTCCCAGCTCCTCATTGACAAAGATCAGTTTTCTCGTATCCTTGTCCTTCATTTCCTCACAGGTGATGCCCGTCTGTTCCAGTAATGCCAGTGTCTGCTTGGCAAGTCTTCCCTTTGCCAGTGCAATCGTTAAATATTTCATACCTTCCTCCATCCTGAATCTGTCATAGATCGATCGTTGTTGTCTGGTCGTCTTCCACATAGACAATGCTGGAAATCTGATTCTCTGACGCATAGCCGCGGTATACATCCAGCTCTGTCTCCGCGTCCCTGCGCATCAGCATCACGCGGCGTCCCTCATTCCGGTAACGGTTTCCCAGATGAACCGCATCTTTGCGGCTGGCAGAACGGTACAGGATCAGGATGCCGTCCGTCTCTGTGGGGATCTCCGCGTTCTGACTGGCGAGGGCGTTCATAAGCTGGTCTAAAACAATGGCAAGTCCTACCGCCGGCGACTTTTTGCCAAACTGCTCGATCAGCCTGTCATAACGTCCCCCGGTGACGATCGCCTCTCCGGTTCCGTATGTATATGCTTTAAAAATTATTCCTGTATAATAATCGTAATGACTGAGCATTGACAGGTCAAAGGTCACACTCTCTTCCAGCCCATAGATTCCAAGAATCTCCTGGACAGTCTCCAGACGCTGCAATGCTTCCAACGCCAGCGGATGGCTCACCCTCTCCCTGGCATACGCCAGTGTCTCTTCTGCGCCAAACAGATCCGGAAGCCGGATCAGCAGCTCTTTTAACCGGGAAGAAAGATCTTTCTTCTCGATCATCTCCTCCACGCCAAAACTATTTTTATTTGCAATAAGACGCTTATATTCCTGAATCTCTTCGGCCGAAAATCCAGACTCTTCCATCAGACCACGAATAAATCCCGCATGACCCACATCGATCTTAAACTCCTTCAGACCAGATCTGGCAAGACATTCAACGGTCATAGCAATCATCTCAGCATCCGCATCGGAACTGGAATCATTCATAAGCTCGGCGCCGATCTGGGCAATCTCCGAGAGCTTTCCCTGATACCCCCGCCGATGGATGAACGTATTTCCAGAATAGGAAAGACGGATGGGCATCTCTTCTGCTGAATAATATTTTGCCACACACCTTGCGATGGATGGCGTGATATCCGGCCGCAGTGCCAGGGTATTGTTATACTGGTCAAAGAATTTGAACATTTCCTTTGATTCCACGGTCCCCCGCTCCTGGTTGAAAATATCGAAAAATTCAAAGGTCGGGGTGAGGATATCCTGAAACCCATAGAGTTTCATGATCTTATGAATCTCGGCTTCCACCCACTCTCTTTTCTCACATTCCACACCATATATATCCCGGACTCCCTCCGGAGTAAACAACAAATTCTGTTCGTATTCCATTTTGCCATTTCCTTCCTGTTTTAGTGATAGATCGCCGTCGGCTGCTGGCTCTTCGGTGCATATCCGGCATCTTCCAGTGCCTTTATGATCTGCTCCTTGTGTTCGTGACCAAAGGCCTCCATGGTGATCGTCAGCTCCACTGCGGCATTGCGGTTGATGCTGATAAACTGGTTATGTTCCAGCCGGATGACATTTCCCTGTGCCTTGGCGATTACATCCGCCACATGAAGCAGCTCACCGGGACGATCCGGAAGCTCTACAGACACGGTAAATACCCTTCCTCTTTGGATCAAACCGTGCTGCACCACAGAAGAAATGGTGATGACATCCATGTTTCCGCCGCTGAGGATAGACACGACTTTTTTTCCCTGAATATCCATTTTCTTCAACGCCGCCACAGTCAAAAGCCCGGAATTTTCCACCACCATCTTATGGTTTTCCATCATATCAAGAAAATTCACGATCAGGTCATGGTCATCTACTGTAATGATATCATCCAGATTTTTCTGTATGTAGGGAAAAATATTGGATCCCGGCGTCTTCACGGCAGTACCGTCAGCGATGGTATCCACTCCCGGCAGTGATACAACCTCCCCCTGTCTTAATGATTCCTGCATACAGTTTGCCCCCGCCGGCTCCACGCCGATCACTTTGATGTTCGGGTTGAGGAGTTTAGCCAGGGTCGATACGCCGCAGGCAAGCCCGCCGCCTCCGATGGGAACCAGAATGATATCCACCGTGGGAAGCTCCTTAAAGATCTCCATGGCGATGGAACCCTGTCCGGTGGCCACCACCTCATCATCAAAGGGATGGACAAAGGTATATCCCTGTTCTTCTGCCAGCTTCAGCGCATGGCTGCAGGCATCGTCGTATACATTGCCATGTAACACCACCTCTGCGCCGTAACTTTTGGTACGGTTTACTTTGATAAGTGGTGTGGTTGTGGGCATGACGATCACGGCTTTCACTCCAAAAAGCTTCGCCGCATAGGCCACACCCTGGGCATGATTTCCGGCAGATGCGGTGATCAGTCCCTTCTTCCTCTCCTCATCGGACAGGGTGCTGATCTTATAGTAGGCACCTCTTACTTTATAAGCCCCCGTGTACTGCATATTTTCCGGCTTGAAATAAACTTTCCCCCCGGTCTGGGCGCTATAGTATTCGCTGTAGATCAGGTTCGTCGGAAGAATAACCTCCTTGACCCTCTCGCTCGCCTCTTCAAATTTATCCAGTGTCATCATGAATTGTCATCTGCCTTTCTTCTCATTTTTTATGTCGGCACTCATTTTACCACGATTTCTATTGTTCTGCAACATCAAATAGAGCGTCCACAAACTCATCGGCATCAAATCTCTGCAAATCATCGATCTTTTCTCCGATGCCGATATATTTTACCGGAATGTTCAGTTCGGACTGGATGGCGATGGCGATACCGCCCTTTGCTGTTCCGTCCAGCTTGGTGAGAACAACCCCCGTGATCTCCGCCACTTCACTGAACTGTTTCGCCTGGACAAGGGCATTTTGTCCGGTGGTTCCGTCGACGACGATAAAAGTCTCCAGATGGGCGTCGCTGTACTCATTTTCGATGATTTTGTAAATCTTATGCAGCTCCGCCATCAGGTTCTTCTTGTTGTGGAGACGCCCTGCGGTATCACACAAAAGCACATCTGTATTTCTTGCCTTTGCCGCCGCAACCGCATCATACACGACAGCCGCCGGATCCGCTCCCTCCTGGCCGGCAATAATATCCACTCCGGCACGGCCGGACCACTCCTTCAACTGGTCGATGGCACCGGCACGGAATGTGTCTGCCGCCGCCAAAAGCACTTTCTTTCCATCTTTCTTCATCTGCCCTGCCAGTTTCCCTACACTTGTAGTCTTTCCCACACCGTTGACGCCGATAAACAGCACCACAGATTTTTTTTCTTCAAACTCATAAGCATCTTCATGTACCTTCATCTGCTCTTTGATGGTATCCATCAGAAGAGTACGGCAAGCCGATGCTTCTTTGATCTTCTCTTCCTTTACCTTTTCCTGGAGCTCTTCGATGATCCTCATCGAAGTGTCCATGCCGATATCCGCCATGATCAGCTGCTCCTCCAGCTCCTCATAAAAATCATCATCGATCTCGGAAAAACCGGAAAATATTGAATCAATGCCTGACACAAAACTATCTCTCGTCTTGCTCAGCCCGCTCTTTAATTTACTGAAAAAATTACCCATTGTTTTCCTTCCTTCTATCTGAATTCTACTGAAATTTTTACCTATTGTGCTGCCGCATTCTGCTCATTTTTCAACTGTTCCTCGATCAGCTTGACAGAAACAAGAGTTGACACACCCTTTTCCTGCATTGTGATACCGTAGAGGGCATCTGCCGCCGACATCGTTCCCTGCCGGTGGGTGATCACGATAAACTGTGTGTTCTTCGTTAGTTTATGTAAATACTTCGCATACCTCTTTACATTGGAATCATCCAGCGCCGCCTCGATCTCATCCAGCAGGCAGAAGGGGGATGGTTTCAGGTTCTGGATGGCAAATAAAAGGGCAATCGCCGTCAGCGCCTTCTCCCCACCGGAGAGCTGCATCATATTCTGCAGTTTTTTTCCCGGCGGCTGGGCGATGATCCGAATACCAGCTTCTAACACGTCTTCGTCCTCCACCAGTTCCAGGGTTCCCTTTCCACCGCCAAACAATTCCCGGAATACCCGGTCAAACTGGGATTTGATCTGGCTGAACTTTTCGTTGAACTGCCCCCGCATCTCCTCATCCAGATCGGCAATGATCTGTTTCAGTGCCTCCTCGGACTCGATCAGATCATCGTGCTGGGTTTTCAGCAGTTCATAGCGCTCACTGACGCTTTTATAGTCCTCAATGGCATTGACGTTGACGTCTCCCAGTCCGCGGATACTGTTTTTCGTCTCGCCCACCAGGTTTTTGATCCTCGCATAAGTAAATTCCGGTTCTCCTGCCGTCTCTTTGGCATTGTGGTAGGTGATCTCGTACTCGTTCCACATATAGTTGATGCGGTTTTCCAGCTGTTCCTCCAGTTTTTCCTTTCGCGCCCCCAGCCGGAAGCATTCTTTATCCAGTTCACCGATGTGCTCCATCATCTCATTTCTCTTGTCAAAGAAATCTTTCTGAGAAACCATCAGCTCTTCTTTTTTCTTCGTGTAGTCTTCAATCTCCTGTTCCAGTGTGGCGATCTCGTCTTTGCAGGTCGTGATCCGCCCCTCAAACTCTTTGATAGACTGGTTCATCTGATCCACCTGGGTGTCTGAACTGTTCTGTTCCTCCACAAGCGCCTGATATTCTTTTTCCAATTCTATCAGCCGGTTCTCTGTCTTTTCCAGATTTTCCAGAAGAAAGCTGTTCTTCTGGGTAAAAGAAGAAATATCCAGCTTGAGCTCTGCCAGCCTTTCCTGGGATTTTGAGAGGGTTTCCGCTGCCTCTTCCAGTTCCTCTGTGGTCTGCTCCTGGATCTCTTTCGCCAAATCGTTTTTCCTCTGGCTCTCGTCCAGCTGGAAATCGATGCGGGACAGAGTTTCCGTCAAAATGTTTTTCTGGCTTTCCAGTTCCTTGCCGTCGTTGACGATGGCATTGAATTCTGCCTCTTTCTGCTCCTTCACCGCCACCGCCTGCTCGTATTTGATGTTCGCCGTATTCTCACGAAGCCCCAGCTCCTTGAGCACAGAATCCTTTTCTTTCGCCCTCTGCTCCGCCTTACTGGCATCTTCCTCCAGACGCTTTCTCTTATCCCGGAGCTTGTCCATAGATTTTTCAATCTTCTGGATCTCCTCTTCCAGTTTTTCCATCTCCCGGCGCCTTCCCAGAAGATTATTGCTGTTCTTATAGGCGCCTCCGGACATGGAACCACCCGGATTTAGAAGCTCACCCTCCAGCGTTACGATGCGCAGGGTATGCTTGAATTTCCTTCCCAGCGCCATAGCGTGGTCAATGGTATCCACCAGGACAAACCGCCCCAGAAGATACTGTACCAGACCGTCAAACCGATGATCCTTCTTTACCAGTTCCGACACGCAGCCGATCACACCCGATTCCGAGAGCACCTCCGGCTTAATCCGTCCCGCCGCGGCAGATACCGTGGTCAGCGGAAGAAAAGTAGCCCGTCCATAACGGTGCTTTTTTAGGAAGGTGATCATGTCTTTGGCAGTCTGCTCATCCTCTGTGACAATGTTCTGGATGCTTCCCCCCAGAGCGGTTTCCACCGCCGTTTCATATTTTTTATCAACCTGTATAATATCTGCCACAACGCCCACAATACCAGAATTTTCCTGTTTTTGCTCCATTACCCGGCGGATGCTCTGTCCATAGCCATCGTAGCGCTCCGTAATATTTTTCAGCGTGGCAAGGCGGGAAGATTTCATATGATAATCCCTCTGCCTGTCATGTAGTTCATGCTGAAGGTCTTTAACTTCAGTCCGGCATTCTTCTGCCTTCTTTAAAAACTCTTTTCTCTTTACATATTCCGCGTCCAGGGACTGGCGGATCTCTTCCAGCGCGGCCTCTTCCTGCTGCATTTGTTCGACAGCAGCAGCTACCTGGCTTTTGTTCGACAGAATCCTCTGGTTCAGCTCCGCCTTGCGGATGGAGTTCTGCTCCATCATGGACGCAATCTTCTGATGCTCGATATGAATCTCCGAGGTCTGATTCATGGAAGACAGTATGATGTCATTTTGCTCAGCGATGGTTTTTTCCATCTCCCCGATCTTTTCACCGAGCTGGTCTGTCTCTTTGAGAAGCTCTTCTTCTTCCGACTGCATCTGCACCAGCGTCCCAGTAAATTCCTTCTGGCTTTCCAGATATCCCTCTTTTTCCTTCGTGACCTCTTCCACAGATGCCTGAATGCTGCCCATGCGGTCAGTATAGTATTCCTTTCCATGAGAAAGAGAAGAAATCTTTTCTTTCGCGATGCGGATCTCTCCCTCGATACCGGCAAGTGTAACACGGTCTCTGTTACACTTCTCCTTTTTCTGCTCCAGCAGTTCGTCGTATTCCTTGATCTGATGTTCTACCTCTTCAAACCTGGATTTGGTGCTCTCCTGCTCTTTCTTGACCTCATCCAGTTCCTTTTCCGCATTGGAGATATTGGTCTTTGTCTCCTGCAGGTCTTCCTGGCCGCTGTCATAATCCTGTATAAACAGGCTGATCTCATATTTTTTCAGTTCTTCCTTCAGCCGCAGGTATTCTCTCGCCTTTTCTGACTGTTTTTCCAAAGGTCCTACCTGTTTTTCCAGCTCTGTCAGGATATCGCTGACGCGGAGCAGATTCTGGCTCTCCGCTTCCAGATTTTTTTCTGCTGTTGCCTTTCTCTTCTTAAACTTTACAATTCCCGCTGCTTCATCAAAAAGCTCCCGGCGCTCCTCCGGTTTACCGCTAAGGATCTTATCAATCTGCCCCTGGCCGATGATCGAGTATCCCTCTTTTCCAATTCCGGTGTCAAAAAAAAGCTCCTGTACATCCTTCAGCCGGCATGTCACACCATTGAGAAGATATTCACTCTCCCCGGAACGGTATACCCGCCTCGCCACCTGTACTTCCTCATAGGGCACATTTAACTTATGGTCCTCATTGGAGATCGTCAGCGCCACATAGGCATAACTCTGAGGCTTGCGAAGCTCTGTTCCGGCAAAGATCACATCCTGCATACTGGCGCCGCGAAGCTGTTTGGCACTCTGCTCTCCCAGAACCCAGCGGACGGCGTCGGCCACATTACTCTTTCCGCTCCCATTGGGTCCCACGATGCCGGTTATGCCGTTGTGGAACTCAAACACCAGCTTGTTGGCGAAGGATTTAAAACCGTGAACTTCGATACTTTTCAGATACATAAACAAACTCCAATCATTTATTATTCTTCATCTTACATAAAGCCTCATAGGCAGCATTCTGTTCCGCCGTCTTTTTGGAATGTCCCATTCCTGTCCCGAGACATGTTCCATCCAGCAGACATTTCACCTCAAATACTTTCGCATGATCTGGTCCAGTCTCTGATACGAGTTCATAACAAATGCTGCCTGTTCCCTGTGCCTGGATCATCTCCTGTAATACCGTTTTGCTGTCATAAAATAACTTTTTGTTCTCGATATCCGAGAGCACAAAACGTTTTACAAAAGACTTCGCCGTCTCCAGACCGCCATCCAGATACATGGCGCCGATCACCGCCTCAAAGGCGTCAGACAGGATGGAATCCCGCTCTCTGCCTCCGGTGGCAGCCTCGCCTTTTCCCAGTCGTATAAACCGCCCCAGCCCGATCTGTCTGGCAGAATCCGCCAGGCTTCTCTCACAGACCAGACTGGCGCGGAGCTTGGTCATCTCGCCTTCCATATCACCGCTGTGCTCGTGAAAAATAAAATCACTGCTCACCAGTTCCAACACAGCATCCCCCAAAAACTCCAGCCTCTCATTATTTCTATTGTACGTCCAGTGCCTCTCGTTGGCAAAAGAACTGTGGGTCAGTGCATTCTGCAAAAGTCTTTTATTTTGAAATGCATAGCCGATCCGATCCTCAAATTCCTCGATATCCTTCATATCAATCACAAATACTTTCTTTTATTTTCTCGTTTATGCCCTGCTTTTTAAAGGAGACACATTGTTTTATAGCGATCTCGATCTCCTTGCAGGTAGAGTTCCCATGTGCTTTTACCACCAGCCCCTTTAAACCAAGAAGCGGTGCGCCGCCCTGGCTGCTCGTATCAAACTGCTTTTTTAATCCTTTCAGGGCAGGTTTGACAAGCACCGTACCGATCTTTGTCCGCAGACTGGATAACAGTCCCTGCTTGAGACTGTCAAACATCGTCAGGGCAAGTCCCTCGAAAAACTTCAGCACAATATTTCCTACAAATGCCTCACAGACGATGACATCTGCCGCCCCCCGCACGATTTCACGGGACTCAATGCTGCCGATGTAGTTGATTCCCTTACATTCCTTCAACAATGGTTTAGTATCCTTCACCAACTGGTTCCCCTTCTCTTCTTCCGTTCCGATATTGAGGAGCCCCACCGTAGGATTCTTTTTCCCCATCACATTTTCATAGTAGATAGATCCCATCTGGGCAAACTGAACCAGATGCTCCGGTCTGGCATCTACATTGGCACCGCAGTCAATGAGCAGGGAAAATCCCTTCGTCGTCGGCACAAAAGGCGCCAGCGGCGGTCTCTTGATCCCCTTCAGACGCCCTACTACCAGCTGTCCACCTACCAGGATAGCACCGGTGCTTCCCGCAGAAACGACCGCATCCGCTTTTCCGTCCCGGACCAGCCTCATGGCCACCACCAGTGACGAATCCTTTTTACTTTTAATCGCCGCCGTGGGCACATCTCCCATATCAATGATCTCTTCGGCATGAACCACCTCAATGGAATCACCGTTATATTCATACTTCGCCAGTTCTGCCTGAATCAGGTCCTGCTTCCCCACCAGAATTACTTTGATCTCCCCGGAGGAATTCACCGCATTGACTGCACCCTGCACCGTCTGCTCCGGTGCAAAATCTCCGCCCATAGCATCCAGGGCAACAATAATCTTCTTCATAATTTTCCTTTCTTTTCTGCACTTTTTTTGCGCATCTCAAGTTTGTGACTGCAACGCAGACACAAACGATGGAGTGAAGAGAGCCAGGTGTCACGAACTTCTGACACCTGGCGAGCAAATGCCTGGTGAAGTTTTTCCGAACCGGCAATTGCCTTCACTTTCTTTTCTTATTTAAAGCCACCCGATTTGGTTCGAGTGGCTTATTAACACATTTCTTTTCTTAAAGTTTTTTGTAGAAAAAGGATTGAAACGTCTCAAGACCATACCGGTTCGGACCTATGATCTGTTCCGTGCTTCCCACAAAAAGAATTCCATTCCTTTTGAGACTCTTCACAAACCCTTTATAAATTCCATCCTTCGCATCGTCGGTAAAGTAGATCAGAACATTTCTGCATACCAGCAGGTCAACGTCTGCTATGTAAGAATCCTTTAAAAGATTATGCTGCCGGAACGTAATACATTTTTTAATAGAATCCACTACATGATACAGCCCATGTTCATCCTTTTTAAAATATTTATTGATATATTTATCCGGAAGTCCCTTGACACTCTTTTCATTATAGCATCCACGCTTTGCCTTGGATAAAACCTCTTTATCCATATCGGTAGCAATGATCTCGATCTGATTCAGGGAAACATAATCACTCAGTACCATGGCAAGAGAATAGGGTTCATCACCAGTAGAGCAGGCTGCGCTCCAAATACGGAGTTTTTTCCCAAAACACTTTAGAAGGTGAGGAATGATAACTTTTTCCAGAGTCGTCCATTGTGCCGGATTTCTATAAAATTCCGAGACATTGATAGTCAGATACGTGATAAACATGTCATAAATATCGCTGTCTCTCTGAATTAATTTAAGAAAATTAACATATCCTGCACATTGGTTCTTTTCGATAAAGTTATCAATCCTTCGCTTCATCTGGTTTTCCTTATAGGAATTCAGATCGATCTTAGAAAGCTTAAAAAACTCTTTCTTGAAATCTTCATAATTATTTAACATAGATATACACCAGCAATTTTAAATCATTGGAGCGCAGAATTATACTTCCTCTTCTGCCTCCTCGTTATCAGCTTCTATCGTCTCCTCAGCCGGAGCTTCTTCTGCTTCTTTCTGATTTTCAATCTCCAGTGCTTTGATACTAAGGCTGATCTTCTTCGCCTCCTCGTTGAAATCAACGACTTTTGCAGTGATGTCCTGTCCTGCCTTCAAAACGTCAGATGGCTTCTCCACATGCTCAATCGAGATCTGGGATACATGAAGCAGCGCATCGATGCCCTCTTCCAGCTCTACAAATGCACCAAAATCTGTCATCCGGGCAACCTTACCTGTTACAACATTTCCCTTAGCATACTTCTCAGGTGCAGTTCTCCATGGATTGTTGGAATCCAATTTCATCGTAAGGGCAATCTTGGTGCCGACGATATCTTTGATCATCACATTCACCTGATCACCAACCTTGAACAGTTTCTTTGGATCCTCTACACGTCCCCAGCTCATCTCGGAGATATGTAAGAGTCCATCTGCTCCTCCCAGATCAATAAAAGCGCCAAAATCAGTGAGGTTCTTTACAGTACCTTCAATCATCATGCCCACTTCAATTTTTGCCAGCAGCTCTTCCTGCATCTCTTTTTTCTTTGCCACAACCAACTGTCTGCGGTCACCGATAATTCTTCTCTTCCGCGGATTCACTTCTGTGAGTACAAAATCAATCTCCTGTCCTGCGTATTTGGACAGATCTCTTTCGTATACGTCAGATACCAGGCTCGCCGGAATGAATATCCTTCCCTCGCCATAGGCAACACTGAGTCCGCCTTTTAAAGCAGCTGCTACGGTACCGGTGAGAACTTCGCCCTTCTCCATCGCTTCTTCAAAAATCTTGTTCATCTTATCCTGCTGTAATCTCTTATAGGTAAGAAGAACCTGACCTTCTCCGTCATTAACTTTCAGCACTTTTACAGTGAGCTTATCATCCAATTTGACTTCTTTGGTCAAATCAACATCCGGATTGTTGCTATATTCATTCTTTGTCAATATACCATCTGCTTTATATCCAATATTTAAGATAATTTCACTATCCTTTACGCCGATAACTGTCCCTTCTACAACCTCATTATTATGGATTGTTACTAATGATTCCTCTAATAATTCTCCAAAACTTCTTTCTTCTGACATGCCTCTAGAACCTCCTGAATAATGTTTTTTGGGGTGGATGCCCCCGCAGTAATACCTAGGCTTTCAGACGACCGGACGCATTCCATGTCCAGATCTTCCAATGTCTGTATAAAATAAGTGCTCTCACACTGATTTTTACTGATTTCATATAGTTTTCTGGAATTTGAACTGTTCTTTCCACCAATCACAATCATGGCATCAGAACAGGCCGCAAGCTCCTGTGCCTCTTTCTGTCTCTCTGCCGTCGCATTGCATATAGTATTCACAGCAATTATATCATAACCTTTTTTTGAGATAATTTCAACTAAATCTTTAAATTTTTTGTAATTAAATGTCGTCTGTGCCACTACACATACCTTTTTTTCATTATTCTGAGGCTCATAGGAAGATATTTCCTGCTCTTTTTCCAGCACCGTCCCCCGTCCCAGGCACCATCCCAGGATCCCCTGTACTTCCGGATGTTCTCTGCTTCCGATGATAACAATATCATACCCCTGTGCGGCATGTTTTCTGACCGTATCATGAATCTTTTTCACAAAAGGACAGGTAGAGTCTACAATTTCACATTTTTTTTCCTCCAGCGACCGATAAACTGCTTCGGAGACGCCATGGGATCGTATGACCACCGTAGAGCCGGACAACTCATTTCCATCTCCCTCTATTTTTTCCAGATCCTGCTCACTGATCACTTTCACGCCTTTTTTTTCCAGATCAGACACAACTTCCTCGTTATGGATAATTGGTCCAAGGGTATAGACCTGCTTTCCCTTTTGTGCCTCCGTATAAACCATCTCCACTGCTCTCTTAACCCCAAAGCAAAACCCTGCTGTTTTTGCCAGTGTTACCTTCATACGCTCTTCTTCCCTTCTGCAAGAGTAACAATCTTTTCTACCACCTCATCGATGGTCATATCCGATGAATCCAGATATACCGCGTCCTCTGCCTGTTTGAGAGGAGATATTTCACGGTTCATATCCTGTTTGTCACGAAGAATGATATCCTCTTCGATCTTCTTCCGGTCACAATCTACTCCCTTTTCCTGAAGTTCTTTGTATCTCCTGTCCGCCCGTACCACGGAACTTGCTGTCAGATAGATCTTTAACTCTGCATCCGGCAGAACCACCGTACCGATGTCCCTGCCATCCATGATCACATCCGTGCTGGCTGCCATCTGGCGCTGAAGGGCTACCAATTTTTCCCTGACGGCTCCATAGGCAGCGACCACTGAGGCCTGATTTCCTACCTCCTCGCCGCGGATCTCCCTGGATACGTTTACCTCGTTGAGAAAAATCTGCTGCTCGCCGTCTTCATAGGCAATACGGATTTCGATCTCCCCACAATGTTCCGCCACTGCCTTTTCTTCCCCCGTATTGATTCCGTGTTTCAAAAAATAATAAGCCATCGTCCGATACATGGCTCCCGTATCGATATACACAAAAGATAATCTTTTTGCTACCAGCTTCGCGATAGAACTTTTTCCTGCCCCAGCAGGTCCGTCAATTGCTATATTCATCGTCTCTCTCCATTCTGTCTTGTTTTTCTTCGTTCTTTCTCTATTTATCCCACTTGGTGTCCAATACCCGTTCCGCGGCACTTTCTCCCGCCGTATAACCGGTAGACCATGCGATCTGAAGATTAAATCCACCCGTCAATGCATCCACATCCAGCACCTCACCCGCAAAATACAGACCCTGGATCTGTTTACTCTCCATCGTAGCGGGATCAATCTCACGGACATTGACGCCGCCTTTGGTAATGATTGCCTCGTTCCAGCCCCGAAGGGAGTCGATCGAAAACACCATTCCTTTTATAACGTCCACCAGTTTTTCCCGTTCTTCCCTGGTCACTTGATTGACTGCCTTGTCGCCTCTCAGACCACTTATTCTCAAAACCACTGGAATCATACTCCGGGGAAGAAGTCCTCCCAGTGAATTTTTAAGGCTCACATTGGGATTTGCCTCAAAATCTCTCAGAATCCGCTTGTGAAGCTTTTCTTTGGAAAGCGCCGGCTTACAGTCCAGTTCTGCATATACCTGTTCTGTCTCTAAGACGCTGCCGATGCGGCTGGAAGCTGAGAGCACGATTGGCCCCGTGATCCCAAAATGAGTAAACATCATTTCTCCAAATTCCCGGTACAGCTCTTTTTTCTTCCCACCAGCCTTTCTCGTATAGAAAGACATCTCGACATTTTTCATGGACAACCCCTGCATCTGTGCTGGCTCTTCTCCTCTGATATTCATTGGCACCAGCGACGGCAGGCACCTGGTTACGGTGTGACCGGTCTGTGCCGCCCACAGATAACCATCCCCTTCAGAACCGGTAGAAGGATAGGATCTGCCCCCTGCCGCCACGATCACCTGACTGGCCATGATCTCCCTGCCATCAGCGAGACTCACACCCTTAACAGCTTGAAGGCCATCGTAATCACATAAAATTGATTTCACCTGGCTGTGGAAGAGAAATTCCACACCACATTTCTGGCACGCCCCAGACAGCACCCGGATCACATCCGAGGATTTGTCCGATACTGGGAAAACACGGTTTCCACGCTCGATCTTTAGCGAAAGACCTTCTTTTTCAAAAAAAGCGATGACATCCTCATTCGTAAAGCGGTAAAAACTACTGTACATAAACTTATGATTGGTCATCACATTCTGAAACAGTTCATCCATTTCACAGGCATTGGTGATATTACACCTGCCCTTTCCTGTTATATATATTTTTTTCCCTGGCTTCTCATTCCGTTCAACGATACAGACCCGGCACCCCCGTCTGCCTGCAGCGACCGCCGCCATCATTCCGGCCGCACCGGCACCAATGACTACTATATCATAATCTTTCATTCGTTCTATCCTCTTTATCTCAAACTACCTGGAGCTGTACACCTCATCCTCTTCAA
Source organism: uncultured Lachnoclostridium sp. (assembly GCA_947369165.1). Classification (GTDB taxonomy): domain Bacteria; phylum Bacillota; class Clostridia; order Lachnospirales; family Lachnospiraceae; genus Eubacterium_F. The sequence goes on from CANBKJ010000021.1 coordinate 22,225, forward strand.
AGTTGAAATTATCGGACCGATAGGCTCCCTTTTCGCCGCGAAAAACCACTTCATCAATATACGGAATGTTGTCCAGAATACTGTTGGAAATACAGTCAAGTATCATGGTTTCAAAATTTTTGGAACATTTTTTGACCGGCGCATAGTCCTCATTAAAGGTAATAAAAATACGCGATTTTTCAATGTCTATCTCCGTCACCTCAACCTTTTCATCCAGGTTCCGGATCACCTCATCCATTATAAATGCTGGTGTAATACGGCTTCCACCTACAGGAATCTGTAACGGTACCAGTTCCTCCTGGATGCTGTCGATGGTATATATAAACAATGTATTGACCGTACTCACACTGCCAGAAGATACTCCCATAATCTGATTATCGTTGGCAGAGAGGATATCCTCCTCTGTCAGATCCATCTCATCCTCCTCCGGTTTAAACATACTGCATCCGATACCTCCGAATGCGATCAGCACAACACACAAAAAAAGTATGATTTTTTTCAATCAATTCACTCCTTCAGACATTTTTTTGCAAGAGTCAGTGCTGTCTCTACCGAAGCATTTCTGATTTCCATCCGGTTTCCTTTAAATACATGCCTTTCTACAATTGTCTCACCATAACAGCAGCATCCGATATAAACAAGTCCCACCGGTTTTTCCGGCGTACCACCATCCGGTCCCGCTATTCCTGTGACACTGAGTGCCACTTCGGCCTTTGCTGCCTTTGCCGCTCCCCGCGCCATCTGCTCTGCAGTCTCCGGGCTCACAGCCCCGACGCTGTCCAGTGTCTCCTGTTTTACTCCGAGAAGATCCCTTTTCGCCTCATTGGAGTAGGTGACAAAGCTCTGGTTAAACACAGAAGAGGCACCTCCGACGTTTACGATTCTGCCTGAGACCAGCCCCCCGGTACATGACTCTGCTGTTGTAATGCTAGCATGTCTTTTTGTCAATTCCTTGACAAGCCACTCTTCCAGAGTCTCCATATTACGCACCTCCTAGTGAGAAAAAACAAAAAATTATGAAACATCCGATAAAACGGCCCGATTTTTATAAATATAATCCACCAGTGAGATCACAGTCAGCACCAGTGCCGCGTAGATCAGTATCTGTTCCAACAGGGCAAATAGCGGATGTTTGAAATCAAAGATCAACACAATCGCCATAATCATCTGTACAGTTGTCTTTACCTTAGCCCAGTAACTCGCCGCAATGACAACCCCTTTTTCCGCTGCCACCAGGCGAAATCCGCTGATGATAAATTCCCGCCCGATAATTACGATGACAACCCACACAGGCATCGGACTATCCGCTTCTGCCAGAAAGCAGATCAGCGCCGAGCAGACCAGGATCTTATCTGCCAGAGGATCCATAAACTTGCCAAAGGTAGTGACCTGATTATATTTTCTCGCAATGTACCCATCAAAAAAATCTGTGACACAGGCTAGTATAAATACCCCCGCCGCAATATAATCCGAATACGGAAATGCCTGCCATAGCATAAACAGGATAAATACCGGAATCATAATGACCCGAAGTATCGTCAATCTGTTTGGCACATTCATCGTCTAGTCCTCCTCACTGCATAACATTCCTATTAGATCATAGCCGCTGGCGTCCGTTACCTCCAGCTCTACCATGGTCCCTGAAAGGATCTCAGCGGAAGAGTGAAAAAACACACATCCGTCGATCTCCGGCGTATCACGGTACGTTCTCGCCACATAGACGTCTTCTTCTGGCAGATAGCCATCCACCAGCCCCAGGATCCTTCTACCCACCATATTCTCATTGGCTTCAAAGATCACCTGCTGCTGCGTCTCCATAATCTCATCTGCCCACCGCCTCTTCACTTCTTCCTCCAGCTGTCCCTCAAATCCGGCAGCTCTCGTTCCCTCCTCAGGGGAATATGGAAACACGCCAAGACGGTCAAATCGCATCGCCTTTACAAATTCTACACATTCTTCATGCTGTTCCTCTGTCTCCCCAGGGAATCCGCTGATCAATGTAGTTCTCAGCGCAATGTCCGGGATCATTTTCCGCAGCATCCCGATCTTTTCCATAAGCTGTTCTTTGTTGGTTTGTCTTCCCATCTTTTTTAAGATTTCATCATTACAATGCTGTATCGGAAGGTCGAGATAATGACAGACCTTTTTATTCTTTCTGATCTCTTCGGCAAGCTCTTCTGTGATCTCCTCCGGATAGCAGTACAGGATACGGATCCACCTGACCGCCTCGATCTGTGCCAGCCGGTCCAGAAGTTCTGGAAGTCTCTTCTCACCATATAGATCCACCCCGTACAGCGTGGTCTCCTGCGCCACCAGGATCAGTTCTTTTGCACCACCGGCGGTAAGCTTCACCGCTTCTTCTATCAGTTCTTCCATAGGCACACTGCGATACCGCCCCCTCATGGAAGGGATGGCACAGTAAGAACAGTTTTTGCTGCATCCCTCGCCGATTTTCAGATAACCCACATGTCCGGCACCGGACCGGATCCGGTCTGTCAGTCCCGAAGGAATATAAGAAAGCTCTTTCATACTGACCGTCGTCTGGCCTGTCAGAGTCTGCTCTACCACCTGCGCCACCGTATCATAGGCCGTAGTTCCGATGATACCATCGATCTCCGGCATTTCCTTCTGGATCTCTTCTTTGTAGCGTTCCGCCAGACAACCAGCCGCAATAAGTACCCTGCAGGTTCCCTTCTTCTTATACTCCGCCATTTCCAGAAGAGTCTCGATGCTCTCCTGCTTAGCGTCGTGGATAAACGCACAGGTATTGACCACGATCACATCCGCCTGCTCTGGCTCCTGCGCCAGGCGGTATCCCGCATGATCCAGTATCGCCAGCATCTTTTCGCTGTCCACCAGATTCTTGTCACAGCCAAGTGATACGAAATATATATCTATCATTTACTGTATTCCTTTCGCCTCAACACAGTTATTCATAAGCATGGCGATCGTCATCGGACCTACACCTCCGGGAACCGGGGTAATTGCGGAAGCAACTGGTTCAACCTCTTCAAAATTCACGTCTCCACAGAGCTTATTGTCTACACCTCTGTGAATTCCAACATCGATAACAACGGCACCCTCTTTTACATATTCTTTCGTGATAAATCCTGGCTTTCCAATGGCCACGATTAGTATATCCGCACGTCTCGTCACCTCTTTTAAATCCTTTGTACGGGAATGGCAGACCGTGACGGTGGCATTTTCACGAAGCATAAGAAGCGCCATCGGCTTCCCTACGATATTGCTCCTGCCCACAATAACACATTCTTTTCCCTCGATCTCCACACCGGAACGCTTCAAAAGCTGTATGACACCCGCCGGCGTACAGGAGACAAATCCTGGCTGACCGATGCTGAGGGCTCCCACACTCTGGGGATGAAAACCATCCACATCCTTTTTCGGAGAGATCGTCTGGATCACCTTATCCTCGTCCATATGTGCCGGAAGGGGCAGCTGGACAAGAATTCCGTCCACATCTTCTCTGTCATTCAGCTCCCTGACCAGATCCAGAAGCTCTTCTTCTTTTGTCTCCTCCGGAAGCTCAAAGGCAAGAGAACGAATTCCGATGTACTCACACGCCTTCTTTTTGTTTCCCACATAAACAGTGGAGGCCGGATCACTGCCGACCTGGATCACTGCCAGTGTCGCCTCGATCTTTTCTTTTTTCACACGTTCCCTGAGTTCATCCTTTACCATCTGCGAGATTGCTTTTCCATCAATTCGTGTAGCCATAATTTTCCTTTTCCTCCATTTCTATCCTTTCGGTCCTATCTTTATGTATTCACAGAACCGCCTTACACTATACCAGTCATTGTTATGAATTTTCGACGATCCGGTCTCTCAACGACTGCATATGATAATCGGTGCGGTTGATCACATCCGCACAGGCACGCAGTTCATACATAATATTTTCCGCATCATCAATATCTTTTTTATATTTGAGCTGATGTTCCAGACTCGCCCAAAAGTCCATGGCAATGGTCCGGATCTGTACTTCCACCCGCATCAATTCTTTATGGTCAGAAAAGAAAACCGGAACCTCCACGATCAGATGGAGGCTTCGATACCCGTTCATCTTCGGATTTTTAATGTAATCCTTTCGCTTGATCAACTCGATATCATCCTGTGCCGTCAGCATATCTGCCACTTTGTATATGTCATCAATAAATGCGCAGATCACCCTTACCCCCGCCACATCTGACAGAACATCCATGGCGGATTCCACCGTCACAGGACATCCTTTCCGTTTTAATTTGGACGCTATGCTCGTGGGCTGTTTGATCCTGGATTTAATGAACTCAATAGGATTTCTTTTTCTTGTGATCGACAGCTCATCATTCAGCACCTGAAGTTTCGTCTTTACTTCCTTTATCGCACAGCTGTACATCATCATCATTTCCCGGAATTTCATTTCCTGGTCAATAAAAACATGGGATTCATCCATGGGAATATGAATCTGTCTCAGCATCGATGTATCCAATTCCTGTTCCAGCATCGTACCTTACTCCTTCTCCAACGAAAAACAGCTTCTGCCTTTTTCTGTATCATATAATAACACCTTCTTAATTTTATAAGAAAATGAATACAAAGTCAAATAATTCTTTACTTTTTAACTCTGGCAACGTATACTGTAACCGTGTCAGGGTAAGTACAAACACACAGATGAAAATATACGGAAAGAAGGGATCCCATGTTCAGACTGTGGGCAAAAGAATTTTGTTCCAACCGCATGCTCCGGGATATGGTGGTGGAAAATGCCTCACCGGACCTAAATCGTACTAAAAAAATATTTGCTGCCATGGATGAAATCTGCTATGTATTTGACCTTAGTAAACCCATCTGGCTGGAACATAATATTGCTGAATTTAAGCGCATCGATAAGACCCGGTTTACCAGTGACAATTTTATCGAAACCATCGACTTTGATTTTTTGGAAATTCAGGTTATTGAAGAAGATTAAATGAATATTTTTCCAGTCATCTGGCTATACTTCTGTAAAAGAGCTTCCGGGTCCGGCACAGAACACTGGCCTTTTCCCGGAATCTCTAAGATTTCAGCAGGAAGGAGACCATATAATGAAGGCTGTTGTAGATGAAGATACATGTATTGCCTGCGGTTTATGCGTCGGTACATGCGAAACAGTATTTGCTTTCAATGACAATGGAAAAGCAGCTTCTCAGGTGGATGAGATTCCGCCAGAATGCGAAGCGGACGCCCAGACAGCAAGAGATGGCTGTCCGGTGGATGCAATCTCAATTCATTAAACCCCAAAAGAGATACAGCAGATTTGAGTCGTACTCAAAAGTGCTGTATCTCTTTTTTTCTTTTCTTTACTTTTTCCTTCCCGACGTATCAAATCATGGCCGCCAGGTCTGGAAATATACTGACGCTCCGTTTCAGAATCCCCTGCATATACGCAATGGTGATGCCATAGTTGGTAAACGGTATCTTCTGGTCCACCGCACACTTCATCCGGTATCTGACCTCTCTTTCATTGAGCATACAGCCACCGCAGTGGATGACCAGCGAATAGGGAGACAGATCTTCCGGAAATTCTCTTCCCGCACTGAGTTCGATCTCCAGATCCTTTCCCGTATATTTTCTGAGCCATCTGGGAATCTTCACGCTCCCGATATCATCACACTGCCTGTGGTGGGTACATCCTTCGGATATAAGCACCTTGTCTCCATTATTCAGGGATTCCACAGCCGACACTCCTTTTACCGCCGTTTCCAGATATCCTTTATAACGCGCCATCAGGATTGAAAAAGAAGTCAGCGGTATTTCCTCCGGCACATCTGCAGAAACACCGGCAAAAACCTGGCTGTCGGTGATCACAAGAGTCGGCTTCTTTCCCATCTGTTCCAGCGTCTGCTTCAGCCCGGTTTCTTTCACTGCCAGCACGGTGGCGTCTGCTTCCAGCAGATCACGGATGGTCTGCTGCTGTGGCAGAATCAGCCTGCCCTTTGGCGCCGCCGAATCAATGGGCACCACCAACACCACAAAATCCGATGGCTGCACCAGATCCCCCACAATCCTTCCCTGCATCTCCTCTCTGGGTGCCAATCTCCCAATTCTTTCCCTGCATTCATGAATTCCGCTTTTTGTATCCGCACTGATGTACATCTCATGCTCTTCTGCTTCCGGAATCTTCTGCAGAAGATCTGATTTATTATTCAGAATAAGATATGGGATATGTTTCTCTTTAAACAGAGTAATCAACTGTTGGTCCGTCTCTTTCATACCTATTGTGGCATCCACCACCAGAAGAGCAATATCCGTCCGGTTCAGAATGCTCCTGGTTTTCCTTATGCGAAGCTCTCCCAGCTCTCCCACATCATCAAATCCCGGCGTGTCAATGATCATCACAGGCCCTAAGGGCAAGATTTCCATCGCTTTCATCACCGGATCCGTCGTAGTTCCCAGCGTATCTGAAACCACTGCAAGTTCCTGCCCTGTTATGGCATTTACCACACTGGATTTACCCGCATTCCGGCAGCCAAAAAATCCAATATGTATCCGCTCAGCAGATGGTGTATCATTTAGTCCCATACGATTCTCCTTTCCGTCAAAAAACTAAGTTTTTGATATTATATCTCTTTTTCTTTCATTCTGCAACTTCTTGCATCTTTTTGCATTTCATACTATACTTACTATAAAAGTTATGGACATTGTCCGGACAAGACGATATAAGTACACAGGGCGGCAGCCCGAACGTACGAATACCGGCAACGATTGCTTAATAAGGAGTTTAACATGGAATCTAACAATATACTTTATCTGCCCTCTCCCATCGGAACATTGAGACTCGAAGCAGACCCGCACGGGATCTGCCGTCTCGCTTTTTGTCATACAAAAGTAGAATATCCGGAATCCTCTGTTTCTCCTTTATTGACAGAGGCAAAAAAGCAGCTGGATGAATACTTTGCCGGGAAACGAAAAATATTTTCCCTTCCTCTCTCCTTTCGGGGAACCTCCTTTCAGATCCGGGTTTGGGAAGCTCTCCAAACGATCCCCTATGGAGAGACCTGGTATTATGGACAGCTGGCGGAGGCTGTGGGCAATCCCAAAGCATGCCGCGCTGTGGGGATGGCAAATAACCGCAATCCTCTGCCGATCCTGATTCCCTGCCACCGGGTGATCGGTAAGAATGGCAGCCTCACCGGCTACGGAGGCGGTCTGGATATCAAAGAGAAGCTGCTGGCACTGGAACAAAGAACACGGAGAGAGAATGGAGAAGAAACAAAATGAATAAAAAAGAAATCGCGGAGATCAAAAAATTATTTAAAAAAGATGATAATGGTATCACAAGAATCTGCGGCTGTTACGTGGACGCCGAAAAAAATAAGCGCCTGGAACTGAGAGAGGCCTTTTATTCCCTGCCCGAAGAAGAGATGTTTAAATATGTGGAAATTTTCCGCAAAACCCTCTCCGGTACTCTGGGAAAAAACCTGATGAATATGGAATTTCCTTCGGAGGAAGAAACCGGTGAAGAGGGTAAACAGAAGTTTTTAATGGAACTTCTTCAGAGCGGACTGCAAAACCATGAGCTTCTGGACAAATTTTATGACATGGTCATCCAGACCTACGACTATGACGGCAGTTATTTTATCATACTGATCCATGATGCCTACGACATCCCTTCTGTGACTGCCGACGGCAATACGATCCTGGGCGACAGTGACAATGGGCTTCCCGCCATTGATGCCTCTGATTATGTGTATAATTTTATACTGTGCAGTATCTGCCCAGTTAAATTGTCCAAGGCAGGTCTTTGTTACAATCCAGAAAAAAACAGCATTGAGGACTGTATGCGGGACTGGCTGGTGCAGCCGCCGGAAAATGGCTTTTTATTTCCCGCCTTTAACGACCGCAATACCGATATACATAATCTTCTCTATTTTGCCAGGAATGCAGATGATATGGACATCGATTTTTCTTATGACCTGTTGGGTTGCACCTTTCCAATCCCGGCAAAGGAACAGCGGGAAACATTTACCACCATCGTTGAGGAATCCCTTGGTACCACCTGCGACTATGAAGTGGTGAGAAACATACACGAAAATCTAAACGAAATGATCACCGAGAACAAAGAAAATCCGGAACCTCTGGAATTAGACCGGGAAGACGTGAAAAAACTGCTGACAGCCAGCGGCGTCCCAGAAGAAAAAATGGAGACCTTTGAAGAAAAATTCACAGAAAATGTAGGAGAGGACCACAAACTGGTAGCTGACAACATTGCCAATGTTAGAAAATTTGAGCTAAAAACCCCAGATGTAACCATTCAGGTCAATCCGGGACGGACGGATCTCATCGACACAAGGGTCATCGACGGCATCCCCTGTATCGTCATTGAATGCAATGACCAGGTGGAAGTAAACGGGATCCGTGTAGCGAATCCTCAGTGAATTACCCTTTTTAATTTAATTATTTCAAATTATTTCTCTGCTGGCTTATGGGTTAGAGCCAGCAGAGAAAGTCGTCCATAATTGATTCTATAATTTTTCCATAAATCCCCTTACTTTCAGATTTTTAAGTCAAAACCTTCATCTATCATTATCGTATCGATAAGCTGTTGTACCTCTTCCCAGGGTTCAGGCGATTCTATCTCTTTCGTTTTTGTCTCTTGGTTTTTTTCCTTCTCTTTTGCCCCTTCTGCCTTTTTCTCTAACTGTTCCTCAAGTTTTTCCGCCTTTTCACGGGCATTTTTGCGGGTTTTCTCAATGTGTTTCTCCGTGTTTTTCTTTGTCTCTTCCCGGATTTTTTTATTCAGCCTGTCATCGCGGCGCGTATAGGCAAAATGATAATGATTGCCCTCTTCATCCACATACCAGTGGCTGGTCCGCTCCACAACACCGCCAAGGGAATTGTAATATGCATTTGCCGTTCGTTCTGCCCGCTCAATATCTTTTAATTTTTGTGTATACTGTGCCGCCGCTTCCGGATCCTTCTGCATTTTCTCCAGAAGTTTTGGGTTTACCGTAATGACCCCCGCCCTTTTGTCCTTCTTCATGCTAAGGGCAGAGCCAATCTCCAGTTTCGTATATGGCACCTGTTTCTGTAAGCTTCTAAGATATTCCTCGTTATCTGTTTCCTTCGTCTTCTCCGTTTTCTCCATTATGATTCCGGATGTTCTGTGAACATCGCCCGCTCTTTTCTGTCCGGAAGTCTCTGCATCCTTTTTTTGCATCACAGAGACGCCCTCATACACATTGTTATAAGTTCCTAAACTTGAAACAGCCATAATATTCCTCCATTCCGAGAACATTTACGTTCTCTGTTACAAACATACTGCCGTCGGTACGCACCCCATGAATAAAGATCAGATCCACTTAAAAAGAAGTGTAAGGAATCTGGTATCATTGTTCTGGTAGGAAAGCCTCAACAGCCCGTCCTCTTTCTTTTTATCTACGTACACGGCGTTCCCTCCGCCGCCGATCCCCGGCATTTTGATAAAACCGCCGAATAAAATGAAATAAGAATCCAATTGAATTTCCTGTTCCTCAAAAATGTGGTTCATTGCTTTCTGGTCTACCTTCACCTCATCTTCGCCGATTTCAATAGCACGATGCAGGGCAGTTTTATTACTGATCTCTACAAATTTATTCTCATCACTGAGAATCAAAATCTCATTATCTTCCGTATAATTCGGATAAGAATTCCCGTGGATCAGACAAAACAACCCAAGTACTGCCACGATCCCACCGATACAAATAGCAATTGCCCTATATTTTTTATACGGCCGAAACTCAGCGATATGGGTAAACCGTTTTTTCGTAATCCGGTATTCTCTTCTTTCAGCAAATGCTGCCTCTGGATTTACGGATTCTGCTCGAAGCAGGGACATGCATTTCAACAATAATTTCCCATACTCGTACGCACTTCTGCCACTTTTCTGAATGGTCACCTGATCACAGATATCTTCCAGATCTTCCCGCATAATTTTCGTACATAAGGTTAAAAATGGATTCAGCCACAAAAGGCTGCGCCCAATATCCCACAATAAATACAACCACAAATGTCCCAGGTGGGTATGTGTCTGTTCGTGCAGATAAACAAGCTGTAATTCCTCCGGCAAAAAAGTTTCTGTCATGACCCTGGGCAGAACAACCCGGTTGCGGATCAACCCTGTAGTAAATGGCGTAAATGAAAAATCTCCCACCCACACCTCATGCCCATTTAAATCCCATTTTTTCATACCGGAAACAAAATTCTTCACACGCCTGCGCCGGATAAAAATAACAGCAGCCGTTACAAACATTCCTGCCAGATAGCCGTAACGTACCCAGGCAAACTCCATACATGCGTAATTCCACCACCAAAACATACGAACCATCCAGGGTGATTGATAAAACAGTTTCAACCTCCCAACAAAGGGAATGACTAAAAATACAGCCCAGCACATTCCCTTCAGAAATAATCGGTTTTTAAAACATGTATGCCGCAGGAGAAGTACCACCGCCAGGGCAGCGAAAGAAAACAATACACATCTGCCAAGCTGTATCGAATAATAAACAACAAAACAATCCAGATATTCCAGGACTCTTCTTCCGGTTTCCAGCACAGCTATTCCTCACCCTTTCTCTTGTTTTCCTCTAGAAGCGCCTCCAGTTCTCCGATCTGTTCCGCGGTCAAGGCGCTGCTCTGCAATAGCGATGCGATCGCCCCAGTCTGGCTCCCGGCAAAATAGTATTCTATAAAACGCCTGCTCTTTTCCCTTCTGCACTCTGCCCTGCTCTTGCTGGAAAAATAATGGTACACCCTTGCATCTTTTTCATCTACTATGTAATCAACCAGTTCCTTCTGGCACAGCCGGTTGAGAAGAACCCGGACCATTCTCGAAGTCATACTCCCGTGTTCTCCCAGGCGTCTGATAATCTCTGAAGAGGAAAGTGGTACGTCGCTCTCCCAAAGCACTTCCATCACCCGCCATTCGCTGTCGCTTGGTATCTTGTCTTCTTTAGACATCTGAATCCTCCCTGACATTCTTAATATTAATGGTGTCATAATTTATATCGGATAACATTTGTTAATAGTTAACGTATGTTAATCAATTTTTATGAATTGAATCACCAATGTTCTTCACAATAAAAGCAATCTGTCAACGTCAGTCTTCCCTGCCTGTAAAAAAGAAAAAACCGACCTCCCATTGCCAGATTTTTTATCTGACTTTTGGGGGGGCGGTTCATATCTGCCAACCTTTGGTTAGATTATTATATAAACTCCACTCTCCTAATTCTTCCCTATATAATAGCTTTCTTCTGGTCCCAGATGAGACGCTGCTACAGGTGCTTCAGATACCACCAGTTTCTGCAGGACAAATGCTGGATCCATAGCATAGATGCGGATCGTATTGACGCCGGTATTTAATACCACCTCACTCTGGGTCTTTCTGCCGTTTGCCTCAACATCCTTTGTCCACGATCCACTGTACTCACCTGCCTTGAAGGTTGCCGGATCCACCGTATTAAGCTTCTCTGCTTTTCCTCCATTTACTGATACTCCATAATAAATCCCCACATCTTCACGCAGCAAATTATTGGATGGCGCTGTATAGGCAGTCAGCTGGTAAGTGCCTGCCTTCTCCACAGAAACAAGGTATTCTACCCAGGCTGCATCTTCTGGAACAGAAGCCGTTTTTACATCCGTCGGTAAAGCTTTTAAGGATTCTCCAGTTTTCCCATATTTATGGATAACGGAGATCTCCGTTCCATTGGTTCCCTTGCCGCTCTGGCTGAAATGCCCAGGCAGAATCGACGCATATCCATTGGCATAAATAAACGTATTCGCTGCCAGACCATCTGTATTGATCTTCCTAGTCTTTACCTGAATCGTCACGATCTGAGTGCCACTCTGGATCTGGACTGTTCCCTCAGCTTCCGGATTTTTACTCCAGTCAACAGATACTTGGAAATTGTCCTGCATCTCCACCTGCCCGGAAGTCTTTGATACCTGAATCCAGTCAGCAGACGTCTTCACCGAGTAATCCAGCGGACTTTCTCCCATATTTGCTAAAGTTACTGTATAGGTTTCCTTACCAGTGCTGGTAAATTCATCCAGCTGGCATTCTCCCTCACGGTAAGCTTCTGCCTGATTTTCAAGGGTGACAGAAAGTCCTGTCTGGTCAGATTCCCGCAGCCACTTTGCTGTAGGATATTTCCATCCTTCCGAATTCCAGGTAACATAACCTACATGTGGAGAACTCATCATATTTTTCCATTTATCCCCCACGCCTGGCATATCATTATTGTATGTATTCTGCAGATCTTTATCCTGCTGAATGGAATCTTCCACAAGTGCCGCATATAGATTTGCATTCATGCTGCCAAGGTCATAAAAATATTTATTCAATCCTTTGCCAATCTGCATCTTCGCTACGGCTGCCGCTCCCACCACAGGGTAATAGATCAGTTCAAAATATGCCGCCTGATGGCTTTCTGGAATCACGTCTTTATACTCATCTGCCAGCTGCTCCATCTTCTGGACACGGTCCAACACTCTTACCGCTTCGTTATAATTGGAAGCATTGTACGTATTCGCACTTATTACTTCCGGTTTACAGGATCCATGGAGCCATGTGTACTCCTGGATCAGAGAACGAAGGTCCTGAACCTGCTGTTCTTCAAGAGAAGAGCCAAACTGCTGTCTTACCCAGCGGTTCATATATTCTTCAGTCCGGTTCAGTCCATTTTTTCCCCAGGTATCGTAATCATATGCCAAATCCAGGAAATAAGATATGTTCATTTCCATCGGTTTCAGATCTCCTACATTGACGATCCAGATATCATCAATACCGTGTTCATATGCCATGGTCATCTGTTCCCATACCTTATTGAGCTCCACGGTATTGATCCACTCATAAGAAGTCGGTCCTCCGTGATAGTCAAAGTGGTAATACATTCCCCAGCCCCCGGGACGGTTGATCGTCTCCTGGTCAGGAAGCGTCCGCATATTACCAAAATTATCATCACAGAGCATAATCGTTACATCATCCAACATCTCCCATTTTTTGAGTCCCTCGGCTTTCTCTGTTCCATGCCAGAACTTTTCTACCTCTTTATATACGGTTAGTACCTGTGGTGCCTCTGACAGATCATTTTCCTCCAATATATTTTTTTGAACAGTAATAACCTTTTTCAGAAGCTCGATATTCTCCTCATCGGTTCCGGAAAGTGCGGAATCCGCCTCTCCACGCATACCCAGGGTATATACATTTTCAAAAGCCATATTTCTTTTAACGCCGTCCTGCCAGAACTTTGTGATGGCCTCTTCGTTGGTGTTAAAATTCCATTTATTGCTGTTACCATATTTTTTGTATATTCTCTGCCACTCTACACCGGCACGGCACAGCGGCTCATGATGGGAGGTACCCATTACGATACCGTACTTGTCGGCAAGCTCTGCATTGGCAATTTTGCTGGATTTACCATCCTCGCTGAAATTATTGGACCACATCGCAGGCCACAGATAATTTCCCTTGCAACGCAGTATTAATTCATATACATGTTTATAAAATTCTTCGTTATAGCCTTTGAATTTTGCGTTCACCCATCCTGTCAGGGAAGGCGCCTCATCATTCAGGAATATTCCACGGTATTTCACCGATGGCTCTTTTGAAGTCACATTTAACTCGGAAGCTTCCAGAACAATACTGCCCTTTTTATCCGGCACAGCATCCGCCCAGAAAATCCAAGGGGAAACACCGATCAGTTCAGAAATATGATAGAGTCCGTAAATGGTTCCCCGCTTATCGCTTCCCACTACGACAAGCCCCCGGTCGATCCCTGGTGAAGGCTGGTCTACTATCTGAATTTTGTAAGTCTCTCTTTTGCCCTGAATGGCAGATACGTCCAGCTTACCAGCTGCAATCAGCGAATCGATGACCTGATTGTTTCCAATGGAGCCTGCATAAATAGCAGTCCCCATAATATCGCCAGGATCTGTGACAACATCCGGTCTGCATTCACTGGTTAAAACCTGCTCAATATCGCCGGCAAAAGAATCCGCTACAAGACTTAACCCTTCGTAATCATCCCCTGTATCATCTATGTAAATGGAAACATAACCAAATCCTTCTGCCAAAGTAAATGGTTTCTGGGGCAGCGGAGTTGGATCCGTTACAGGCGGAGCAGAATTTGTGATCTGTGGCGGAGCCGCAGTAACTTTGCTGTCATCCGACGGTTTTACCACTGTAACTGTACAAACCGCCTTAGCTCCCCTTCCATCCGCAGCATAGGCTGTGATTTTAGCGGTTCCTGTCTTTTTCGCTGTAACAACGCCCTTACTGGTCACTTTGGCAACCGATGTGTCCGAACTCTGAAATGTCACGTTCTTCACAGTGGCATTTTTCGGCGATACCGAAGCTTTCAACTGCAACTTCTGGCCTTCCAGAAGAGACGCATTTTTCTGATTCAACACGACCTTCTTTGCCTTTTTAAATGCTTTGAATACAGAAACTGTCAATTTGACACTCTTCTTTGGCTTGGTCTGGCTGGAAATCGTGATCACTGCTTTTCCTGCCTTCTTCGCTTTGAGTTTTCCTTTTTTGTCTACGGAAACCACCGCTTTTTTACTGGAGCGGTAGGTTATTTTTTTACTCATTCCCGCTGGTTTCACTTTCACTTTGAGAGAGAATGTCTCTCCCTTTTTCATCCCCAGCGTCTTCACTACTGGTTTAGACAGCGTAATGCTTTTTACTGCCTTTTTCGCCGCATGTACTGCTTCTGGTACAACTACCGCTGTCGCCATAACAACTAGCGCCATAACCGCTGCCAGTACACGCCGCAGTCTATTACTGTAACATTTCACAAAATCATCTCCTTCTCTTTTTGTTTATTGTACAATATTCACAATAAAATCACGATTGCATTTCTTTGAAAAGTGATTGCAAATATTGGGCTTTTATTACAGACGTTTTTCCAACGCATTCACCACTGTCTCCAACACTTTAATCCTGGCGTAATACTTGGAATTAGCCTCCACCACGATCCACGGGGCATCCTCTGTGGAAGTGCGGACAATCATCTCGTCCACAGCTTTTTCGTATAGATCCCATTTTGCCCGGTTTCGCCAGTCCTCATCGGTGATCTTCCACTGTTTTTCTGGTGTGTTTTCTCTCTCCCGGAATCTGCGCTCCTGCTCTTCCTTATCAATGTGAAGCCAGAACTTCAATACAATGTATCCGGCATTTGTAAACTGCTCTTCCATATTGTTGATCTCGCTGTAAGCGCGGCTCCATTCCTGCTCCCTGGCAAATCCCTCAATGCGTTCCACCAGAACCCTGCCATACCAGGTACGGTCAAAAATCGCCATATGCCCGGCTTTGGGAATCCTCTCCCAGAATCTCCACAAATAATGATGTGCCTTTTCTATATCGTTGGGTGCTGCCACAGGAACCACTTCATATCCTCTCGGATCCATCGCCTGGGTGAGCCGCTTGATGGCTCCTCCCTTCCCACCAGCATCCCAGCCCTCAAAGGCAAGAATAACAGGCACCCTTTTCAGATACATTTTATTATGAAGGGCAAGAAGACGCTTCTGCAGTTCTTTTTTCTTCTTCTTATATTCTTCCCGTTCCATGGTCTTACTCAGATCGATCCCCTGAAGTACGCCGTTCCGGAACCTTTCTCCATCAAGTGCTGTCCCATCGTTTCCGCTGTTCCCTTTGCCGGTCTCATTGGAAAGAGATTCCTCAGCTTCCCTCACCGCGCGCTCCATTCTTTCTACGATTGTAGTAATTATTTTACAGGTGGCATACTGTTTATCCGTCGCCTCCACCACGGTCCAGGGTGATTTCGCCGTATCGGTATGAACCAGAACCCGGTCATATTCTTTTAGGCATTTTTCATAGTTTTTGTTGTTTACTTTATCTTTTTCTGTAACTCTCCAACTGGTCTCATTATTTTTTTCCAGTTTCTCCAGTCTCTTTTTTTGCTCCTGCTTGGAGATCATCAGAAAAAACTTAATGATCAAACAGCCGTCTTCTGTCAGCATTTCCTCAAAATCCAGCACTTCCTTTTCCGAAATGATGTTCTCGTATACTCCCTTATACCAGCTCTGGTCAAAGATGTGCATCCTTCCTTTCTCCGGCGTCTTTGTGAAATACCGCCAGAAATAAGGGCGCATCACTTCATCTTCCTTATCCCTGCCCACAGTAAATACCTTAAAACCGCGGGGATCCAAAGACTGGATCATACGGTTTATCATCGTTCCCTTTCCCGCCGCATCCAATCCTTCAAATACGACCATAACCGGAATCTGTTTATCCTTGCACGCCCGCTGTAACTCCCCAAAACGTACCTCCAGCTGATCCATCTTCTCATCGTATTCTTTCTTTTGCATTGACTTGTTTACATCAATCTGCCCCAACATAACGATCAACCTCCATTCCGCATAAATCATAGGAAACGGCAAATATTTTTCCGTTTCCTATGCCCCAATACTTCTATCTTTTATTATAAATCAAAAATGTATT
>CANBKJ010000022.1 GCA_947369165.1 uncultured Lachnoclostridium sp.
CTGCAATTCATTCAAAAACGTTCATTTTAGACTTGACTTTTAATAGTTAGTCTTTTTTTAATTTCTATTTAGTTTCAGTCTCAAAACAACATTCAGATTAATGTCCAGCAATTTTTAATCATAAAACTGTTCTAGAGGTTCAAGGTAACTGCTCTGCCAGCCACATCCCCCGAAACCAACGCATGATCTGCCACACGCCAATCCCCTTGAGACCATACTCCGGAAGAAGGGCATATTTATCACGAATACTCCTGGCGTCTTCAAACCAGACCACATGCTCGGTTCCGCTATCATCCAAATATTCAAAATATGGGCTTCTAGCTATATCATCAAAACGAATCTCCGCACCATTCTGAATGGCAATCTGCACCGCCTCCACATTACCTATGGTTCTAGCCTCCGTCTCCCCGCGCACAAAGGGAAGAGGCCAGTCATATCCATAGTTAGGCACTCCCAGATTGATCTTCGCCGGATCGATCTCAGTCACCGCATAATCTACTACCCGCCGTACCATGTTCAGGGGGGCGACTGCCATCGGTGGGCCGTATTTATAGCCCCACTCATACGTCATCAGCAGCACCTCATCCGCTGCATTCCCCAGAGCCCCATAGTCTTTCCCCTCATACAAAAGCCCTTTCTGATCCGCTGAAGTTTTTGGCGCCAGGGCAACAGAAACTACAAAACCATTTTCGTGCATTACCTCAACAGTTTTCTCCACAAAAGCAGTAAAGGCATCTCTGTCCTCCGCCAGAATGAATTCAAAATCAATATCGATGCCACCATAGCCCTTTTGCTGCATGACAGACACCAGATTGTCTAAAAGCTGGCCAGACACTACGTCATTAGTGACCAGTTGATGGATCAAATTATTGTTAAATTTGCCGTCAATACCAAAGGGAGTGAGAGTCAGTACCGGCATCGTTTCATTTTCCTGGCATAACCCGATCATCCAGCTCTCATCCCTGGGTGGATAGACCAGCGCCCCCTCCAGGGTAAAGCCATAGGAAAAGATAAACAGCCGGTTCAAAAAAGGAATGGTCTGCTGCAGAACCCAGTTACTGATATAGGTATAGGCATATCCCCCGGCATCGATGCGTCTTGGATCTATTGTCTCATCATATTCTCCCACCAGAAGCGCCTGCCCCACCGCCAGGGGATAGGGAAAAACCAACTGGTTGTTCCAGATGATACTCTCTGCCGACACAGAAAATTCCTGGGCGATCCGGTCCACAGAATCCCCCGGTCTCACTACATAGATCTCCATAACAGCCCTTCCTTTATTTCGTGCCGCCAGAGCAAAACCAGTACAATGATTCCGGAGTTACCGGGATCATGATACCAGGCGGCAGATATCATGAATAATATATGCAGTAAAATTCAGTTTGTGATCGGAAAACATATTTTAACACTGTTGTTGTATATAATGAATAAACTCAGACTCCGACACCGGCTTGGAAAAATAATATCCCTGAAGATAATCGCAGCCCATCTCCGTCAACTTATCCTGATGCTGTTCATTTTCAACGCCCTCTACCACCACCTGCAGGTTCAGCCGCTTGGCAAGTTCAATGCTGCTCTCCAGTGTGATCATGGCCTTTTCATTTTCAAAAGCCCCCCACAAAAGACTTTTGTCGATTTTGACAATACGAAAAGGAAATTTGTATAAGAAACCGATATTTGAGTATCCGGTTCCGTAATCATCCAGAGAAAAGCCTATTCCCTTCTGGTTCAGGGCAGATACATTATCCTGAAAGGCCCCCATCTGGGTTACCTCGGCAGTCTCCGTGATCTCCAGATTGATCTGTTCCGGCTCCACTCCGTACTCCGCCATGATATCCCAGAGCTGCTTGTGAAGCCGCTCCTGCATACACTGCACCACGGACAGATTCACCTCGATAAAACGGACACCATACTGTTCCAGCCCATGCGTCCGGATAAACTGGCACACAGACCGAAAGGCAAACTCCCCAATCTTCATAATAAGTCCATTCTGTTCTGCGATAGGAATAAATTCCTCCGGAGATATGAAACCGTGTTCTGTATTTTTGAGGCGAATCAGTGCTTCCGCCGATACCACACGTTTTTCCTCCACCGAATAGATCGGCTGGTAAAACATCTCAAATCCATCCTGGTCCACTGCTTCCTGAATTAACTTCTGCACCAGAAGGCTTCGTGCCACCGCCCCGATCTTCATATCCTTAACTGTCAGTATCGGATGATCGATGAGACGGGAGTAATCATTGATATAATCCAGACACTCTTTCAGCTTTGCCGGCTGGTTAAGCGCTTCATCTTTTCCCCAGGAAAACATGCCGATATGATAAGCACACCGAATCTGATTATCTCCGATCTGCCATGCCCCGCTGAACCTCTCATTCAGCCGTTGCAGGGTTCTGTCTGCCGCCTCCTGTCCAAAATCTTTTTTAAAGGCAAGCAAAAACTGGCTGTTGGTATAATGAAATACATACCCTTTGGGGAATGCTTCCTGCAGATACAGAATAATGGTCTGGGCCAGCCGTTCCTGAAAATCCTTTCCCAAGGTGACGCGGTACAGCTGGAAATCATGAACCTTGATCACAAAGAGATACCTTCTGCCGATCCAGTTTAAGCTGCTGTCAATAATATCCATAAAGGCATGACGGTTCAACACCTTAAAATCCTCGTCATAAAAATCAGATAATTTAGCTGTAGAAAAAAACAGAATCATAAGTGCCACCGTGACACCAAAGCATTCTACCAGAAGCTTCGGATAAAAATACTGAACACCGGCGCTTACGATACATAGCATAATATAAAAATATGTAACCACCCTCTGAAGCCAGGATAATCTTTTCCGGTATTTGCTGATCATAACAAGTGATAACAGAACATAAAACAGCACAACAGCATAAACTACCAGGATTAGATTTCCCCGGTAATACCTTAAGTCCGCATCCAGACGAAAGATCCAGCCCGTCCAGAAATTCGATGCCACCAATACAAAAATACCCATCATCGGAAGACAGGTAATGACCTGGAGCCACCGCTTCCCTGCACCGTACTGGTCCACCATAAAACAGCAATAGAAAAAAAAGGCAAATGCCGTTACATTGTGCAGCAGAAAATAGAACAAATAGGAGCCATACAAAATCTTATAGATAAAAGGCAGGGTAAGCTTCGGCCCGATCACATTGATGATATCCATACCAATAACCAGAAAATGGCTTATCAGCATAACCTTAAGCATCCGGTTCTGCATATTGTCCAGATGTTTGATCATATAAAAGGATATGATCAGCACAGACATGACAATCAGAGAAGCATAATCAAAATATATGATATAGTTCATATTGGCGTAGTCCAATTCCATCTCTCCTTCATAAAGCAATAAAAATTCGTTCTATTGCAGATCATATTCAGCTTCGAGCATATCGGCAATCCGTTCTGCTGACCTGCCATCCACATAAGAATGGAACATCTTCTTTGCACGCATTCGCTCTGTCCTGCCCGTGTCGATACCTTCTGCTATATCCCGGATAAACTGAATAAGATCCTCTGCATTTTCAATATAAAATCCCTTGATATACGCCTTATAATCTGGAAATGCCGGGGTAAAGTGCCGGAAATACTCCTCTCTGTCCCCGATGGTAAGCGCCACCGGCTGATCCGTCAGCAGATAGTCAAAATACACCGAAGAATAATCGGTGATCAATCCCCCTGAATTTGCCAGAAGCTCATACAGTGTCATCTGAAATTCTTCCAGATACGAATCGTCTGCAATCCTGATATGAGTCAACCCGCTGTCCCGAAAAAGGGACAACTCCTGAACTGGATGAGGCCGGAACAGAACAAGGACATTTTTCTCACAGAGTACCCGGTGAAAGGCTTCCAACTCTTCCCTGTCCTGGATACAGGGCATACCATAGGGATATTCATTTGCCATGGCTCCCGCCAAATGCCGTCGGTGCTGGCGGTAAGTCGGCATCCAGACGATCACCCTGTGGTAATCCGCCACCGCTTCCTTCCATACCGGACAGGAAGGTGGATTTACCAGCACATCATTTCTCGGATAACCCAAATAACATAATTTCTGTTCTGGGACAAGAATCTGCTCTGTATAGATTTCTTTCCAAAATGCTGACAACACCAGGTATTGATCACAGTCTCCAAACTTTCTGCTATAATTCAGATCAATCTTCACCGGCATGCCATGCCCCAGATGAATACGAATCTGCCCTTTTCTCCGCTTGTAAACAAAGGAGTTGCAGTCGATGATATACTTTGATGTATTCAGGACATAGGTTCTGTGGATCATCTCCATCAAACCTCCGGGCTCATTTTCAAAGACAGATACCCCTTCTGGAAGTTCTGGTATTTCACCCCCCCGAAAGGTCTTCATCCAGTACAGACGATACCGTCGCTGAATTCCCCGCCTTAATAACTCCTTGTATAAGGCAAAAGAATTATCCGAAAAGTCCGGATGGCTCTCAAAGATAACAGCCCTTCTCAATGGAAGGATCCGAAAGATTACTATAAATATCTTTTTAATTATTTTTCCCAAATTTTCCATAATTAATGCGGAAGTTTCTTGCTGGATTCATAAAATTCTGTAAATTTGTGATCCAGGCTCTTTTTCTCCCGTCTTCGTTCCTCTTCTTTTATGTGATAGGTAGGTACGAGATCAGAAATGATTTCTTTGATATTAGGGACCTCGTTGTAAACCTCTTCATACAATCGCTCCAGCTGGTCAAAAAATGCAGCTTCATCAAACTGAATTGGCTTACCAATATGAATCAGGGCATTTTCCGTCTCCGTCAGCCCCTCCTCATCCATAAGAATTTCCTCGTACAGTTTCTCTCCCGGACGAAGCCCGGTGTAAACGATCTTTATATCCTCGTCGGGAACATATCCGGAAAGCTTGATCAGGTTTCTGGCAAGATCATCGATCTTCACCGGCTCTCCCATATCGAGGACGAAGATCTCACCACCCCTGGCAAAGGCTCCCGCCTGTAGAACCAGAGAAACCGCCTCCGGTATCGTCATAAAATACCGGATGATGTTCTTATCTGTCACCGTCACCGGTCCTCCCGCTTCGATCTGCTTTTTAAACAACGGAATCACGCTTCCATTGCTTCCCAATACGTTTCCAAACCGTACTGCCACAAAATCCGTAGAAGACTGCCGGTTCAGCCCCTGCACGATCATTTCACAGATCCGTTTGGAAGCCCCCATGATGTTCGTAGGATTCACTGCTTTGTCAGTAGAGATCAATACAAACTTTTTGGCGCCGTACTTATCCGCCGCCAGGGCGGTCTTATAGGTGCCAAATACATTATTCTTGATCGCCTCATTGGGGCTGTCCTCCATCAGCGGCACATGCTTGTGAGCCGCAGCATGATAGACGATATCCGGCCGGTATTGCTCAAAAATCTTATCTACCCGGCTGGTGTTGCGCACAGAACCGATCAGAACTTCCAGATGCATATGGGGATATTTCGCCCGCAGCTCCTGCTGGATGTCGTAGGCATTGTTTTCGTATACATCAAAAATGATCAGCATCTTCGGCCGGTTTGCGGCCAGCTGCCGGCACAGTTCGCTTCCTATGGAGCCGCCTCCACCGGTGACCAGCACCACTTTATTTTTCACATAACCAGTGATGGATTCAAGATTGGTCTTCACCGGCTCCCGCCCCAGAAGATCCTCGATCTGGACCGGGCGCAGCTTTTCTACCGCCGCCTCGCCATTTACAAACTGATATACTCCTGGAAGAATCTTCAACTCCGCCCCCGTCTGCTGACACAGCTCCAGGATCTCTTTCACATCCTTTTTCGGGGCGCTGGGCATGGCGAGCACGATCTCATTGATGGCAAAATACTTTGCTGCATCCAGGATCCGTTCCCTGCCCCCGATCACCTTCACACCGTTAATAAAGGTGTTGTGCTTGGATTTATTGTCGTCGATGATACAGCAAATGTTGCTGTCCAGTTTCTTACTCATCTTCAGCTCATTGATCACGATATTGCCGGATTCTCCCGCTCCGATCACCATCGTATTGCGCATTCCTACGCCATGGACATTTTCGTTGTACAAAAGCCGGATGATCCGGTAGGAAAACCGGACGCCCAGCGTCATAATAAACAGAAGCAGCAGATAAATCACAAAATAAGATCTTGGCAGTCTCCGGTAAGTTCCAAATACCGTCAGAAAATGGACCACCGCGGACAGTGCACATGCCACGGCAATATTTAATACCTCTCCGAGACTGGCATAGCGCCAAAGGCTGTTATACAGACGGAACAGGGCAAAGATCAGCAGCGTGATCAGTGTATTGATAATGATAAGCTCCTGCAGAGTCGTCACATATCCCTGGGGATAATCCGAAGTGATACCGCTTTTTATGAACCGGTCCCATCTCAGTTCATAGCGGATAAACAACGCTGCAAAAGAACACAGGTTAATACAGGCTGCGTCCCAGACCACCAGCAGAATCCGATAGATCATGGACAGCCTGCCGCTTTCCACATATTTTTTAAACCAGAGCATTGCTCTTCCTCCATTTCCGTCAATCCTTATTTGTCATATGGTGCCGCTGCACCACCAGACGTTTCCCTCTCTAACTCTCATTATTTTCCTTTTCTACAATTATTATATAAAAAAAAGTTGAAAAAATCAACATATGAGAGTATACTCACTAGAGTGTACTCTTAGGAAGAAATGGAGGATCCTCATGAAAAACAAATTACAACGGATTTTCTGCTGTTATATTGTCTTTTATGCTTTATACAGCGTCTCAACCCGGTTTGTGCCAACGGCTGTGCTGTGGGAAGGGCCGGCGGCAGATATTTTATATAAATCCATCATCATCGGAGGCGGGATTCTCTCGCTCTTCTGCCTTTATGTTCTGCGGAACAACCGGAAACCGGATACCCAAACTATACTTCTGTGCCTATTTATCCTGGTTCTCGGCGTTTCTTCCCTGCTGAATTATAAATACGAACTGGCAGGTAATATCCTTGGGCTTGCTACCTTTGCTTCCCAGCTGATCCTTTTTTATTTTCTGCCAAAGATTCTAACGGAGGACAGGCTTGTACGCTGTCTTCAGTTCACGGCCTTTTATACCTCTTTTTTCTGGAATATAGGCTGCGTCACCTCTCTCTGGCAATATATAAGAAATATCCACTATACCATCCTGAATCCAGAGGGACACAGAATCCGGCAGGGCATCGTTGACGGCAGGCTGTTTGGGTTATTTTCAGATCCAAATTTCGCCGCCTTCACTTCCCTGATCCTGATTCTCCTTCTGCTGTTTACGATCCGGAAGACCAGCTTTTTCCCATTAAAAATCTATGGCTGGACAAGTATCGTTATCAATACCTGTTATATCATTATGTCAAACTCCAGGACAATCTTTATCGCAGCAGCAGGTACAATTTTATTTACCGTGGTTCTCATTACCTACCGGCAGTACCGTTCCAATGAGGAAGTCGACCTGGGCAGATTTTTTATCCAGAGTGCAAAAAGGGGGCTGATCGCCCTGGCTGCCATGATTGTAGTTTACTCTCTGATCTTTTTCCCGCTGCGGCAGATGGGGCAGATGATGGAACCAGAGCGGGCTGTGAATGACATGGTCCGCGAGGATGTGGATGCCGATAATTTCACCAATAACCGTTCTACCATATGGAAAAATTACCTGTCTCTGTATAAAGAAAAACCCCTGTTTGGCTTTTCTGTCCGGAGTGCCCTTCCCTATGTGACAGACAATTACCCGGACAGCTATCTGGCAAAGACCCAGTATGTCACCCACAATGGCTATCTCTCCCTGCTGGTGGAGGCCGGAGCCGTCGGTTTCTGTGTGATGGGCGCTTTTTTCCTGATGATCTTTCTGCAATCCCTTAAGAAACTTCGACATAAAGAAACAGCCGGTGAGAACTACTTATTTTTTACCTCACTGACCGTATCCATACTGATCTTTATGATGTGCTTTCACGATATATTTTTTACGGTAAATATTGAAACCATGCTGTTGTTTATCGCCGTCGGCTATCTCCATTGTGCTAACAAGAGAAGCCGGGTGGCACAGTCAGCCTGATACCATATCCTCGATCAGTGCCCGCCACTGGCTGAGGATTTTTTCTTTTCCGAATTCTTCAAGATTCCTGCCAGAACACTTTGACATCCGGATCCGCTTCTCCTGGCTGCACAGCAGCTCATAGATCTGACATGCCATCTTTTCTGTGTCATAGGGCGGTATCAATATGCCGTCTGTTCCATTCTCTATGATCTCCCCCGGTCCCGACACGATATCAAAACTTACCAGCGGCAGATGATTGGCTTTCGCCTCTAAAAGAACCAGAGGAAGCCCCTCCCGGTAAGAGGTGAGCACATACATGCTGTGCCCCCGGTAACAACGCTCCATCGCATCGGTCAGCCCCATAAGCTTTACATTTTTCTCCAGTCCCTCTTCCTGTATCCGCTGGTAAATCTCCTGCCACAAATCTCCTTCCCCATATACTTCCCATACAAAATCTTTCGTCTTTTTTTGTAGTGCCGCTGCCACATCCACCAGAAGGTCCATTCCCTTTTCCCTGGAAAAACGCCCCGCTGTCAGTATCTTCCGGCTGTCCGCATCATAATCCCCAGTCTCTCCCAAAATCACATCATCAATCCAGTTGTAAATCGTAATGACCCGTCCTGGTGGATACCCAAATTTATCATAATACGCTTCCTCGCTCTGTCTGGTCAGTACCACCGTCCGTTCCGAATACCGGGAACCAATGGTTCTCATGATCCGTGCCGGCTTCTCGTGCCATTGGTTCAAAAGGGCTCCATGATCACAGAACACCTTTGGTATCTTCAATCTCCGTCCAAGCAGGCCTCCACACAAGCCAGCATAGGCGCCCACATAAAACAAAAGATCAATACCTTCCAGGCGGCAGAAACGGCGAAATTTCTTTCCCGCTTTCAAGATCACATCCCGTATCCTCCCCTTGTAGGGCAGGATATTCTCATAATGAATGCCCTTTTCTAACGCATAGGCGCACGCCGATTTCTCATGGATCAGGCTGATAATATAGATTTCATACTCTTCGTCCTCTCTGGCAAGTACATTGGCAAGGTTTTGAAGCACCTGCTGGGCGCCTCCCCTGGTACTCATGTCAAAATTTACAAAACCGATCTTTCTCTTCATAATCTATCTTCCTTCCAAAATCCAAGCTGGCATTGCTATCATAATCCGAAATCTTCGACCTAAATTAATCTCCCATGATTTTGTAATACAGATATAAAGCTCTTGTCCTCTGGTGCTTCATGAGATTCAACAAAACTCTGTCCTTTATCCCAAAACACTGCTTCCTGTCATAAAGCCCGCCTACACTTTTCATTCTTCCCCATTTCCTCATGTATTCCCGACAAGTTCCGGCGTCAAATCCCGATCTCCCCACCAGGGCATATAATTTATTTTTCACCGCGGTCAGATAAAAATGAGATAAAAATTCGGGATCCGGATTTCCTCCACAACGATCCCAGAAAGCTGCCACATTTTGAAACAGCCGCTCCTCAATCTCCATGGAATCCTCCCGGAATTTGAAAGAAAGGGATTGATCATTCACGTTGTGGTAAAAATACAACGCCTCCGACAACAGGCTGATCTTCTCCGCCTGCTCCAGCACCTTCAGATTGAACAGCAGATCCTCCCCCTTATTGAGATCCAGAGGAAATGCCGCCTCTGCCTGCTCCAGCACCCTCCTGCGATACAGTTTATTCCAGGGAACATGAACTAAAAACCGGGTAAAAAGAGAGGGAAACTGCTCCCGGATACCCTCACGCCCTTTCAGCAAAAGATCCAGAGGCAGAACCTTCCTCTGCTCTCTTTCGTTATAGTAGCCACAGATAACAAGATCACTCGCATCCCGCTCCATACGTTCCACCAGACGACGGCAGGCATCCGGATACAGCATATCGTCACTATCTGCAAACTGGATGTACTCCCCCTGTGCCCTGGCAAACCCATAATTTCTCGCCGCTGATACGCCCTCATTTTCTTTCGTGAACACATGGAAATAAGCATATTTTTTTTCATACTCCCTGCACAGTTCCAGACTTCCATCACTGGAACAGTCATCCACCACGATGACTTCCATTCTATCATAATTCTGATCTATGATACTCTCAAAACATTCTGCCAGCCGTTCCCTTGAATTATAGACTGGAATAATAATAGACAGCAGCCCTTTGTTCATCTTTCCCTCGTTCCTCTCATGGTTTTTCTGACATACGTTTCACCGGATAACTTTTTCCCCGGTACTCTTTGTAGCTCTTATGAACATCCACACACACACCATCGTGGGAGGGAACCTGGTTCTCCTCTGGCGGCAGCTCCATATAATTGCCAAATGCCATTTTCAAATACTTGTCATAACCAACGGGAATAGGCAGTTTGTATCCCTCAAAGTCTTTGTACACAGCAGATTCAAAGATTTCCTTTGGATATTCATTCACCATATAATTGTAACGCACACAGAGTTCTGTCACATAATCGCAGTCACGGATGGGATACCGGGACATATGACGCTCACAGATTCGCGCCATCCGCCAGCGGTTCTTCCATCCCGGAGCCAGCGCTAACATACACTTCCCGACGGCATACAACAGCTTTCCCTTGCTGGTGGGCGCCTCCTGGTTGATGTAGATCTGATAAGCAAGTCCCCACAGAAGCTGGCATTTGCGCCTCCAGCGGGAGGAAGGACAGCCATCCAGAGGCAGGATCTCCAGCCGGATGCCATGAGCCATGTCTAGATCCATCTGCCTTTCCTTTACAAAGGTGGTTTCCTCATCGGTGATTGCGGTGAGCTGGGACCGTAAGAATTCCGTTTCACTGGTCCGGCTCAGCCGGTACTTGCTCTCATCCATCTCCTGCTTCCACAGACGGCACATTTTCTCATAATCCTCCCTGGGCATAAATACGTCGATGTCATCGTCCCAGGGAATAAACCCTCCATGGCGCAGCGCGCCAATACAACCGCCACCGCATAGATAAAAAAGCAGATGATGTCTCTCACAAAATTCCTGAAACACCAGCGTGATCTCCAGGCATTTTTTCTGAATTTCCTTTAATTCCGCCAGCTCTTTTTCACTCAGCATAGTTTTTCCTCACATTTCTTTTCTGTCTCCCGCCGGTACACAGGGCTTGTCTAGATCCAACAGGACGCAGTCATGATGTGCCTTCTGTTTTTCCTTTGGCGGCAGCTGCATATAATCGCCAAAAGCTTCCCTGAGATATCCGTCATAACCGATGGGAACAGGCATCTTCCGTCCCTCAAAATCCACAAAAACGGCCTTCTCAAACCATTCCTTCTGATATTTCTTTTTCATGTAATATGGTCCCGAACAGAGCTCGGTAATATAGAGGCATTCCCTGATCGGATAGCGGGTCATCTTTTTCTTTGCCAGCTTCCAGATCCGATAACGGATTTTCCTTCCCCGAAAGATCCCAAGAAGCAGGCGGCTTCCGGCCGCCATCAGTCCCCCATGCTTTTCCGGCACAGTCTGTGCACGAAACAGCGAATAGATCAGTGCCCACATACACTGAAACTTTCTCTGCCACCGTCCCTCTGGATACCCGTCCAGAGGGATCACATCCAATGCCACTCCGTGAGGGATAGCAAGATCCTTCTGATAGGGCTTCACCTGAGTGGTCATACTGTCTCTGAGGGTGGCAAAATTGTTCCGGTCCACATAATCCTCTGTGGTATCTGACAGAAGATAACGCTTTCCCTTTTCATAGGACCGCCACTGGCTCACAAATACCTCATAGTCCTCTCTTGGCATAAAAAAATCCAGATCATCATCCCAGGGGATAAACCCTTTATGCCGCAGCGCCCCGATACATCCTCCTCCACAGAAATAACAGACCAGCCCCCGTTCCTGACAGAACGCCACAAACACCTCTGCCATCTCCAGGCTCACCCGGTGCAGTCCCTCTAATTCTTTTTCTGTATATTCTCTCAGTTCCATCAATTCCCTCATTCCTTTTCCGGTTGATATCCACCAGTACAACTTTTCGGTCTGCTGCAGTCACAAACAATCCATGAATAAAGAACAGCTTTACTGTTCTTCATAGGTGCGACTTTAGTTTTTCTAAGGCATGGTTTTTTCATGCCTTAGAAAAACTTCGCACCTTTCACACTTCTCCGCCAGAATGGCATCTTTACCAGTCCCGCCAGTGTCCCCGTCCCGTAACTCACATGCAATAAAAAGAACAGCACTGGCAGCAAAAGATGCCCCGGATATTTTTTCTGTCCTTTGACAGCCAGGAGCGCCATCCCCACAGCCAGCAGCCAGTACAATGACCACATCAGCACCGCCAGCTGAGGGTATGACAACCATGCCAGCAAGGAAGTAAAGAGAATCCCGCACACGAAAACAAAGGGCACAAAGTGATACAGAGACAGACAGCCGGGACAGACTCCCACCGTCAGTCCGATCCAGTAGCCATTGGCACATTTCTGACGGCACATCTTCCCCAGATCCGGCCGGATCATCTGGTAGGAAATGATCCCTGGTACCATACAGAGCCGAAATCCGTTCTGACGCAGGCGGTAATGAAATTCATTGTCCTCCGTCCGCCCCAGATCCTCCCGGAATACCCCTGCCTTTTCAAACACTTCCCGGCGGTAAGCCCCGTGAAAAAATGACTTCACATAAGCTTTTTTCCCCTCGCGGCGGAATCCCGCGGCGCTGCTGCCAAACATAGAACTCTCGGCGGTGAGAAGAACCTGCTGCCAGGGAGATTCCTCTTCTACTATATTGGGCCGGACGCCTCCTGTCACCATCTCTCCCTCTTCCAGCGCCGCCACATTCCCCGCCACAAATTCCGGTGGAATGCTGCTGTGGGCATCCACCCGGATCAACACCTCCGTGGTAAACGCCCGAATGGCATGGTTCCAGCCGCAGCTCTGGCGTCGTTTCGGATTGTCCACCACCTGGATATTGAAAAACTCTTCTTTATACTCTTGCGCAAACTTCTGCATCAAATCTCTGGTACTATCCTCAGACCGGCTGTCCACCAGCACCACTTCCATCTGTTCATGGGGATATGTCTGCTTTACCACATCCTCCAGAATCCTCGGAAGATTTTTTTCCTCGTTATATGCTACGATGCCAACTGAAACCTTCAAGCTATCCCTCTTTTCATCCCAATTATAAAGTACCCTTTTCATACTTGCAAGTCCTTCTCCGGAAAAACTTCTTGCCCTTCCGTTCCGAAAGGTTTATACTTAAAAATATATTGATGTTCGGGACAGAAAGTATACTGACCCCAACGAATGCTACGGATTGCTTCTTGTTTACAACTCCTGCAGTCCTTTAAACATTATCATATCATAAAAATAAGTAATTGCGGAATTTTTTTCCACCCTCCGGCGGCGCGCCGGAATTAATAGGAGAAGATTATGGGGACATTTTATCACGAAATAGCCATTGTTATTCCCGCCCTGAATCCGGATGACCGGATGATCACTCTCGTAAAGGAACTGACGGAGGCCGGCTTTGAAAATATCATTTTGGTGGACGATGGCAGTGAGATCAATAATCGAAAATACTTTAAGACCTGTAAAGAAGAATATAACTGCCGTATCATACGGCACGTCATCAATTTTGGAAAGGGAATCGCACTGAAATCTGCTTTTAATCACATTCTGGACAACCGTCCCGATATAAACGGCACCGTGACTGTGGACTGTGACGGACAGCACGTGATCGAAGATATCCTCACCTGCGCCAGACTGGTGCACGAACATCCGGATCACCTGATCCTCGGCTGCCGCCAGTTCGACGATAAGGAAATTCCCCTGCGCAGCCGTTTTGGAAACAAATTTACAAGGCATTTTATCAAACTTTTGTGCGGGATCAACGTATCTGATACCCAGACAGGGCTGCGAGGCATGTCCCGGACGCTGATACAGGAATATTTCGCCAAAACGAAAGGGGAGCGCTTTGAATACGAAATGAACATGCTCCTTTGTGCCAGGGAGTGCCAGATCCCCATTCTGGAATTTCCTATCCGCACCATTTACCTGGAAAATAATGAGAGCTCTCATTTTAACCCCTTTATCGATTCCATACGGATCTATAAAGTATTTCTCAAATTTATGCTCAGCTCTCTTTCCAGCTTTGTTATTGATATCGCTCTGTATTACGTGCTGGGACTGATCTTCCGCCCGCTGATCGGCGACAAGGTCCAGATCTCCTTTTTCGGTCTGGAAATCTCGCTGTTTATTTTATTGCGCAGCGTACTGTCCAGGCTGGGATCCTCCCTGTACAACTTTACTATCAACAAACGCCAGGTATTCCACAACGAATCGAAGGATTATAGAATCATATTAAAATATTACACGCTGTGTATCTGCCAGCTGATCATATCTGCACTGCTGGTGGACAAGGCTTTGACGTTTATTTTCTCATCCACCATCCGCAAATGCATTATTGATACAATCTTATTTACTGTCAGTTTCCAGATCCAGAGGGAATGGGTATTTAAAAAGCGAAAGTAAAATTTCCCACTGCATAAACTTTACTTATCATCCAATATGTCCTGGATGGCATATTTGGGTCTTCCCTTTGCCTCCATATACACCTTCCCGATGTATT
The DNA here is from genome assembly GCA_947369165.1 of uncultured Lachnoclostridium sp. Taxonomy (GTDB): domain Bacteria; phylum Bacillota; class Clostridia; order Lachnospirales; family Lachnospiraceae; genus Eubacterium_F. The sequence goes on from CANBKJ010000022.1 coordinate 14,626, forward strand.
CTCCCACGATACCGATGGCGAGAAGCTGCAGCCCTCCCAGCGCCCAGATGGAAACGATCAGACTGCTCCAGCCCGGCACTGTATCACCTAATACAAACTGCATAATAGAATAAAACAGCATGAGAACACTGACAAAAAATACAACAAATCCAAGCCATACGATAAAACGAATGGGCTTGACACTAAAGGAAGAAATTCCGTCAAAGGCAAATGCCAGCATTTTTTTCAGGGGATACTTACTCTCTCCGGCAAACCGCTCGTGTCTTTCATAATACACCGTATCCGATGGATAACCGATCAACGGAATCATCCCTCTCAAAAACAGATGGACTTCTTTATAATCCTCCAGCTGCTCCAGCACACGCCGGCTCATCAGCCGGTAATCCGCGTGATTGAATACAATATCCACTCCCATCCATTTCATCATTTTATAAAAGCCCTCAGCTGTGGTCTTTTTAAAAAATGTATCCTTTTTCCGGCTGCTCCTCACCCCGTAGACCACATCATTTCCAGCATAATATTTATCTATCATCTCATCGATGGCGTTCACATCATCCTGCAGGTCGGCATCGAGAGAGATCGCCACATCTGCGTGCTCTTTGGCATACATCAGTCCCGCCAGCACCGCATTCTGGTGTCCCCGGTTCCGGGACAGATTAAGCCCGCTCACCAACCGGTGATCCCCATACAGACGTTTGATAATAAGCCATGTCTGGTCCCTCGACCCATCATTTACAAAGACGATCCGGCTGGCAGCACTGATCTTCCCCGCGGCGATCAGGTCTTCCATCTTCCGGGTCAGCTGCTTTGCCGTCTCATCCAGTACCTCCTCCTCATTGTAGCAGGGTACTACAAGATAAAGTGTACTTTTTTCCTTCATATTTTTTCCCCCATATCGTATATTTGTTTTCATTTTATACATTGTTGCCCTGCTTGTCAAACTTAAAATACTGGCAGAATGTTTTAATTAGTTCGATGAGACCATCAGGCTATGTACAAGCCGGTTGATCCGTGGCTATGCTTTTATATAAGATATTTCCTTATGGAATTGACATAAAATACAAATATGGTAAAATAGATTGAGATGCACGTTTATGAAGAAAGATATTGAGAAAGAATAAGAATATTAATAAACGATTGAAATATAGATTAAGACAAGATCTGTCTTTTTTAAAAAACCGGATCAAATTTAAATTGTGCCGGATCTTTTATGTCACCCAGGATAAAATGGTCTTTTTTGAATCCTATCATGGAAAACGCTGCGGAGACAGCGTAAAAGCTATATATGAAGAGATGGCAGAAGACGATGCCTTCCGGGACTACACCTTTGTGTGGGCATTTACAGATCCGAAAAAGCACAGTGAACTGGCAGAAAATCCCCATACGATCCTGGTAAAAAAGGGAAGCCGGGATTATTTTCGCTATGCGGCTGCCTCCCGGTTCTGGGTAAATAATGTGAGTGTTCCCGACTTTCTCATTCCTGGGAAACATCAGGTCTATATCGAAACCTGGCATGGAACGCCGCTGAAACGGCTGGGCTGCGATATCGAGACGGACAGCGATCCGAGACAGTCCAGAGAGCGTATGCACAAACGTTACCGGAAAAAAGGAAAGAAAGTGACTCATTTCCTCTCTCCTTCCCCCTATTATAGCGAAAAGATCGCGTCGGCCTTTGGTCTGGAGCAGCCGAAGGATAATCAGTTCATCGAATGCGGCTATCCCAGAAACGATGCGCTCTTCCACTACAGTGAGAAAGAGATTGCGCAGATCCGGGAACGGCTGGGTATCCGGGAGGAACAGAAGGTGATCCTCTATACCCCCACCTGGAGAGATACAGATTTTCAGGCTCAGTCCGGCTTCCGTTACAACGCTTCCGTGGACCTGGAAAAAGTGGTGGCGGGTCTGCCAGAGGATTGTGTGCTTCTTTTCCGCGCCCATCATCAGATCGGGCTCTCCGGTATCATTGAAAACACATCCCAGATCATCGATGTTACTGACATAGACAATATCAATGATCTGTATATCATCAGTGACCTGATGATCACGGACTACTCTTCTACCATGTTTGATTTCAGCGTACTGAAACGCCCCATGGTATTTCATATGTATGACAGGGAAGAGTATGCCAATAATATCCGGGGCTTCTACTTTGACCTTTCGGAACTGCCAGGTCCCATCACCGAAGATGAGACCGCGCTTGCCCAGGCAGTCACACGACAACTGGAACACTTTGATTACAGCAAGGATGCCAAATATCAGGCCTTTCATGATAAATTCAATCAATGGGAGGATGGACAGGCGGCCAGGCGGGTCATCGACAACTGTATTGCCATTCCGGCCCACAAGCCCGGACTGTGGGAAAGCCTGATCCAGACCTTCAAAAAGAATATGAACCGCATCCGCATTGTATACATGATCGTCCGCTATAACATTACCGGATGGTTTAATATGCACGGTTTTTTCCTGAACAACAATGGAAGACGCCTCATGGACATGAAAGACTGCCACAAAGGAGAACGGTGTTTTCTGATCGGCAACGGTCCCAGCCTGTCGCCGGAGGATCTCCACCTGTTAAAAGACGAGTACACCTTCGGGACAAATATGGTATATAAAATATTTGACAAAACCGACTGGCGCCCCAGTTTCCACTGCGTATCCGACAGCATCTATGCGACAAAACTGCGGGACGAGCTGTATAACAATGTAAAGTCACCCTTATTTACCATTGAGAAAACCTATCACAAAATGACCAAGAGGACGCTGGACACCACCTATGTCCACACCATCGCCAGCGAGCGGTATAAGGTAAGAGGAAATATCTTTGCCTACTGTATGGTAAAGGCAACGGTTCTGTCTCTTGCCGCCGAGTTTGCCTTTCATATGGGATTCTCGGAAATCTATCTGCTGGGAGTGGACTGCACCAATCCCCATGCCGCCGGGGGGCATTTTACCGACAACTATACGACAAAAGAAATTGCCCAGACTGACATTTCCCGTATCAAGACCCGTATGAACAAAGAAAATGTAACCACGGAACAGATCGGGGAACATATCATTGACCGATCCCTGTTCGTCTACCGGCTGCTGAAGAAATACGCCGACCGGCATGGGATCAAAATCTACAATGCTACCCGGGGCGGAAATCTCGAAGTCTTTCCAAGAGTCAAATTTGAAGATGTTCTCGCAGCCGAAAAACCCGGTCCAGGTAACCATAAGAAAAAGAAATAGAAAGAAGGAATATTCATGAAAATTATCGGAGTAATCCCTGCACGTTATAAATCCAGCCGTTTTCCCGGCAAGCCACTGGTAGATATCTGTGGCAAACCAATGATCTGGTGGGTGTACCAGCAGGCAAAAAAAGTCCCAGAATTCGATGAAGTTTATGTAGCTACCGACGATGAGCGTATCAAAGCAGCCTGTGACGAGCATACTATGAAAGTGATTATGACCTCAGACAAGCACGAAACCGGATCCGACCGGGTGGCTGAGGTGGCATCCAAAGTAGAGGGCGACCTGTTCATCAACATTCAGGGGGACGAACCCGTCATCAACCCTGAAATGATCCAGGAGGTCATCTCTATCTTTTTCGAGGACGATTCCGTTTATTTTGGAAGCCTGAAAAAAGAGATCACCGATCCGGAAGAGATCAAAGCGGCCAGCACCGTAAAGGTCGTCACAGATCAGCGGGGAGATGCCATGTACTTCTCCCGCTCTGTCATCCCTTCCAACGTAAAAGACGGACATCTGGCAAGAGTGTTCCGCCATGTGGGAATTTACGCCTATAAGCGGGATTTTCTCAAAGAATTTTCAGAAATGACCCAGACCGAGCTGGAACTGGGAGAGGGAATTGAACCACTGCGCGCCATGGAACGAGGCTATAGAATGCGCCTCAAAGAGACAAAACACTCCTCCATCGGCGTAGATCTTCCTGAGCACATTGAAAAAGTGGAGCGGGTGATTCAGGGAATCGATACATTAGACTAGCCAGGCCCTGTGCAGCAGGATGTATGACGACAGGGAATATGGCCGCCTGCACTCCGGAACCCCCGGAGAGAAAGGATTAAAAGATATGAAACGAGTACAACTATTGGACTGTACACTGCGGGATGGGGGATATCTCGTAGATGCCCAGTTTGGAAATACAGTGATCAAAGGAATGATCAAGGGACTTGCAGAAAGCGGCATTGATGTGGTGGAATGCGGTTTTTTAAAGGATGAGCCTCACGAAAAGGGAAGTACGATATTTAACAATGCGGCGCAGCTGCGGCCATTTCTACCGGAAGACCGCCGCCAGGCCTCTTATGTCTGTCTGGCAGACTACAGCCGTTATACCATTTCCAATCTGGAACCCTTTGACGGCACTTCTATCGATGGCGTCCGCGCCTGTTTCTTTAAGAATGAACGCTATGATGTAATTGATTTTTGCCGGGAGATCACAGAAAAGGGCTATAAGCTCTATGTACAGCCCGTAGATATCCTAGGGTACTCCGACGCCGAGCTTTTGGAACTGATCGAGAAGATCAACCCACTGGAGCCCTATGCCTTCAGTATCGTAGACACTTTTGGATCCATGTACAAGGAAGATCTCCGGCGGGTATTTTACCTGATCGACCGGAATCTGAATGCCTCTTCCCGCATCGGCTTCCACTCCCACAATAATCTTCAGATGTCCTTCTCCTTATCCCAGGAGTTTGTGGATATGACCCAGGGACTGAGAAAGGTGGTCATTGATGCCACTATGGCAGGCATGGGCCGGGGCGCCGGCAACACCAATACTGAACTGGTCATGCAGTATATGAACCGCAAATACAATGCCGGCTATGATATCGATGTCGTTCTCGATCTCATCGACAACTACGTGGACGGAATCCGCAGCACCTGCAGCTGGGGATACTCCACCCCGTATTTCCTCGCTGGATCTTACAGTGCCCATGTCAACAACATCGCTTATCTGACAGCAAAAGCCGGGATATCCAGCCGGGATATCAATTATATCCTGAACCGCATCGGCAGTGACGCCAGAAAGCGTTATGACTATGATCTTCTGGAAAAAACCTACATGGAATATAACGGGACGATCCGGGATGACGAAAAAGATGTGGCACTGTTAAAAGAAAATCTTCAGGGCAGGGATATCCTGATGCTGCTTCCGGGACACAGCATTGTCACTCACAAAGAAGAGATCCTGAAATACTGCCGGGAAAAGAAACCTGTGGTGGTCAGTGTCAATCTGCTCTCCCACGATTATCCTATCAACTATGTGTATTTCAGCAATAAAAAAAGGTATAATTACTGGAAAAACGCGAGCCGCTTCAAAGAATACAAAAAAATCGTCACCTCCAATGTGACGAACATCGAAGATAAAAATCAGCATATAATCGATTTTACAAGGCTGGTAAAATGCGGTTGGGATCAGCTGGACAATTCCGGTATCCTACTCCTTCGTCTTCTGGACGAACTGGATCCCGCTTCCATCGCCATGGCGGGCTTCGACGGCTACAGCCATGATTCCAGCAGCAACAACTACATGCACAAGGAAATGGAAAAGACACGAAATATCAAAAATGCCGATGAGGCGAACCGCGATGTCCAGAGTATGCTGGAAGACTATCTGAACACAAGACAGTCCGCCTGCCCCATCCAGTTCCTGACACCATCCCGGTTTGAGATCAACCAATAACTCCATGACACTAAGATAAAATGGAGGCAGAAATGAGGTTAAGTATGAAAAACCTGAAAGAAATCAAATTATTTGCCATGGACGTAGACGGTACTCTCACCGATGGCAAGATCTATATGGGAAACGACGGAGAGCTGTTCAAAGCGTTTAATGTCAAAGACGGTCTCGGTATTAAGCTTCTGAAAGATTCCGGCATCGTTCCTGCCATTATAACTGGAAGAAATTCCCAGATCGTCTCCAACCGCTGTCTTGAGCTGGGCCTGACCGAATTCCATCAGGGTGTGAAAAATAAAGCGGCAAAGCTCAAAGAACTCATGGATCAATATGGTCTCACTGCAGAGCAGACCGCCTACATCGGGGATGATATGAACGATCTCAGCGCCATAAAGACCGCCGGGATCACCTTTGCCCCGTCAGACTGTGCCGAGAGCCTGAAACCCTACATCGACATCCTCCTAACCAGACCCGCTGGACAGGCACCGGTGCGGGAAGCCATTGATATGATCCTAAAAGACAGATATGATTTCAGTGACTTTCTGGACCTGTAAAGAACACAACTCGGCGATACGAAACTGAATTGAAAATAGAGGCTGCCCTCACTATCATAAAATAAATCATAGTGAGGGCAGCCTCTTTCTTGTCTAATGAATGATCAGATAAAATCATCCAGATCCACCCGGTCAAACACCTCCAATGCCCCGCCTCTGGTGGCATTATAGATCGTCACACCGCGTTTGATGGCATGCTCTTTCAAAAGCGTATAGGCATTCAGTGAACCATCCAGAAAATATTTTTCATAATCATCACTCTGGATTCCCAGCCGACGCATCCGGTCAACAATCTTTTTCGCATCTCTTGCCTTCAACTTTTCATCCGTATATCCTTTGATAAAGTGAGTATTGCCGCTGAAGGTAGAGGTACAGTCACAGCCGATCAGATAGATCTCGGAAAATCCCATGTACACCGCCATCTCGATCATCAGTGACATGACCGTAGAGCCCGACGGAATATAATATGCCAGTGGAGAACGCTTCACCTTATATTTATCTTTGGCAATATTATAAAGAATCACCGGATTTTTAGGCTTTTCACGAAAAATATTGTAGGTGGTGATATTCGTAAACAATGGAATCTCCCCGATGGCCTCATTGATCTCCACACTCTGAAATTTCGCACAGATGCGGTCGATCAGAAAATAATAATCCGGACGCCAGCTGGTCTCGCCAAATACCTTGGTCACCAGATTGCAGCCAAAGGTGATCTCTCCTTTCTTGTTCAGTCCCTCCAGGTCGGAGAGCTGCAGGCTGGGACCATTTCCCACGAGGAAACACCTCTGTCCCTTATGTTTATTTTTATAAGAATACAGGAGCTTGCTGTTGTCCGTGCGGCAGAGGCCCATACAGCGAAGCATACCGGTAAAGGCGATGTATCCGTCACGAAAGGCCTTGCGGATAACATTTTTCGTATGGATCACCCATTTATAAAACCGAAAGGCAGGGCCCATTTTGGTTTTGATCGTCGCTTCGATGACCCTTTTGGCACCGTGGGCATCGTCGAGATAATTGAATTTTTCCGTAAAAGCGCGGTATTTTTCATCATAAACGAAGTTCTCAAACTGATCTTTGACTGCCTTCACCAGTTCGGACTGGGTCTTGACGATGGGACCCGGAAGCTCATTGATATCAAAATAAAAATCCCGGATTTCCCCCTGATACTCATCCAGATCATACATATAAAATACCATCGGGCGCCTGAGATCGCCGTAATCAAACATGGTAGAAGAATAATCCGTGATCATCAGGTCACTGATGATATACAAATCATTGACATCATCCACCTCCGTCACATCAATCACGCCCGGTACATCTGAAGCCACATTCTTAAAACCGATCTGATGATGGGCCCGGAATAAAAGGACATATTCCTCCCCCAGTTCCTCCATAAGAGTCTGAAAATCCAGCTCTGTATTGTACTGGAACCCCTCTCCCTTTTTAAACTGGTTGTCCCGCCAGGTCGGTGTATACAACACCACTTTTCTTCCCTCTGGCACTCCGATCTCCTCTTTGATGCGTGCCACATCCTCTTCGGTAAATTTAAACAGAGCATCATTTCTCGGATAACCGGTCTCTAAAATAATATTTTCTTTATGTGACTTGTCCAACCGGAAGGATGAGATCATTTTCTCGGTATAAAATCGGGAGGGAGAGATCAAATAATCCATCTTTCTTCCCTTGATGTAATATTTTTTGTGCATCTCTGCCAGAGACTGTCTCGGATCCACCTCATACCGGATATCATTTCCCAGCTTTTTCAGAGGAGTTCCGTGCCAGGTCTCCACATATACCTGATGAGGTCTCGGAATGAGGTAGTTGGGAAGAGCCACATTGTTGAACCAGTACTTTGCCTTGGCATATAAAATAAAAGCAGAACGGGAGTCCTTCAGTACAACCCGTGTATGCCGTCTCACTTTTAGATCAGTATGAGCTTCCACGTCATTTACAATCCAAACAAAGCGGAAATCACGGTAACGCTCATCCTCCATCAGTTCTTCATAGATCGCCCGGAGATTGCCGCCACACCGCTTACCGCTGAATGCCTCAAACACGATGAGATGTTCATTCAGGATCGGATGTGTCAGACAGTAAAACCAGAATTTCAGCCTTTTTTTTAAAAACCGTTTTGTCTTATTAGATAGAAAACCACTCATCACTAAGCCTCCCAGATCATAATCGTTTTTCCAAATTCTTTATAAATGTCAGCTTCAAATGCCTTCTTCATATCCTCGATGGTCCGCACTCTCATCCGGACTCCGATCAGATTCTGCAGATAGGCAGGAATCTCCGGATTGGACTGATAAAGTTCAATGGTTCTGATAAAATCCGCCCTTCCACTGCGGCTGCTGCCAAACATCCGAAGCCCTTTTTCCAGCATCATCCGCGTATTGATCGCCGCCTCATTCTCGGAAACTCCAAGGATCGAGATCGTCCCCTCTGGCAGAATATTGTCGATGATCTGATTGATGGCTTTCGGAGAGCCCTCTCCTCCCACGCACTCAAAGGCATGGTCAAATTCCAGTCCCGCCGGAATGTGTGTCACGAGAAAGGTATCGTCGGCAAAGGTAAAATCCGACAGCTTGTCCCGGTTCAGCCCGAAGACATATAATTTTGTCTCCGGAAACATCGCCTTAAAAAGCAGCGAAGTGATATAACCAAGGTTTCCATCCCCCCAGATCCCTACTGCATCCCGCTTCTTATGGGCGATCTCATCAAAACGGCTCAGGGCATGGACACTCACCGTCACAATCTCAGTAAAGGCCGCCACACAGGGATCGATGCCCTTCGGAAGCCGGATCAGCCGGTCCCGTCGGATATCCACCGCATCCTGCATAAAACCATCAAAACCGCTGGCGCGGAACCGGGAATCCAGTCGGTAATTTTCTGCCACCACATCCCCGTCAGCCACGTCCTCTGCAGTCTGCTTTGGGGTATTGGGGATCATGACCACCCGCTCCCCCGCCACAAATTCGCCTTCCGGATCATACACCACTTCACCAATACCCTCATGGATCAGCGCCATAGGCAGCTTCTGTCGCAGAATATCGTTGGCCCGCTTCCCCTGATAATACCTCTGGTCTGCATTGCAGATCGACAGATGGGTAGGGCGCACGATCACAGCCCCGCTGCACAGGTCTATATCTGTAAATTCCACCTCGAATCGTCTCGGCGCCACAAGGCGGTACACTGCATTTAACATATTTCTTCGTTCCCCTTTAACAATGCTTCTGCCACCCGCAGATCATAAGGATAGGTAATCTTTATATTGAATACCTCTCCCTCCACGATGTGTACCTTCTCCCCCTTCATGACAAAGATCTTTGCCGCATCGGTGAGAAGCTCTTTCTCCGCCGGCGTCAGTGCCTGGTACAGCTCTTTGAGCTTCATGGCCTGGAAAGTCTGGGGCGTCTGTCCCTGGTACATCTTCCGCCGTTCCGGAATATCACTGATCACCACATTGTCCTCACTGCACACGATGGTATCTGTCGCCGCCACCGCGGTATCACACGCCCCGTATTCCCTGGCATAGCGGATATTTTCCTCCAGAATCCTCTGGGTGACAAAAGGACGCACCGAATCATGGGTGACGATGATCGTCTCCTGGTCCAGATTCCCCTCCTGTTCGATATAATCAATGGCATTCATGATCGTCTCGTTGCGGGTATCTCCGCCTTCTAACACCACGATCCGGTCCTTGTCGGGAATATATCTGCGGATCAGATTCTTTGTATGGCTGAGCCATTCCACCGGACAGAGCACAAGAACCTTTTCAAACTCACTCTGCATATAAAATTTTTCCAGGGTGTGAATGAGGATCGGCTTGTCCCCGATCAAAAGATACTGTTTGGGTTTTCCCACATTTCCCATACGGCTTCCCACTCCGCCGGCAAGTACTACTCCATATATCATAGTTTCCTCGTTTCTGCGCTGTTTATGCGAATATGCGATGTTTGTGGCAAACAGCGCGCAGACACAAACAATCCATGAATCAGCGGATTCTCCTGGTGTGAATAGGCGGCTCTTACGCCGTAGAACTCCTTAGCTTTCATTTTGTGAAAGCTTAGTAGTTCTATTCACACTTCCTCCAATTGGTTCAAATTATTTCAAACTATATTTTAAAGCTTTTCCACAGAAATGTAAAGAAAAGCTTTATCCGCGTTCTCTTCTGCAGAGGCGCTGCAAACAGGATCCTCTTCTCCGCCTTCCACAGATACCCGTCCTGCAGCCTGAAATTATACCTGGTATCCGGCACCATGCCAAGCTGCTCTGCAAACTCCATCCGCACCCTCGCCTGATACATTCCCCGGTAACAGTACATAAACCTTATCCCCTGCGGTTTCTTCCCAGCAGGAAATTCCACCAGAAACCGTTTCCTCCTGTGAAGTAGCTCGCCGAGAAAACATATTTCCCCGTCCTGTTCCAGGGACAGCTCATAGCGGCGGTTCCGGTTGTCCATACAATAGTACTCGATCTCACTGTATTCCAGGGGCAGAAGGACATGGCCACATATATTAAATCTGTCTTTAACCAATTTGATTTCCGTTACTACAAAGGGGATTTCTTTCAGAGGAAACAAAGAGAGATTCTGATATTTCATTTTTCCGCTCCGGTAAACCAGCCCTTTTTCCACATCCTCCCCATACTTGAGAGAAAGGATCTTAAGCAGCACATCCTCGTAAATACAGCCAGTGCCGCATAAGATATCGTCATCGATACTGGCAAGAATCTGTCTCAGAAGAGGTTTCTGGCTGCCATCCTCCCCAAAAAACAGAGGGAGCATATCCTTGATGATCATATTCTGAAAGAAGGGAAGAAGCTCCCCGTATCTTTCCCTCAGTTCACCGCATAACTCCATATATTTTTCCGGCGCAGTTCCAAAACTTCCCTCATCCCTCTTCTCATAGGGATAGCCCTTTTTCTCCGTCTGCCCTGGATCCAGCTCCCACACAGCAAAACGCCCCTCTTTCGCAAACAGCCGGCAGAGTCCGGGAAAATCCAGGGAGAATAGTTTCTCTGCCAGGTTTTTACGCAGATAAATCCTCGCCGGATCTACCGTGGCGAATTCATAGTGTTCCCTTACATCTGCGGTGTGGTTCCGGCATTCACAGGACTTTTCGGTAAAAACAAGGAGATTGACCGCCGGATCCATCCTCTTCTTCACCCTGGACAGCCTCCGTTCACACTGCTCATCCACTGTCCCGCCTCCTTCCGGTCCACGGTATGCCTTAGTATAGTGCGCCAGGCAGACAAACTCTTCCATCCTTTTCCCTCCTTATAACTGGTTGTCCAGTCCTCTAATATCATCATAAACCCGCTGGCAGTTCTCCGCATCAAACCAGCGGTAAAAACGATTCCCTCTCTCATCATAAACCGGGTCCAGCCGGCAGTCGTTCTCCACATAATCAATGATGGTCTGCAGGGTAGTCTCATAATCATAGCACACCGGCCCCAGCCCATCCCTCTCGTACTCAAAATAGCCTTTTGAATAAACCTGCCCCTGAAAAAAGGTATCGATATCAAACTGAGTGTAGATCACCGGCTTTTTCAGATAGGCAAAATCAAATGCCACGCTGGAAAAATCCGTGATCAGCAGGGCGTTGTTCTGGAATTCTTTCTGATAATCAATTCCCTCCCGGAGCACCTTCACCGCCTCGCCGTCGGTGAAATCCCCGATCTGAACCTTGTGGTGGGTGTGTAGGAAAAACTTCCCAGTATAACCCTTATCTTTCAGTACCCGGTTCAGCCGCTCATCGTGGATCAGCCGATCATAAAAGCGAAAAAACTCCGACTGTTTAAAGAGGGGATTATAGATCCTCTCTCCGGTATCGTTGTTCAGCCGGCAGGCCAGGGAAAACCGCCAGGTGGGCATAAAGATAATGGACTTCTCCGGTACTATATCCTGTTTTAAATTATCGTATCTGGGCAGGCCGGTCAGCCGCACCACCCTTTCATCATAAAAATAGTCTCCTTTTAAAATGGACTCATATTCCGGTTTCGCCGAGGTCACAAACATCTGCAGGTTTTTATTGTACTTGTTCAGCCATTCCGAGAGATCATCCTTTATGATACCATGCTGGAGAAATATAAAATGATACTTGTAAAGATCCCGGATATAGACGCTGTCCTTGTCCCAGGGATTAAAAATATTATCCTCTCCCTGGGAAGAAATAATATTTTTTGCTAAAAGTACATTTAACTTATATCGAAACTTTCTGAAGGGAAGCACCCTGCCGATGCGGCACATTTTCTCAAAATCATCACTGTCCTCAGATATGGTAAAATAGGATTTTATGTCCCTTTCGCCGCGTTCCTGCAGAAACTTAAAAAAGTGTTCTGCATTGTCCCCCGCCACATTGATCCTCTCCATAACGATCCAGCGCTCTTTCCGAAGAAAAGGCTTTACCAGATGATACAGACACCGATAGCCGGCGATCTCATATCTTTTGTTCCGCACACAGCGCAAAAGCAGCCTCAGTTCTTTTCCCAGATGGGGCAACGCATGTTTTTTCTGGACACAGAGTCCTGCCCCCTCCTCGTCATAGCTGACCATATATCCGTCCTCGTGATAGTAGAGCTCCGGTACCTCCTGGCTCAGATGAGAAAACTTCCCCACCCGGATATACAGCTTCTGTGGGTATTTATCCTTATACTGACCATATACACTAAACTGCTTCACCCCTTTTAAAGGAAGCCGGACCTCATACCCCCGCACCCGGACCAGCTCTTCCCCAAAGACCACCGCTTTTCGGAAACCGGCGGGCTTAGACTGTACCTCATAGCAGTCTCCCCGGTCATTCTCTATGGTGATGGTAATATCCTCCGCAAAGGGACACCAGATCCGTCCTGAGAGATACAGCACGCCATCCCGGATCTGCAGAACATCCGCCGTAAAGAGAGATTTCGCCTGCAGGCTGTAGATCTTAATATTATTAAAATACAGGCTCCCCTTACGGTACTTCAATTCCTTTCGGATATCGTATCCGTATTTCAGGGAAAGGGCATAGATCTTGTATTCGGCATACATCTTATCCAGATGGCAGATCAGATCATCGTCCATATAGGACAGCATTTCTTTCAGGCAGTCCTTATACCAGCCCTGTTCCTCTTCTGTCAGGATCCTCGTCAGATCGTCCCGCAGTCTCCACTGGAAATCATAGAGGATCAGGTACTGGATGTAGAGCAGCACACTTCCATATTTTTCGATGGATTCCCGAATGATCTCCAGATAATAAAGCCTGGGAGTATCCAGATACCACTCCTTGGAGGTCCCCTTATTCTGGATCGCTGAAGAGGCATTCACCCGCTTGCGGTACAGGTGAAGTGCCTCTGCCACCACCCCGTACTTGAGCTTCTCCAGGATGACCGAGGTCACAAACTTGGAATCCTCTGCAAATTTCAGGTCTTCATCAAAACGATGGTGTTCCAGCACCTCTGCCTTTACAAACGAGGCAGTAACATGCATCTGGATAAAATTGTACTTATCCAGCACGTCAATGATCCGGCTCCCATTTTCATATTTAAACCGCAGCCAGTGATATTCATCCCTTGCCTCAAAAAATTTCTGGGGACAGGAGACCAGATCTATTTTATCCTGGCGCTTTTCAAAAAATTCATACACTGCCTGGAAACTGTTTTTCGTCCACTTGTCATCGGAATCCAGAAAATTTACATACTTTCCCTGAACGTAGGGAATGGCATGGTTTCTGGCCGCGCTCACTCCCTGGTTTTCCTGCTTTAGATAGACAATATTATCCGGATACCGTTTCTGATACTCCAGACAGATCTCTTCACTCCGGTCCGGGCTTCCGTCATTCACCAGAATGACCTGAATGTTTTCCTCAAATCCAATATCCTGCTGTATGACGGAATCCAGTGTCTCACGAAGATATCCGTACACGTTATAAACCGGTATCACCACCGAGAACTTATATTGATATTCCACCGCTTTTCTCCTTCTTTCCTGCTGCCCTCTTCGCCAAAACGCTGCAGGTAATCCAATAACCGGCACATGCCAGAAGTCCTGCCAGGCTGATACCAAGTCCCAGCCTGAGATAAGGCGTCTCATAATACAGCTTTACAGCATTCTCCCCCGCTTTCAATGGCAGCGCCATATACGCCGTATTGGCCCGGCAGAGAGGAGTCTCCTTTCCATTGACCACTGCTTTCCACCCCTCGCTGTAGGGAATGGATAATAACAACAGCTGGTCCGCTGGCACTGTCACTTCACCGCGTATACTATTTTTACCGGTCACCACGTGTTCCAGAGAGTGTTCTCTCCTCGCCTGGATCGTTTCTCCATAATCCTCCATCCCCTGGGCGATAACCTTTAACTTCCCCAGTTCAAAGCTTCCCTTGAACTGGAAACGGATCTTACAGATGGTTTCTCCTCCCTCTGCTATACCGAGATGAAACAAATATTCCTCCCTGCCAAAGTACCAGTTCCACTGATTTGTCAGCGCCCGGATGGTCTTCTTCTGCTTTCCCATGACCGCTGTTATATCACAATAGGTCCGGTTTTTCTGAGCCATCTGATACCCCGGAAGGCGCAGGTACAATTCTGCTTCCGGCAGGGACTCCTTCAGACGAAGGGTAAGGCTCCCCCCATTTTTCTTCACCACAGCCTTTCCTCCCCGGATCTCAACCTGTTTCGTGGATTGGATCTCATAGGGGATCTCCCTGCTGTTTAACTCTGGAACACTGCTCCTTTTGTTCACCTTTTCGATCCGCCCTTGAAAACCAGAAGCCTCATCTGCCAGATCCGCCTCCTTCAGTATCGCCGTCTTAAGCATGAGTTCCTGCATCTTCACGCCGTCTTCCTGGGTCTCCTTCCCCAGCTGCTCTTCCGTCATATAACTGTCATAGGTAATGCCAAGGGGAAGAAAATACTGATTTTCATATAGTCCATAGGTTTTCTTTCCTCTCTTAAACTCCTTCACCAGCTTATATCCATAGGGAAGCTGGAACTCCTTCCCCTGTTCCACCGCATAGTATCCCACAGAAGCCAGAGCTGCCAGCCAGGTGCGGTCATCCAGACCCTGGATCTTAAACATACTGTCTAACACCCCGCCATCCTGCATCTGGAGAAGATATTCGATCCGGTTCGGATTGGACATACTGAAATAACTGGATACCCCGTACTTCCCGGTGATCATCCCGGTGTTTTCCGTCCGCTTCGCCGGAGAATCCGTCCGGTAGATTCCCTTGACCGTACCGGTCTGAGAGGCTTCTTTCGCCGCTGCTTTCTCCACCTCTGCCTCCGGGGAGGCTGCAACGTACTGGTATGCCCTTCCCCGGTCGATAAAACTCTCCGCATACCCCTGTCCCTTATTACTGAACAGGAGCCACCCGCTGCCTATGATATTCAAGGCAACGGTCAGGGTTAGCAGCACATAAATATTCTTCTTTAACCCCAGCAGCACCAGCAGTGTCACTGCCAGCATGGCAAAGCCAAACCATCCGGTGAGCTGATCCACCTCCGCTGAAAAGAGTACCAGCACCAGATAGATCCCTGCCCCGCCGAGACAGACCAGGAGTTTCTTCCTTGTCAGTTTTAACAGCTCCGGCAGCCCATATACCATACCCAGAGCAAATACAAAGGTGGTAAGGTACATAAAACGCCCGGAAACATAAGAAAAACCATTCAGCATATAACCGCCAAAGGGAACCAGCATCAGTATCGTCCAACACAGAATATTCGCCTTTAGCTCCAGATTCTTCCTTCGCTCGCCGGCAAAGAGAACAAGAACTGCCGGTAGTACAAGAGAAGCCATCCCCAGATAGTCCCAGGTGATCCTGGGGGGCCCGATGATCCGCGTCAAAATAGCATTATAACGGCTGGCGTCAAAAAGCAGCAGATTCCCTGGATCAAAAGCGCTCTCGCTCCGGGTACTGGACAGGTACGCTGCGATGGATGGAACAAAGAGCACCCCTGCCATCGCTGTTCCCATGACATAAGCCGCTATGCACCGCCAGCACCGGACAAACATTTTTCTCTGGCATATCATCCGGATCAGTGCATAAATCCCCAAAAAAACCGTGTTCATGTAGAAAAAATAAAATCCGTTCAGCGCGGTAAAAAACGTAACAAGGATCAACAGTGTCAGTTTTTTATTCTCCAGCGCCTGGTCCAATCCTACCACCGCCAGCGGCAGAAAGATCATGGGAATGACAAAGAAGGGGTGTTTTACCGCCACATGCAGGATATAGCCGGAAAAAGCATACACCAGCGCCCCGATCATGGCAGCGCTCCAGCTTCTTCCCTTCTTCCGGCAACACCAGGAAAAGGAAAGTCCCGCCAGATAGATCCGCAGAACCACCAGAACATCATACAGATATTCCGTCTTCTCTTCCGGCACCAGCGCTGCCAGTAGGGTCAATGGATCTCCCAGCCCATAAAAATTCAGGGTGGTCATAATATCTTCCCCCATTCCCAGGGAGAGGTCAAACATGGGCGGTACAAAATCCCCCCGCAGTATACCAGAAAAAATTTCCCGGTAATATCTACCCAGATAGCAGAGCGCCGCGTAATGCTGTTTGATTCCATCGTAATCCCAGATAAAGGATTTTCCATTCTTCCAGAATACAAAATAAGTACAGCCGAAAATTACCACAAAAGCAACGGAAAATAAAAGCAAAAAGCAGAGTGCCTTTTGCTTTTTATTTCTTTTCATCCCTTACATACCTCCGTAAAATATGCTTCCAGAGAGGCTGTGATCCGATCTCCTGCCTCTTCGCTTTCTCCCTTCACCAGATAGTACATCTTGATCTTTGGCTCCGTTCCCGACGGTCTTACCAGCACATTTACGTCATTTTCCATATTAAATTCCAGCACGTTGGATCTTGGAAGATCTCCCACTCCTGCTCCATAGTCTTTCACACCCTCAACCTTAAATCCGGCGATCTCTGAGGGCGGATTCTTTCTGAGGGAATCCATCAGCTCTGTCATTTTCTTCGCTCCGCTGGCGCCCTCAAAAGTGATGGACTGCAGTGCCTCCTTAAAGTACCCATACTTCTCATAAAGAGCGTTCAGTACATCCACTAATGAAAGTCCTTTTGCTTTATAGTGGGCGAACATCTCGCAGATCAGCAGAGATCCGTTGACACCGTCTTTGTCTCTCACATGGCTGCCACTGAGATAGCCATAGCTCTCTTCAAACCCAAAGACATAGCGGTCCGCTTCTCCCGCCGCCTCCAGAAAGCCGATCTGCTCACCGATAAACTTAAATCCCGTAAGCACCCGCCTTACCTCTACGCCATAGTCGGCGGCAATCTTATCGATCATCTTAGTGGATACAATGGTAGTCACTGCTACCGGATCTTTTGGCATCGTTCCATTAGCAGTATAGGTTTTGCAGATATAGTCAAAGAGCAGGATCCCCATCTGGTTGCCGGATATGAGCTTATAATCTTCTCCATCTTTCACGGCGATGCCCACGCGGTCACAATCCGGATCCGTCGCCAGCAGCAGATCGCTTCCTATCTCTTTTGCTTTTTTCAAACCAACCTCGAGAGCCTCTCTGATCTCTGGATTCGGATAGGGACAGGTGGTAAAATTCCCATCCGGCATCTCCTGTTCTTCCGGAATCGTGATCCTGGTATACCCGTTTTCCCTCAGACATCTTGTCACCGGCATACGTCCGGTACCGTTCAGAGGCGTATATACGATGGATACGTCCTTGTCAATTTCTTTCGGGTTCAGCGCCCTCTCAGAAACCGCATTGATAAAACCTGTGATGACATCTTCCCCGATAAATTGGATCTTTCCCTGGCCGCATCCCTCTTCAAAATCCATCTGCACCACATCATCAAACACATCCACGCTGTCGATCTCATGCAGGATCGCCTCTGCCACCTCCAGCGTGATCTGACAGCCATCTGCTCCATATACCTTATAACCGTTATATTTCGCCGGATTGTGGCTTGCCGTCACCACGATACCGCCGTCACAGTGAAGGGCGCGCACTGCATAGGACAGCGCCGGCGTCGGCATCAGTTCATTATAGATGTGAACCTGGATCCCATTTGCCGCAAAAACCCCGGCAGCTGTTCTGGCAAATAGATCGGATTTGATCCGGCTGTCATAGGCGATAGCCACCGAAGGTTCTGCCGATACCTTTTTCAGATAATTACTATAGCCCTGGGTCGCTTTTGCCACAGTATGCACATTCATACGATAGGTTCCGGCGCCGATCACGCCGCGGAGTCCGCCGGTGCCAAATTCCAGCTCCCGGTAAAAGCGGTCATTGATCTCTTCTTCCTTCCCCTCCACACTCTTTAATTCCTCTAGAAGATCTTCTTCCTTTACCTGCTCCATCCATCTTTTATAATTTGAAATAATATCCATCATCCGTCAATCCTCCTTATATATCCTCCGCTATAAAATCTGCTCTCTCCAATAATTCAGCGTATCTTCCAATGTCATCTCCAGACTGATCTTTCTTGTCCAGTCCGTGTGTTCTGTAATCTTTGTTATATCTGCCGAGATAATCGGCACATCGATGGGCCGCAACCGTTCTGCCTCTACCTCCACCCGGATCTCCTGTCCAGAGAGGGCGATGATCTGATCCAGAATATCCTGAATCGAATAAGCATTTCCCGCTCCTACATTGTAGGTCTCCCCGGCGTGTCCCTGACGTACCAGGCACTCATAGGCAGCAATCACATCCCTCACATCTGTAAAATCCCTTTTTGCCTTCAGATTGCCCACATGGATCACCGGTTCCCGAAGTCCCTTTTCCACTTCCACTACCTGTTTACAAAAATCCGATACTACAAACTGGGGGGACTGCCTCGGCCCCACATGGTTAAAAGCGCGGACCATTACAAGATTGAGCTGGTATGCCCTGGCATAGATCGCCGCCAGCATATTCTGACAGCCCTTTGTGGCGGCATAAATATTTCCGGGACGCAGAACCGTATCCTCAGAGATCGGGACCTCTTCCGGATTGACATATCCATATTCTTCTCCAGAACCGATCAAAAGCACTCTCCCTGGATACTTTATTTCTTTTAACACATCCAGCAGATTCAAAGTACCTTTAATGTTTACATCTACCGTAAGCTGTGGATTGGACCAGGATAGGGCCACGGAACTCTGTGCCGCAAGGTGGAAAATATAGTCCGGGGCACACTTTGCCAGCACCTGCTCCACCTCTTCTTTCACCAGAAGATCCATATCCAATATGTTACCGTTCGCATCCTCCAGCACTTCCTGTTCCATTTTCGTTATACTGACCTCGTATCCACATTCCCCGCTCAGATATTCTGCCAGATACCTCCCCACAAAACCGGCACCGCCGATAATCAATACTTTTTTCATTGTTTCCCTCATTTCTGTGCTGTCCTAATGGCTCAGCTTTGCTGAGACTATGCGCATTCATGCAATTCCCTCGTTCTATAGAGGAATATATAAGGCAGCGGCGCGAATTCTCCGTTTTCAGGCGGGTTCCAATTCGCGCCGCTAAGCCAATTTAACAGCGCCTCATGACACCCATGTTTGACGCCAAATCAATTTATATAGACTGTACTTTGATTTCCTTCTCTACCAGTGCCAGATCATTCTTTACCATTCCCTCCACCAGCTGGCTGAACGAAATGTTTCGTTTCCATCCCAGAACCTTCTCTGCTTTCGCAGGATCTCCCAGAAGTACTTCTACCTCTGCCGGACGGAAGAACTTTGGATTGATCGTAACGATAGTCTTACCTGTAGCTTTATCCACTCCGATCTCGTCCACATCCTGGCCCTTCCACTCAACGTCGATACCAACATGACCAAAAGCCAGCTCAACAAACTCACGAACCGTACGGGTCTCCCCGGTAGCCACTACATAGTCGTCTGCTTTGTCCTGCTGCAGCATGAGCCACATCGCATGAACATAATCCTTGGAGTGCCCCCAGTCTCTCTTAGAATCCATATTTCCCAGCTCCACATGATCCTGAACACCCAGTTTGATCCTTGCTACTGCGTCCGTGATCTTACGGGTCACAAACTCCAGGCCACGTCTCTCGGATTCATGGTTGAAAAGAATACCAGAGCAGGCATACATATCATAGCTCTCACGATAGTTCTTGGTGATCCAGTGTCCATACACCTTCGCTACACCATAAGGAGAACGCGGGTAAAACGGCGTAGTCTCCTTCTGTGGCATCTCCTGAACCAGTCCAAACATCTCACTGGTAGAAGCCTGATAAAATCTAGCCTCTGGTTTTACGGTGCGTATCGCCTCCAGCATATTGGTCACACCGAGGGCATCGATGTCTGCTGTAGCAAGAGGCTGCTCCCAGCTGGTAGCTACAAAAGACTGTGCTGCCAGATTATAGATCTCATCCGCCTGGCTGATGCGCATGGCGCGGATCAGGGAAACCACATCCGTCATGTCGGCATAGATAAAATTCAGCTTGTCCTTTATGTGCTCTACATTTCCATAGTCAACTACGCTCTTACGGCGCATAATGCCATATACTTCATATCCCTTCTCCAGCAGAAGCTCTGCCAGATAGGAACCATCCTGTCCTGTTATACCTGTAATTAATGCTTTCTTCATGATATCTCCTTTCAAATTGCATATTTCTGTAAAAAATCTTAGATGTATTCATTTCGGTTACAGATTCTAAGATTTTCAAGAACTTTTTTAATGTCACCGGCATGGTTCTTGTCGCAGATCAGAAGAGCATCCTCTGTGTCCACAACGATCATGCCCTCCAGTCCCACCGCTGCGATGAGCTTGTCCGACCCCTCGATAATCGAATTCTTGGTCTCCACCGTAATCACATTTCCCTGGACCGTATTCCCAAATTCGTTAGTAGAGCGGATTCGTCCCACCGCCAGCCAGGAACCCACATCATCCCAGCCAAAAGTGCCTGGAAGGACATAGATATTATCTGCCTTTTCCATAATACCATAGTCGATGGACTCAGACTCAAACTGCTCAAACTCTGCTTCCAATACCGTCTCCTGATCCTCGGTTCCGATGGCATCCTTGATCTTCAAAAGCCCCTCATAGGTCTTTGGAAGAAAGGTCTGAATATTTTTAATGATGGTAGAAATCTTCCATACAAACATACCACTGTTCCACAGATAGGATTCATCTGCCAGATACTCCTTTGCCGTCTTAAGATCCGGTTTCTCTACGAAGCATTCCACACCATAGGCGCGTCCTTCACTCTGATCCGGGTCAAACTTGATATACCCGTATCCGGTCTCCGGATAATTGGGAGTGATACCGATGGTAGTAAGATTGTCTCCTTTTTCCGCCACTGCACAGGCATCCTTTAATACATCCACAAACATAGAATTATACTTAATCAGGTGATCTGAAGGAAGTACGATCATCAGCGCATCCTCATACTTTTTGCTGATATGCATCGCCGCCAGTCCCACACAGGGAGCCGTATTCCTGCCGATGGGTTCACACAGGATATTCTCCTCAGGAAGCTCCGGAAGCTGCTCCATGGCAAGTTCCTTATAGTCCCGGTTCGTAACGATATAAATATCTTCCATTTTCACCAGTGGCTGAATCCTCTTCACCGTATGCTGGATCATCGTCACGCCGTCGTCAGTCAGGCTCAAAAACTGTTTAGGCAGATTTTTCCGGCTTTTGGGCCAGAATCTCTCACCCCTGCCGCCTGCCATGATCATCGCTGTTATCTTCATACTCTTTTTCCTTTCTGAATACTTTATATCCAGCCGATGATATCATCGACCAAACTTTATCTTATAATTTAGACATTAGTATCTCATTCGTTCCATGTATATAGTACTCTCCAAATCCCGCCGGAATAAACATACTGTCTCCCGCCTGGAAATCATATCGCTTTCCTGCATGCTCCAGAAACCCATTTCCCGAAACGACAAGAAGAGAATGAAAACTGCTCCTGTCACACCAGAATTTAATCTTTCCATTGTCTACCTGGATGCGCAGCACACTAAAATAATCACACTCAAACAGTCTCCGGAGACTTCCTGATTTGAGACGTACTTCATTGTTGTCAAACACCTGGGAAGGGATCACCGGTGTCCGGTCGATGACATCGATGGCCCGCTCGACTTGAAGCTCCCGGTAATTTCCATCCTTATCCTTCCGCAGATAATCATATACCCGGAAGGTCGTGTTGGAGTTTTGCTGGATCTCGGCGATCACAGCCCCTGCTCCGATGGCATGTATCGTTCCAGGATGAATGAAGAACACATCTCCCGCATGCACTTCAACTTTATTCAGCACCTCACAGACGGTACCGTCCTGAATCTTCTTTTCCAGCTCTTCCCTGCTGATCATTCGGTTCAGCCCATAATAAAGGAAAGCGCGTGGTTTTGCCGAAACCACATACCACATCTCCGCCTTTCCCTCTTCTCCCCGCTCCCGCAGGGCGGTTTCGTCCGAAGGATGAACCTGAATGGACAAATTCTTCTTGGCATCTATAAATTTAATCAAAATCGGAAATTTATCTTCTGGCTTAAAATCCGGAGATACGTATTCCGGAAACTCCTTTACAATATCACTCAGAAACTGCCTCTTAAATCTGCCGTTGACAATCTTGTTCTGTCCATCCGGATGGCAGCATAGTTCCCAGCTCTCCGCAGTGCAGAGACCTTCTCCAGACTTGCCGTACAGCCGTTCCAGCTCTCTGCCGCCCCAGAGATATTCCTTATACACAGGAGATAATTTCATCGGATACATAAATAAACCTTCCTAATCATTTACCAACGATACGCGTCACCGTAAGCCGGCATAATGTCTTGATATAGCTCATAATAAACGGAATCAGGCGTCTCTTCGATTCCCCATAAATCCGCTTGTCAAATTCGATCGGTACCTCGCCGATTTTCAGTTTTTTATCTTTTTTATTCAGACGAAGGCGCAGCAACACTTCCTGAAGTACATCATAATTATGGCAGGACAGCGACACCTTTTTGAGCTCATTGGTGTGATACATCCGGTAATCCGTGGAAATATCCTTTGCTTTAATTCCAAGAAAGAACCGGAACATACCGTTCAATATATGAGACATGATAATGGAACTCTTGGCATCGTTGGTCTTTCCGCCTTTTACATAGCGGGAACCGATAACCACATCGCAGTTTTCCTTTGTAAATTTCTCATATATTCCTGGGATGTATTTAGGATTGTGGGATCCGTCACTGTCCAGTATAAGAAATTTATCCATTTCCGCATATTTGATCCCCGTTTTAAAGGCACCTGCAAAAGCGGGCTCCTCCTGATTGATATATCTGGCTCCAAATTCCTCGCAGACACCTTTGGTATTATCCAGCGGCTCCGCCGTATCTATCACAAGAATTTCAAATTCTTCTCCTGTCTTTTTTACATTATCGATTATCTGCGGCAAAAGGACCTTAAGATTCTCCTCTTCTTTGTATGCCAGCAGAACCACACTGATTCCCATGAACTTTCCTCCAAATTTATTTTACTATCTTCATCTACATGTCAGCACTTCCGTGCTTCCCGCATAAGCACTTCCGTGCTTCCCGCATAAGCACTTCCGTGCTTCCCGCATAAGATGCGTTCGTGCTTCTCGCATAAGCACTTCCGTGCTTCCCGCATAAGCAGCTTCGTGCTTACCCGCATAAGATGCGTTCGTGCTTACCCGCATAAGATGCGTTCGT
>CANBKJ010000023.1 GCA_947369165.1 uncultured Lachnoclostridium sp.
ACAATATCACAATTCGATCTATTTACTTGAAGATCCATAATTATGCGTATAATCAAGATTATATTTATTAAAGAATGCCATAGAAGCACTGTCCAAAGCAACACCTAAATTAACTCTTTTAGCATTTCTGGTTATATTCTCCATTTTAAATGTTACACTATTAAGCAGTGTATTTCTTAATCCTGTATCATCCGGTACAAATGTTTTGTAACTTGCCTGATTTCCAGCCACATAAGCCCTGACTATGCGATATGCAATGTGTTTTGAATATTCATAGCGATATGGAAACTCTCCAGGATTATCTGCCCATCCATATATTCCCTTATGATAACCATGACGCCACGCATTATCTCGCCATCCAAAAGAATGGTGTGCTACTGCATCGGTTGCTACATGGATGGCCATCCCATAATAATATAACTTCTTATCTGCTTCACTAGGAATCCCTGGTGCTCCTCCCTCTTTCCACTGCGCGGAAGAAAGATTTCTTAAATAATTTATAATTCCTTGTGCATTGGATACTTCAGTGGAATTAGAGCTGATTGTATTTACTGAACAGCTACTTCCCTTAACTGCTAATCTCGTAAGTGCAATAGTATTTGCAATATAATTATTTCTTCCGTGAAGAGTTGGAAATACGCCATCTGTCAACCCCCCTATTATATCTGGCATAATTGATCCAAGTTTTATTTTCTGCAGATCCTGTTGTGATCCATTATATTTTCCTGCAATTCCTTGATCAAACAAGCTCCAATGATCTGACCATGAACCCTCGATCAAATCTGTCTCTGCTGTTTCTATAGGTGCCTCATTTTTGTCTAGTAAACCCTCTGTGTTATATATAGGTGATTCATCATACCTATCAGCAAATTCTTCATAATTAGCCAGCGCATACTCTACATCCAATAATCCACTTCCAGTACTGTTCTTGTCTCCTATTTTTTTAGCACTTTGAAGCAATAATTCTTTCACAAAATTTGGAGAAACATTTAGGTTTTTTTGCAGAATTAGTGCAACAGCACCAGTAACATGAGGCGCAGCGATGCTAGTCCCCCCAACCACAATATTGGTTCCATACAACCCCTCTGAAACAACTTGTTTTCCTGGCGCCATAATATCCAGGCCTTTCCCATTTGAACTCTCTTCTGTTTTTTTCCCTTGTGAATCTACAGCACCTACAGATATTACATTTTGAAAGGCTGCTGGATAGTCAATTCCTTGTTCTCCTTTATTTCCAGCAGAAGCTACCATTATAATTCCTGCTTTATATGCATCATTAACATCAAGTACTTTAACAGAATATATTTCCGCATTTGGTACTATATTTTGAATAATTCCCGAAACACTAGTTCCATGCCCTGTCATATCCTCAAAATACCATGGTGCAGTATCCTCACCTGAGATATTATAGTATCCCTTAGGGGTTGTATTCCCCAGATCAATTCCTGAGTCAAGAACAGCTATTTTTATTTTCTCTTTACTATTTGACTCTTCATTTCCTTGATCTGCATTTATCATCAAATAGTTCCATTTATTATATAGTTAGTTTACAGAAAGAAATAGACAGCTAAACTAGCTTAATACAGTCAAACTATCCTCCTTCCAAATTTTCTCCTCGTTTTTCAGTACTTTTTAGTTCCATGAAACAAAAATTAAGTAAATTTATCATACAAACCTTTTTGCATCTATATAAACAAAAAAGAATGTTCCCCCTCCACATTTGATATAAACCACCTTCCCTCCTTATGGCTTTCCGATAAATAGCAAGTTTTTTTAATCTGAACTGTAGCTTTATTCATAGTGATTGCCTCTCCAATTCACCCCCACTCCGATCCACATGATCACCAGCATCATCCCGATTCCCAGCACGATGCATCTGGCCGCCCCTGCAGCTCCCAGCAGACGCATAATCACAAAAAGGGCTGCCTCTGTTCCATATACTCCAAAGGCCAGTTTTCTATATTTGATAACCTCATACTCCTCCAAAGGTTTATTTTCGTGCTCCACCGGAGCAAATTTCCACAGGCTGAGTCCTGTGATGACCAGGAGAAGAATCTGGATCCATAAGAATCCAGGAGTCAATTTGTACAATACTAATATTCCCAGGAATAAGAACCAGGTTTTGACAGCGCACTGCATCGGTGTCCTGGCATGATAACCACCTGCATAAATACGTAGAGACATAAACGCCAAAAGGATCACCACTCCCTGCCAGAACAGATTCATAGACAGACCTGTACACAACAAAATGATGATCTCTATCAAAGTGCGGAGCCCCTGAACGATTCCAAATAACACCAACGGTGCATCTTCTTCGGGAAATGCCTGGCTGGCACGCATCCTGCCCACCAGCCACCCGGCAAATCTTTCCAGCACCGCTTATCTCCTGCGGAGCCGCTCTGCCCCTTTCGGCAGCTCCGGCTGATGCATAAATAACTGGCATGCAGAATTAACTGTACCTGAAGTAACTTTCATCGAAAGTCCTGCCAACTTTACTGCCAACTTTTTCTTTGTGTTTTTCATAGTCTTTCCTCCTAAAAAAAGATGTGATATAAATAAATTATATCACATCTTTTTGCGGTTTTGGGCGTTTTGGCGTGAACGACATAAACTTGCGACGAACGACACTATGACCTACAGAAAAAGGCAGATCTTCACTTCAAAAATTTCGTTTTTTGCATTGATTTCTAATGTTCCATCGTACTTTTTTACGATCTTCCCCACCTTCCGTAATCCGTAACCATGATAGGCTTTGTCTTCTTTCGTAGTACAAAAGTTTCCTTCCCTTTTCTCTCTCTTCCCCTCATATGGATTTCTGATCCAGATAAATAACCGCTTCCCCTTACTACTGTAACGAACACCTAGTCTAATTTTCTTTTGTCTGATATCACGGACTGCCTCCATACTGTTGTCCATGAGATTCGCCAGAATCAAATTCATATCATAGACAGACAGTTCCAGCTCCTCCGGGACCTTGAGCTCCATATCCACTGATATATCAGCAGCCACTGCCTCCTGAAGTTTATAATTCAATATACCATCCAGCACAGAATTTCCTGTGTCCGCATATTTCTGATTCTGCAGGATATTTTCCTGGATCTCTCCCAGATACGCTGCAAGACGTTCCGTCTCATGATGCTCATTCATATAAGAAATCATGGAAATATGTTTTATGAAGTCATGTCTCTGCTCTCTTACCTGCTCCACCAGCTCGTTCATTAACTCCAACTGCTTTTTCTGATACAGATTCTGAAGTTCCAGCGTATCTTTTTCCACCTGCAGCCGGAAGCTGTGAAGCTGCCGGTCATACAGATAAATGACAAAGATATTTATAGCAAAAAGCACAATGGCACAGGCTCCGACAGATTGAAGCCTTAGTCCTGGCTGCTGACAAAACAACAGAAATAGATAGACCGATGAAATTGGCAGCGCCACAGAAATGATCCAATAAGCAGCCGGCACATCCTCCCCCTCCCGGATATTTTTGAGATTTCGGATAAAAAGCACGATCAAGTACATCACCACTGGAAGGCATATCGTTCCAAATGCAGAAAAATACTCAGAGGATGAAAAGATATCCAGATTAATATAACCGGATAACAGTGCCACAACACACTCTGCAAGGGTAAAAGTTACAAAGGCAAAAACTCCCGATAAAATCCGCTTTTTCCAACTCTCCTTGTAAAGCATAGTGATGAGCAGTTCTCCACCAAAGGAACAGACTAGATTTACCATGGGGATGCCCAAAAGCAGATTGGGAAGTGTCAGCATGAGATACAGCCCTGCATAGGCACAGAGTACCCTTTTCCCTCCAAACCGGCATTTTTTAAGAAAGCATTGCATGAGCAGATACACCTCATATGTCTGAAAGGCAGAGGATATCAGGAAGATCACTGTGAACATTTACTTCACCTCCATATCATAATCCACCCATGCCTTTTTTATCTTTTCTACATACCGTCTCCCCACAGGAATCTCTGCACCATTTTCCATAAACAAACAGTAATCCAGATAACGGACCACATAACTTAAGTTCACCACATGAGACCGATGGCATTGGCACAAAGAATAATCAGCATATTTTTTCCCAAGATCCTGCAAGTTTTCCCGTATCCGGATACGCTTATTGTCCCTGGTCATCACCTCCAGCATTTTATCCACCGACTTAACATACATGACATCCCTCAGAGCGATCCACTTGATAATTCCATCCTCTTTATACTTTAGCACCTGTTTGCCCTCGCTGCTTCTCCTGACCACCTTATCCAGGTCGGCAAAGATCGCATCACGGTGCAGAGGTTTATGGTGAAAATTCAGTGGTTCCAGTGCAAAAAGATGCCTGCAGTATTTTGTTTTACCCGATATATAGATAATTTGTACCGCTTCATTTTTCATATTATCCCGGATAAAATGTCCCAGCTCCACGCCGGAACCCTCGGGAAATTCTATATCCAGAAAAATGACATCATAACAGGAACCCCCTTCTATCTCATTTAAAAGAAGCTCTACCGTATAAAATATATGTATATCCATTCTGACTTTTTGTGTTCTTCGATAAATCTTAAGCCACCCCTCAAGCCGCGAACAGCATCCCTGATCATCATCGCATATTGCTACCCGCATATCGCCCTCCTATGTCAAAAATATTTTTCTTTAATTATACCAGATAATGCCAGAAAATACAATATTATCGCTTTTATGACAAAATACGACAACGTTATCGATATAACAAAAAATTACGGATATATGATCCCTTTTTTTAAGGATCATATATCCGTAATCAAAAGTTAAGCTTTATAGCAATGCCAGAAGCCACCTTCCGACTGGACGACAACCTGCCCGTTTTTTTTGATCATATCATCAAAATGTTTCAGAAGCAGATCCTTTTTCTCC
Source organism: uncultured Lachnoclostridium sp. (assembly GCA_947369165.1). Taxonomy (GTDB): domain Bacteria; phylum Bacillota; class Clostridia; order Lachnospirales; family Lachnospiraceae; genus Eubacterium_F. The sequence goes on from CANBKJ010000023.1 coordinate 4,894, forward strand.
GTCAGATATTTTTCCACATGCCGGTTGTGTCCCACCGCCCTCTCAAATACCTTACTGCCTTTTGGGAAATACCGGCTTTTCTGGCGATTTCGCCTGATGTCATTTTGTCCATAACAAACCTCCTTTTAATAAATAATGATGGTATTCTGAACGTTCATTTTTTTATTATAAAGGAAGCCCTAAGGGAAGAGTCAATCACCAAAATAGATTTTCTAATTATTTTTATTCCCGCAATCTTCTCTGCACGTCTCCTCTACCTTTTTCTCTATGGCATCCAGCTGTTGGATAATTTCGGAAAGCATATGGATCACTCTGCTGTCACTAGCTGCTGCATATTCCTCTTCCACAGACATACTTGTCCCACCAATGATATAGTTCAGATCATAACCTATTTTCTGTGTAAAATATTTGCCTTATCCGCCGAAAGCGAATTGATACCATACTCGATACGGCGGTAACTGTCCTCCTCAAGATTTAAAATTCCTGCGATGTAGCGTACTGTATGACCATTTTCGATCCGGATCGTCCTAAGCCTTTTTCCCACGCCGCAATTACACGGATTTTTTTGTTTTTTCTCTTTCCTTTTATTTGATTTCACCATAAGCATTCCCTTACTTTCTTTCATAGAATTGTCGGTTAACTATTATTAAATTCTATGATAACAACCAAAGGAAATAAATTTAACGGATACATTGTCCGTATATCTATGGATAATGTATCCGTAATTTTCAAATAATTATACCAATAGCACCGAAGCAACGATTCCTGCCAGGGTAGCAAAAAGTGCCCCAGCCAACGTGTATCTCGTTCTGGTCACCTTGGCAGTCATGAAGTACACACTCATCGTATAAAAGATAGTCTCTGAACAGCTCATCAATACCGAGGCAAGTGTCCCAAGACTGCTGTCCGGTCCGAACTGCTTGTAGACATCCAGCAAAAGGCTGGTGGCCGCGGAAGATGAGAACATTTTTACAGTGACCAGAGGCACCAGCTCGGAAGGGAACCCAACGCAGGAGGTCAATGGCGCCAGCACCCCTGCCAGATAATCTAAACTACCGGATTGCCTAAGTACTCCAATTGCGATCATAAGACCGATCAGAGTCGGCAGTATTTTGTACACGGTCTTAAAACCATCCACAGCTCCTTCGATAAATGCATCAAATATATCCACCTTCTGAAGAAGTCCATATCCTGCCACCAAAACCAGAACAAAAGGTATCATGCTGTCTGAGAGATAATATAAAAATCTCATGCCCCACCGTCCTTCCTGCCGAACCTTCTTGCCATCACGGAAAATAGTACTCCTGCTGCTGTGGATACCAGTGTTGCCACTAGTCCCATCCCGATGATGGAGGTAGGCGAGATCGAGCCATACTCGCTGCGGTAAGCAATGATGTTGACCGGAATAAGCTGAAGCGATGAAATATTGATGATAAGAAACGTGCACATATCCGCGCTGGCGATATGACTGCCGTTGTTTAATTCTTTCATCTCTTCCATTGCCTTGAGTCCGTAGGGTGTCGCCGCCCACCCCAGCCCAAGCATATTGGCAATTATGTTGGAGGCGATGTATTCATTTGCCCGGTGTCCCTCCGGAACCCCTGGAAACAAAAAACGAAGGGCAGGCCGGAGCGCCCTCGTCATGGCGTCGATCAGACCTGCCTTTTTTGCAACATTCATGATACCTGTCCACATTGACATAACTCCCAGCATAGCGATGCAGAGTGTCACTGCTTCCTTGGACGAGTCGATCGCCGCGGTTCCCGCCTCGCCGATTTTTCCCGTAAAAGCTGCTACAACGATTCCCGCCAGCAGCATGATCCCCCAAAGTTTGTTCAGCATAAAAAGAATCCCTTTTTCCTTCTTTTTATAAATCTATGAAAAGAGTATGCCGCATATTCCTCTTCAGGCATTCATTACTCTCTCTGCCCTGCTGCCACCTTCGCCTTGGAATACGCCAGCCCGACAGTGACCAGTGCTGCTCCAAAAAGCAGCTGGATCCCCATGCCCCGCCAGAGTTCTCCCATCGCCTGTCCTGGCACATAGCGGTCGATCCAGTTCGCCGATGTGATGTACCAGTACGCCGGGAGAAAATGTGCTGCCTTGATGAGGCCATCTCCCAAAAATTCCAGTGGCACAAAGATCCCACACAGGAAACTCATACCAAGAGCAATCGTATTAGAGATCATGTTCAGCACAGAGCTCTTCTTTACCACTTCGCCTACCAGAAATACGATGCCCAGCGTCACCACCATAAAGCAGAATACATTGAGACAGTACAGCAGCCCCTGGAAACTAAACAGCTGACTCCGTTCTTTCATAGCCGCAAACGCCATCAGAAAATAACAGAGACAGAAACCGATCTCTGTAGTGACCATGCCTACATAAAGTTCAAAATTGGTCCGCTGCAGTGGATAACAGGAACATATATTTCGCTCCCTAACCTCTTTTTTGTGAAATACCACAAGGATCGGACCGATGCCCACAACAGAAATCGAGATAAAAATATAGGGAAAATAAGCAAAGAAATAATATAGTGCCTGATGACTACTCTCCCTGCCTCCCTCCACCAGCGTTACTGGAACCTTTTCCTGGCAGGCTTCTACTGTCTTTTCTGCAACCTGCTGCGGATCCATCCCTCCTGCCCGATAGGCCTTCGCGATGGAGCTATACCTGCCTGTCATATTTTTAAAGGTCTCCGCATATATGGTTCCGGGAATACTGAGCACTTGTGGCCTCACTACCTCTCCACCCTCTGCCAGCGACTGCCCATACCCCTTTGGGATCCGGATCACACAATTAATGTTGCGGTTATAGAGTTCATCCTGGATCGTCTCTTTGTCATCCTCTATCTTTACCTCTTTATTCCCCTCTCTCAGATACGCTGCCATGCCCTGGCTCAGTTCTGATCCGTCTTCGTCAAAGATCACAAGCCTGTGGGAATGCGCTTTAAACATCCCTTTCTGGGTGTCTTCCCCCTGGTAGGACATAGCAATAGAAATACTAAAGAAGATCACGAGATACATAATGATCTGAAACTTCTGCCTGCTTAATATACGAAAGAAAACCTTATAAACTTGCATACTGGCTCCTCCTTACCATAAAATAGCTTACCAGCGTCAATACTACAACCCCTGCCCCCAGACAGATCATATTTCCCCAAAAGCGCTCATCCGTCTCATAGATGTTCAGTGCATAAAAAGAATCTGTGATCAATGCCGCCGGGTTGATATCATTGATAAGCGGCACACTGTGTTCGATGCTGTCTTTTATGCCGGATATCATCAGATCACTCATGGCGCTGAGGGCAAGGCTGACACTCACCAGCACTCCCATCTTTGCCCCCTCTCCCAGCTGGGGAAGGGATCCCACAAATATTCCTATCATAATCCCATAACTGGTGCCAAGAAATAGCAGGACCAGGATCTGGGGCAGATCATTTCCCAGTTCCAGACGCAGTACAAACTTCATGTATACCAAAAGCAGAATCACAATGCTGTATTGAACGATCTCACAGGCTGCAAAATCTGCCAGAATGCTTTTTAATTTGTGCACCGGTATCATGTTCCTACGCTGTCCCAATGCCGAAACATTCGCCTGAATTTTCAGGATCCGGTCACAGCCTGCAAAGCTGGCAAACAGACATACCATCGCCAGTACTGCGTAAAAATAGTTGATGACATTGTCCTGGTTACTCTCTGTGGAACTCTTCTCCTCCACATATTCTGCCTGGGATGTCAGTGCGGATACTGCCTGCATGATCTTTTCCGGATGAACCTGCACTACATCTGAAATCGTTTTTTGATATTGTACAAATTGATCCAGAATCATCTGCAGCAGCGTCTGGTCCATACCGGACTCCGCCACCTGCAGAGCAGGTTCTGCCCCTGCTGTCAAAATTCCTTTTACCTCTCCTGCCAGCAGCATTTCCTCTGCTTTTTCCCTGGTAGTCTCATGTATCTCCAGCAGCTGATCCTCCCCCTCTTCCGAAACCAGACGGAGCATTTGCGCGAAAATCTCATTTTCACCTTCCTGCACTACCGCCACCGGGACGACATGAAACTGTTCTGTCGTCTCAAACAAATTGCCAAAAGCCAAGTACATAAACGTGGTGAGGGCAAAAGGAAACGCCAGTGTCCAGAATATGATCTCTTTCGTACGCAGAAGAGACAATAACCCATATTTTAATACATGTCGAAACATTCTGCACTCCTTCCTACTGATCCCTCAGTTCTTTTCCTGTGATCTCTAGAAATACGTCGTTTAGGGTGGGCAGTTCTGTGAATACCCTGCCAAATGGAATCTCATCTGCGTGGAGCAGCTCAAGCACATGAATCAGATTCTGTCTGCCGCCACTGAAACGGATAAGAAGCTTCCCATTTTCCAACACTACCTCGTAGGCATGTTCCAGCTCGCGGAAACGGGCCAGTTTCTCTTCTTCTAACTCCGGAACCTCTACCGTGATGGTCTCTGTATTTTTGATCATCTTTTTTAATTCCTCTTTGGTGCCGATGGCTACATTCTGCCCCTTGTCCATAATGGCAATCCGGCTGCAGATCTGCTCCACCTCTTCCATATAGTGGGAGGTATACACGATTGTCGCCCCATTTTCATTCAGTTCCATGATCCCTTCAAGAATCTTATTCCGGCTCTGGGGATCCACCGCCACCGTGGGCTCATCAAAAAATATCAGCCTGGGCTTATGGGCGATGCCACAGGCAATATTCAGTCTTCTCAGCAGTCCGCCGGAGAGTTTCTTCGGATAAAATTTGCGGAACTCATCCAACTCTACAAACTGAATCGCCTCTTCCACATACCGTTTTCTTGTCTTCTTGTCCTTGACGTAAAGACCACAAAAATAGTCAATGTTTTCATATACCGTAAGTTCATCAAAAACAGCTACATTCTGCAGGACCACTCCGATCTCCCTCTTGCTGTCATAAGAATCCGGACGCATCTCTTTTCCAAATACCCGGATCCTGCCTTTGTCATACCGGAGCAGGGACAGAATACAACTGATGGCTGTGGTCTTTCCGGAACCATTCGGTCCCAGCAGCCCAAAGATCTCCCCCTCCTGGATCGTCAGATTAAAATGATCCAGCGCCACCAGCTCTTTATATCGTTTTACCAGATTTTCTACTTCGATCACCGCTGCCATGAAATCTCCTCCTTTTTCATTCTGCCATAATTATAAATGATACTTTCCTGTTTTGGAAGTGAACAATATCATGTTTTACCTGTGACATTTGTCATTTGTTATTTTTACACTTTTGAAGTATACTTAAAAAGAAATCATAAAAATGCTGTGGAAGGAGAATACTATGCAGGATCTGGGCAATAAACTGCTGATATATCTGGCTGGCTGTTATTTCATCTGGCGCCTGGGTGTGGACGATACGGCGATCATCGTTGTCACTCTGTCTCTGCTTTTTAGCTGCCTGTGCAGCTTTTTTAGGGATACCAGGATCTGTGATATACTAGTGCTGCTATTTTCCCTTTTCTTCCTTATTTTCCCAGGTTTTGCCCCCTATCTTCCCCTTCTTATATACGATGCCATATACCAACAGCAGAAGCTTTTGCTGGTTGCATGCGCCCCCGCCGGAATCCGAGCCCTTTTATGGCTTCCTGCCCCGCTTCTCTTTCCGTATTTGCTGCTTTTCTCCTTTAGTTTCTTACTTGCCGGATATTCCAGAAAAAATCAAGGGCTTTTGCGGGAACTTCATCTCATAAGGGACCGGAGCACAGAAGCTGAGATCCATCTGAAAGAGCGCAATCAGGCATTGATCCAAAAACAGGATTCGGAGATACATGCAGCGACACTTTCCGAGCGGAACCGTATCGCCAGAGAAATCCATGATAATGTGGGGCACATGCTGACCCGTTCTATCTTACAGACCGGCGCCCTCAAAGTCATCAACCGGAATCCGGAGCTGGAAGAGCCTCTGGATACGCTGAAGGACACATTAAATACTGCCATGACCAGCATCCGCACCAGCGTCCATGACCTCCACGATGAATCCATCGACCTTCAGAGCGTTTTACAGGAGATCGCATCTTCTGACCCGGAACTTTCGATCCATCTGGAATATGATGTGGATGCGGACCTGCCCAGAGAAATCAAATACGCATTTATCTCCATCGTCAAAGAAGCGGTCAACAATATCCACAAACACAGCAGTGGCGACTCTGGCAGAATCACAGTGAGGGAACACCCCGGATTCTATCTGCTGCAGATCCGCGATAACGGTACTCCTGACAAACTGCCACCTAAGACAGATGGCATTGGGCTCTCGGGAATCCGGGACCGTGTGCATTCTCTGGGGGGAACCATGCGCATCGACACAACACATGGGTTTTTATTAAATATCTCGATCACAAAAGGAGCCTTATATGAAAGTTTTGATCATTGATGACGATAAACTCGTCTCTCTTTCACTGAAAACAATTTTAGAAGCCAGCGGTCAGGTAGAGATCGCGGCGATCGGAAATAGCGGAGCGGAGGCAGTTGAACTCTATGATTCACTGGCTCCGGACATCCTTCTTATGGATATCCGCATGGACGGCATGACCGGCTTGGAAGCAGGAGTGCATATTCTGTCTGCACATCCAGAGGCTAAAATTTTATTTCTAACCACTTTTTCTGACGATGAATACATCGTAAAGGCATTAAAAATGGGAGCAAAAGGGTATATACTCAAACAGAATTTTGAGAGCATTGTCCCGGCGCTTCTTGCAGTAGAAGGAGGACAGAATGTATTTGGCGATGAGATCACTGGCAGGATTCCCCGCCTTATGGGCGCGCCTGCCAGTGGTCCAGACTATAAAAAATATGATCTCTCTGAGAGGGAACAAAAGCTTATCTCACTGGTAGCAGAAGGTTTGAACAACCGGGAAATCGCAGAAAAACTCTATCTCAGCGAGGGGACGGTCCGCAACTATCTCAGCAGTATTTTGGAAAAGCTGGAACTGCGGGACCGGACCCAGCTGGCTGTATTTTATTATAAAGGGGACTGCAGGTCATAATTCCCGTAATCGGCATATGGAACAAATTAAAATCAATTTCTTGTTCTATCCGATTGACATATCTAAAATACCATGTATAATTCAGTTATGGACAGAGAGAAAAGATCTAAAATAGGAGGTATTACATAATATGAATGAAAAATTGCAGTATATCGTCGATAATCTCGACATTATAAGCCAGTTGTTTGACAAAGAACTGATCATATCCGTTATGGACAAGGACAAAGTCGTTCAAGGTTTTTCACTTCCTAAGGGAATCCCCCCGCAGGTAGAGGTTGGCTCCGTGTTTGAAGATCCCAGTGGGATTTTTGATGAAGTTATCACATCAGGTGTTACAAAACATAATTATCTTCCGGAAGAAGTCATGGGCTTTCCTATTGAGGGAAATCTAGTCCCGGTTAAAGATAACGGTGAAGTGGTGGGCTGCATAATATGCTCTTATTCTGTAGAGGGTAAAGAAAAGATTAAGGATATCGCCACAAGGTTCCAGGAATCCATTCAGGAAATCGATAGTTCCATTCAGGATGTCATCGGTGGGATCGAAAATCTGTTTCATATGTTGACAAATATGAATAAGATGACTTCCGATGTGGAGAAGGACGTCACTGAAGCGGCAGATGTTGTAAATAAGATCAGCAACAATGCCTCCCATTCCAATATACTTGCGCTGAATGCCTCCATCGAGGCCGCACGAAGCGGTGAAGCAGGGAGAGGATTTGCAGTGGTTGCCACACAGATGGGAAAATTGGCAGAAGACAGCGGCAGTTCCGCCACGGAAATAAAGAAAACTTTGTCTGAGATCGTCGCCCACCTTGAAACTATCGTAGACTCTATAAAAGATGCAAATGATGTGGCAAAAAGCCATATAGACAGCATAAGTTCCATCAGAAACGCACTGGAACAAACGATTTACATTGCCAAAGAATTGGAAAGTGACATAAAATTATAACAGAAATATAGGCTTAGGATTAGCTCGACGGCACCGTCGAGCTAACTCTTACCTGGAAGTGTCCCCTGTCAGCCGGTATCTGAACGGGGTGTATCTATGGTTTCACGTCAATGAGGACATACTCTGAGTGCCCTCCCGTCCGCACCGCATATCCCCACCCGGCGATACCGGAACTAACGATGGCATGGAAGCCGTCTATTTTTTTTAAACCGTAATTCATCTCATTGATTCCCAAAAGTTCCGCCAGCTGTCCCGTGGGCCAGATCTGCCCTGCATGGGTATGTCCCGAAAGCTGCAGATCCACTCCGGCAGCTGCATTTTCTTCCAGCTCCACCGGACGGTGGTCAAGAACGATCTGATAAGAACCGGGTTCTAAGTCTGCTGCCAGTTCCTGGACGCTCTTTCGGTTCCGGTCCAAAGACTGTTCCATCCGCCCAATAACTGCCAGCTCCGATGTCACCTGCACCGCTTCATCTTCCAGAACCCGGATCTGGCTGTCGGCAAGCACACGTCGCAGCTCCTCCATACTATATTCCGCTTGTGCTGAATAATGATTGGGATCATGGTTTCCCCAGACATAATACACACCATATTCTGCATCGATATTCCCCAGAACAGCGGCAGCTTCTTCCATCATTGACTTTTCTGTTCTCTCATCAAAGATATCTCCCGTGAGAAAGAGGATATCCGGATTCTTCGCCTGAATTTTTTCACAATATCCACGAAGCTCTTCCACTCCCATCGTCGTTCCCATATGTAGATCTGAGATCTGGGCAATCCTCAGCCCTTCACCCGGTATTTTGTCAGACTGCAGTGTGTAAGAGGTCTCTCTCACCTGATGGATATTGACATAACCATAAGTAAACAGTATACTGACAACCAAAATGGGAATGATCCCACTTTTATGGATCACATTCCATATCCGCACACCTCTGTTATCATTCAAGTATCTTTTAAGGAGTCTGTGAACTCCATCCAGCAGCAGCGAACAACCAACAAAATAAAGCACTGCCACAGAACCTACATCATAAACCCGCCAGCCTGCCGCTGCGCATGCCACAGCAAAGACCACGGATATGATCTTATCCGCTCTTTTACTCCGTTTTATGTGAAACAGGGATAAGAGCCGTTTCATAAAATGGTACAGATAAATCCCCACAGGTAAAAAAACTACTGCTGGCATCAAGTAAAACAAGATCCTCATTTGCGCGAACCTCCATTATTTTTTTAGCCCGGCGGCGCGAATTGGAATCCGGTTTCGGATTTATACCGCCTGCCTGCTCCCCCTATCATAACATCTATAGCTGGCTCCAGGGCAAGCTTTTTTTGAAAGTTCACAAAATCTACACATTTTTTCAGCTGAAATCTCCTTGTCCTAAAAATCCTGATTTAGGATCGGCACTCCAAAATACACAACACTCTTATCTTCATTTTCATCATAGGTGATCGCCACGTTCATATTAATCATTTTTCCATTCACCCGCCGTACCATATTGATGCCATTGGTATAGCCGTAGGCAACATAGTATCCCTTCGTCTCCTGTTCCATGATACTTCCACCGCCCTCGTAGCCGAACAAACTCTGTGCCATTCTCTGTTTCTCCTCCGTGGACAGCCTTCCGGGCAGTTTACCCATGATCCAGCCGCCCTCCTGGCAGATCTCGGGAAGCTCCCCGCTCTGCGCCGCGATGGCAAGCTGATTTCTGGCAAATGCCTGAGTCATATCATTTCTGTTTACATATGCTTTCGTCAAAATAATCTGGGCAAACACCACGATCCAGAGTGTGCAGACTACAGATATCATAATCTTTATTTTTTTGCTCATAGGCTTCTCCCTTCCCGTCCGAAGGCAATGTCGGACGAACCAAAACCTTTTAGGCTTCTTTGGGAAAAGTATGTCCATTTCTTTCAAAATTATACCAGATTAAAGTCGAAAAGCATGTTCATAAAAAATTATGTAATGCTATTTTAGAGCGTCACTAAACTCTTTCAATTGTTTTTTCTTTTCCTCTGAAAGACAATTTTTATGCTATTTCTTTACCGATATTCCACTTCCCTAATCAGTGGCAGCCGCCACTGCATTTTTTGCAGTCGCAGCCGCACTGCAGGGATTTTCCCTGCTTTTTATCCCGGATCATACTTCTCACAGCAAGTATGACCCCGATCACAACAACGCTGAGTACTATCGCTGTGCCCATACCGCATTCCCCTTTCCATGAAGTATCAAAGACTCTCTTCGTACCGGACGAAACAGTAGATACAGAAGAGCAAGTATGACCCCGATCACAACAACACTAAATACTATCGCTGTGCCCATACCGCATTCCCCTTTCCATGAAGTATCAAAGACTCTCTTCGTACCGGACGAAACAGCAGATACAAAAGAGCAAGTAACAGTGCCGCTGCCACAATCGTTCCGATTCCAAATGTGCCTGAGATAAGAAGGGAGCCAAACTGATATATCATCAGCGCTGCCACATAGGCAAATACACACTGATATCCAATGGCAAACCAGAACCACCTGATGTTGTTCATCTCACGCTTGATGGCACCCATCGCTGCAAAACAGGGGGCACACAGGAGGTTGAATGCCAGGAACGAATATCCGGCGATCTGGGTCATTCCCTCGAAGTCCAGCACTCCAAACACTCCCACAACTTCCTCCTTTGCCACAAGTCCCATCACAGTGGCAACCGCTGCAGTGCCCTCTCCAAATCCTAAAGGTGCAAATACCCACTTAATCACATCGCCAATATGTCCGAGAACACTGTCAGCCAGCTCCAGATCTGCATTGAAGCCAAAGACTCCATCGGTCCAGCCAAATACCGACCCCATCCAGATAATGATGGAAGAAAGCAGAATGATTGTTCCCGCCTTTTTAATAAAGGACCATCCCCGTTCCCACATACTTCTGAGAACAGTGCCCACTGTCGGCAGATGGTATTCCGGCAGCTCCATAACAAAGGGGGCAGCATCTCCGGCAAACAGCTTTGTCTTCTTTAAAATAATTCCAGAAACGACGATGGCAGCTATTCCAAGAAAATAAGCGCTTGGCGCCACCCATCCGGCACCACCAAACAACGCGCTGCTGATCAGGGCAATAATTGGCAGCTTCGCCCCACAGGGAATAAATGTGGTCGTCATGATCGTCATTTTGCGGTCGCGGTCACTCTCAATGGTACGGGATGCCATGATTCCCGGCACACCACAACCAGTTCCGATCAGCATGGGAATAAAGGATTTTCCCGAAAGCCCAAACCGCCGGAAAATACGATCCATGATAAATGCCACCCGGGCCATATAGCCACAGGATTCCAGAAATGCCAGAAAGATAAACAATACAAGCATCTGTGGTACAAAACCAAGGACAGCACCAACGCCGCCAATGATCCCCTCTATCAGAAGTCCGCTGAGCCAATCCGCACAACCGATAGCTTCAAGTCCACGTTCCGCCAGTACCGGGATTCCCGGCACCCAGATCCCATACTCAGCAGGATCCGGCTGATCGATCCATTCATCCTCCACAAATACATTCTGAGCCTCCATCATGCCACCCAGATCATATCCTTTTTCTTCCAGATCGGCTCCATAAGTGCTATAAGCTTCCTCAAATCCTCCAAAATCCCTATCCTCAAAAGCCGCCTGAAGCTCTTCCGCACCGATTACCTCTGTGTCCACAGCCGCGGCATCGATCACCACTTTGATCTGTTCATTTTCAAACAACGTTTCTTTTGCCCAGTCATCCGTAGCATCATCCAGATCTGACCTTCCAATTCCGAACAAATACCAGCCATCTCCAAAAAGACCATCATTGGTCCAGTCTGCCGCCAGGGTTCCCACAGATGTCACCGATATATAGTATACAATGATCATCACAACCGCAAAAATCGGTAATGCCAAGATTCGATTTGTGACAATTTTATCAATTCTATCCGTAAGTGTCAACTTCTCACGGTTCGCCTTCTGGATACAGTCCCCAATAATCCCGGATATGTACTCGTATCTCTCATTGGTAATTATACTTTCCACGTCATCTTCAAATTTTGCCTCCAGCCGTTCCGACAATTCGGATACATCCGGCGGATTTTTCATAAGGTCACCAATTTTTTTATCCCTCTCCAAAAGCCGGATCGCCAGAAAACGTTTCTGTGCTTCCTCTGCCTCCGGAATCATCTCTTCCACCTGAGTAATCTCTTCTTCCACCACCTCACAGAAGGAATGTGATGGATAAAATATTTTTTTCGCCCTCGCAGCAGCCACAGCTTTTTCTGCTGCCTTACTTATGCCAGTGCCTTTCAGGGCAGAGATTCCCACCACCTCACAGCCCAGCTTTTCTTCCAGCTGTGCCAAATCGATACTGTCTCCCCGTTTTTCCACGGCATCCATCATATTCACTGCGATCACCACCGGGATCCCCAGCTCCATAATCTGAGTGGAAAGGTACAGGTTTCTCTCCAGATTCGTGCCGTCTACAATGTTGATGATCGCATCCGGTTTTTCGTTTATAAGGTAATTTCTCGCCACAACTTCTTCTAAAGTATATGGTGACAGCGAATAAATACCCGGAAGGTCTGTGATCACCACCTCCCTGTGATTTTTTAATTTTCCTTCTTTCTTCTCTACCGTTACTCCCGGCCAGTTGCCAACGAACTGATTGGACCCCGTCAGCGCGTTAAATAATGTGGTTTTCCCACAGTTTGGGTTGCCGGCCAAAGCTATTTTTATAGACATAATTTTGTTTCCTTTCTTTAATTGACACCATCCACTACTATCATTTCTGCATCTGCTTTTCGCAGAGACAGCTCATACCCCCGCACCGTAACCTCCACCGGATCACCAAGGGGTGCTGTTTTTCTCACGAATATACTGGTCCCTTTCGTGATTCCCATGTCCATAATACGTCTTTTTACACTGCCTTCCCCTGTCAGCCGTGTCACTTTAACCGTGGCACCGCAGGGAATTTCTCTCAATGTCTGCATAGCCTCAATTCCTTTCCACCATAATTTTATTCGCCATATTTTTTCCAATGGCAATCCTGGAATCCATCACACTGACAATCATATTACCTTCCACCCTGTTGATCACCGTGACAGAACTACCTTCCACAAAACCAAGGTTTTTCAAAAAACGTTTTGTGTCATCCCTGCCGGAAATCCGGTGGATCATCCCAGACTCCCCGGAACAAAACATAGATAATGGCATATCATCACTTCCAATCGAAATTATTCATATCTTACAACTGTTAGTATATACTAACTCAAATTAGATGTCAACAACTTTTTTGAACAGTTCCTAAATTCACTTTATTGATTTCATTTTCTTAATATGTTATACTTGTAAACAATACTTACAACACCCGAATATACCGGGCAGGTTATGGGGGAGATACTTATGACGTTAAATGAGTCATCTGAAAATTATCTGGAGACAATACTTATGCTGAGCAGGAAACTTCCTGTAGTCCGCTCAGTGGATATCGCAGAGGACATGGGGTTTAAAAAATCTAGCGTCAGCGTAGCCATGAAGCAGCTGCGCGAGAATGATTATATAACAGTTACAAAATCGGGATTTATTTATCTTACAGAAAAAGGAAAAGAAGTAGCAGAAATGATCTACGAACGCCATGAATTTTTATCCTCCTGGCTGACTGAGCTGGGAGTGGATGCCAAAACCGCCGCCGAAGATGCCTGCCGGATGGAACATTATATCAGCAAAGAGAGTTTTCAGGCGATCAAAGACTATATCGCCGGACGAAAGAAGACAAAATAGTGCATAAGGTGATAAGATTTACCGCAAAAAAGCCGCCCGGTTTCCCGGACGGCTTTTCTCATTTACTTAAATGACCGCTGCCACAGTCCATGCTCATTACAGTAGGCATATACAGCCGAGATGGTCTCGTCCTCTTCCAGGAGAAATTTTGTTTCTGGCTCTCTTCCTGCCTCAAAATCCCTGCGGTACATTCCATGATTCGTATGCACTGCTACCCAGCCGATATAATGCTCTTTCACCATCGGATGAAGTACACTGCCGACTCTGACCGTCACAGCATTTCCCTGAACTTCCACCTCTGGAATATGTTTTTCTCCGGCGCCTTCACTGGTATTAGGATGAATTTCTGTCAGTTTCACACTGCAGCAGTCACCAGCGCCCTTTCCTTCGACCAACTCCATGATGGAACTGCAGTCCTCACACATATAAAATTTTGCTTCTTTTTGCATCGATTTCCCTCCTTGCGTTTTCTCTGCCCTTCCTGCACCGGACGGCAGAATTTAACTATAGTTTCTACGCATTTTGGAAAATTATTCATAGCAGAGATACCATCGAGTAGTTTAGGGGATCAACTTGTCCCGCTTTACATCTCCTCTCGCCTCCACCACCCGGTATCCGGCGGACACCACCTGCTTTCTCAGAAGGTCAACACTCTGGGCAGCCTCTTCACCGGTGGATATCTTATTTTCGTACAGATCGTAAAGTTTCCGCACCCTCATGGGTGACAGATTTGGCATAACCACATTCGCTCCTGCCTGCAGTCCCAGCTCACGCCCCCTGGGGTGGATCGTTCCCAGCGCTGTCGTAGCAGGGATAAGTGCATAAGGAAACATTAACCTCAGTATAGAGACCAGACGAAGGGTCTGGGAAAGTGTTCCATTTTCACAGCCGGCAAAGGGCGTCTCGCCATGGCTGATATAAGGACCGATGCCGATCATATCCGGCTCAAGTTCCTGCAAAAAACGCAGATCCTGAATAAGATGCTCTGTAGTCTGATAAGGCGATCCCACCATAAATCCAGACCCTACCTGATAACCAATCTCTTTCAGGTCAGATAAACAGCGCTTTCGTTCTGATGCACTCATCTCCTTCGGATGGAGCTTCTGGTAATGTTCTTCTGAAGCTGTCTCATGCCGGAGCAGATACCGGTTGGCACCGGCATCATAATATGCCTGATAACTCTCCCTGGGCTTCTCACCAATGGACAAGGTGATTGCGCAGTCTGGGTGCTCATGCCGGATCGCCGCCACGATCCCACATATTTTTTCATCAGAAAAATAGGGATCTTCTCCACTCTGCAGCACAAAAGTCCTAAATCCCAGATCATATCCTTCCTGACAGCAGGACAGGATCTCTTCTTTTGTAAGACGGTACCGCACAGCCCCTGTATTGCCTCCGCGGATCCCACAATAATAACAGTTATTCTTACAATAATTAGAAAACTCGATCAGCCCCCGGATATATACCTCATCACTGTAATACTGACGGCGAATGGCATCCGCTTCGGCTGCCAGATCAGAAGCGGTCTCCGGGGAATCATTTTCCAACAACTCTTTTAATTCAATATCTGAAAAATCTCTCATTTCTGATTAGACCTCACTTCCCATACCTATTGTACTATATCCGGATGAAAAACGCCAGTGCGCTGATCCGCTGTTTCACTCAATTTTTTCCCCTTTCCCTCTGGTTTAACACCTCAAATCTGCAATTACTATTTTATAGAGTAGGTTTATCCTTACTTCCACAGCCTGCCAAGCACACTCCTAAAACCAGTACGGCTGCAATAATAACAACTATTTTTCCTTTCAATTCTTTTTCTCCTTTCCGTTTGATCTGCAGTTATTATAAAATAAATTTTTTTCTGCTTCCATAGATTTAGCTTACATCTGCTTACGATTTTGTAAGATTGGGGGGAGTGAAGTATTTTTGTAAAAGTTGTTGAAACCCTTATCGTTACTGGGGTTAAAGAGGGTTGTGGACGTAGTGGGGGAAAGTTATTTTCTTATGATTTTGCATATTTTTTCAGTGGAATGGTGTAAAAGTGGTGTAAATTCAGAGTAGTTTTGGTGTACGGAATGGTGTAAAACAGAAATGTATCAATACACCACGGCCGAACAGCTAAAAATAATGGTGTAAGAATGATACGCCAAAATCACAAACTGACGTAGGTTTGCTACACCAAAAAACGCAGAATGGCATAGGAATCATACATCACCACATGAAAATCATGTAAGTTTGGGGGATTTTTCGCAAAAAGTATCTGACTTGGATTTCAAGAAAAAAAATTTGAATATGCCTGTGGCACATTGCCAGATACGCATTTTGCCAGACAAGCTGAAAATACGACCGGTTAGGGAAAGAATCCCCTAAAACCCTATAATATTAGTATAAGCAAATTGATATCCTATAGATAATTTGCATTATGAGAAGTTCACTGATGGGACGGTGAAATGTATTGAGGATGAGATACCGTTTGAAGTGCCGGAAGGGTGGGCGTGGTGCCGGTTTTCAACTATTACTGTCAATAAAGATGCAGAAAGAAAACCTATATCATTGGCAAACAGACAAGATGTTAAAAAAATATATGATTATTATGGCGCATCTGGAAAGATTGATAAAATTGATGAATTCATATTCAATGAAAAATTGTTGCTCATAGGTGAAGATGGTGCAAATCTTGTAACAAGGAGTAAACCAATTGCTTTTTTGGCTGAAGGAAAATATTGGGTTAACAATCATGCACATTGTATTGATGCAACTAATAAATTTATTTTGGACTATCTTTGTATTTATCTCAACGCAATTAGTTTAGAAAATATGTGACGGGTTCTGCTCAACCTAAAATGACACAATCCAACATGAATTCTATTCTTGTTTCATTACCACCATATGAAGAACAACGTCAAATCAACCTACAGTTATCAAATGTTTTTGGAGTTTTAAATCACATTGATAATGAAAAAACAAATATTGTTAAACTTATAGCTAAAACAAAATCCAAAATCTTCGACCTCGCCATCCGTGGCAAACTCGTTCCCCAAAACCCAGATGACGAACCTGCCGCTGTCCTTCTTGAGCGCATACGTGTTGAAAAAGAAGCACTGATAAAACAAGGTAAAATCAAACGTGATAAGAAGGAATCCATCATCTACCGAGGTGATGATAATTCTATATTATCGGAAGTTCTTATACAAAAAAATTAGCCATGTATTATTTTATGATATCTCTTATGGCACACTTAATACAATCCCGCTTTCCCTTGTAAAACTTCCAAGTTTTCATAAAAAATCTAGACAAAAGCATTTTTCTAATCTTCTTCATCAAACATAATCTTGTCCACTAACTGCTTTAATTCCTCCCTATTGGGCAAATACAACTCATATTTTGAGACAAACAAATTTGTATCCATTCCATAAGTAGCATATTTTACTAACAATTCATCCTTATCCCTCGCTAACACAATACCAATAGGCGGATTATCATCTGGTTCATTCTCTTCTTCTGCAAAATATCCCATGTACATATTCATTTGCCCGATATCATCATATTGAACTGCATTTACCTTTAAATCAATTAAAACAAAACACTTCAAAATACGGTGATAAAATACTAAATCACTTTAGTAGATATGATTATTGATATTCATGGGAAACTGTTCTTTGACAAAAGTAAAACCTTTACCCAATTCCAACAAAAACACCTGCATCTCTCCATCTAGATACAGTCTTGCGTATTCCAGCGGTTCATCAATCGCCAGTGCATTCAAGGCACACTGCGAATTAGGCGTTACCTTCAATCCATGCTCTGTTACAGCCAATCCTTAGCAGATAGCCATTAAATGTCGTAATATCAATACTATTGTGATACTTATTATACCTTGCATATATCAGTTGCATTATCATCCGTCCTTTCCCGATTAATTCCAATCCTCACTTCTTAATGTATGGTATTAGAAATACCGCCACAAAACCACCGACATTTTCGTTACCATCTACCGCCCAATCCCTCATCTCACATCATCGTCCCAAAGCTCCCTCATTTGGTGTAAAACTGGTGTAAACTTGAGTAAACCTTACAATTCATTCCGCAAGGAGCAAACATACTCGTGTCGATTATTTCTTTTGGCATTTTCATAGCTGTTTGTCCTTTCTTCAAACTGAGATTGTTATTTCCTATTTGGTTTTCTCTTAATAGCCAGCAATTTAATATAATCACTAAATTCAGAAGTATTGGTCGGTTCAAACATTACCCATTTTCCGTCATGATAGGTTTTAGCTTCATCATATTGCTTACAAACGGTATTAGATAGCGTACCTCTTATATCTTCAAATTTTCTTCTTTCATCTTTTCCAAAGATAATCATAAAACCGACACAATTACTTTTTGCATATAGGCAACAAAGTGTTTTACCACCTCTGCGATATTTATACTCATAAGTCCAGTTCTTACCGCCAGTATTCCATGATCGTTCCATTTCGTATTTTTCTTCAATAACCGAACATAGTTCTTGCCAAACCTCAAATAAATTTCGTCCAAGCAATTCAGTCATAGTTGATTGAGATGGTATATTTTCAAGCATTGTATTTCCTCCTCAAATTCATATTTGTTAATGTCTTTATTTTATCATACTTCCGTTGTGCTTTCTATCACTATTTATATATGGCAAAAAAGTACAGGACGTATGCCGTTTGCATACATCCTGTATATTCAAGAACAGAGTTATAAGTCTTCAGAAGTTATCTCACAATAGACATCCGCAGAATTAACTGCAGCCTGCCTCTTTCATCACCAGCAGGACGTCTCCTGCATTGATGAGGTCGCTCTCCAGTTTATTGATCTCCATGATCGTATCTGTAGTCGTATAAAATTCTTTGGCGATGTCCCAGAGTTCATCCCCTTTCTGAACGACATAACCGATCAGGCCAGGCTCCCTCGCCCTGGCATCGCAGTCCATTGTCTCCATTTTGAAGTCTGCAATAATCGGTTCTTCGATATTATTAAAGGCAAGAATATCGATCATGACCACCGCCTTGATATCCGCTTCATTTTCTCCCAGAAGAGAACCACTGATCTGCTCGATTCCCGCCGTCATGCGTATATCGCTGTCTGGGAGGATATCCGGGATCTGTATATGTTGTTCAAAGGGCAGAATTCCCGAAGAAGCCGCCAGTGGTACCGCATCGTCCGACGACTGGTACAAAATATTTATATCAATAATCCCCTCTACTTCCACACCATCCTCTACGATCCGCTTGCCGTCTACGCGCACAGCCCCTGTCACTTTCCAGATCTGCAGCGGGGTATTGGCGCTGTCCAGGGGAATTTTCCCGTTTACCCTGGATTTACTCTTATTCTTCATAATGAGGTTTTCAAAATAAGAGGTTTCAAATACCGGCGTACATTCCTTTTCTGTTGAGTAAAAATCTGTAAGAAGCTCCAGCCTCTCCTCGCCAAATGCCTTTATATCCAGATCCAGGACGATTTCTACATCAATGACGCGGTCTTCTCCATCTTCGTCCTCCTTTACCTCGATCTCTCTGCTGTGGATCCCCACATCTGCCTGGACCACGTTGGTCTCGTCGCAGCCCCCGCAGTTTACCTCCCCGCTGAGGGGTACGATACACTCATGAAAATTTAGCTGCGGTGTCTCATCATTACTCAGATAGATCAGAAAAAGGCTTGCTTCGCCGGAAAGCACCAGCTTATCCTCACCGACCCTGGTCTCCACTTCCAGCAAGCTCACATCATCATACAAAATGCGGCCAATGGTGTCCTTCGTTCCAGGGATCTTACATTCATCCCTCACCCGGAGTGTATCCTTTTTGGACAGGATAAGCCGTGTGATATCCATGCTTTTTTTGCGTTTGAGAATCGACTCATCTCCTTCAATATCAATGGCGCCCTCGCCATCATAGACTGATTCCGACACTACTTCCATATTGACGATGGCCTTTACTCCAAATTTGCGGGAATTGATCAGCTCTCCCCGCAGGTCATCGATGGATGAGTGTACTGAGATCTCATCCTCTCTGGTGGAATCACATCCCAGAGCCACCGTTTCACTGATGGGAATATTTCCTGTCAGGTCGCAGACCGGCATCTCGTCCTCTCCTGCATACAGGATCGTAAAATACAAGGCGCCTTTTATGTTGGCTCTGCCATCCACAACCCGTATCTCCTCTATTACCACCTCACCCTTCTCCTGCATGATCGCCCTGGCATCCGGTTTGATATCCGGTACATTAAAATCTGCATCCAGTGTGATCTGAACATTTTCCCGGCTGTTGCACCGGTTCATGTGAACTCTCTGTTTTATAAGTTCCATATGCCCTCCTCACTATAGCCTGGCGCGCAGGCAGGCTACGGCTTAATTACTTCTAAACTATCTATATTCCGGGGGGATCATGGTTATTCCAGCTTTTTTAAAAAATAGAAGGAATATTTTTCCGATTGCCGCATATAATAATACTGTTATTTCATTGCGCAAAAAAGGAAACAGAGATACAAAAATTGACAAACACAATATTATGTGGTACAATAGAATTGTATTTCTATATATCGTGGTAATACACTGAAGGGACATGGGACATCATATTACCTGTCCGGCGACAGGAGAAAGGTCGGTATTATTTATGTTGAAAACAGATGTTGGAAATGTGCGTAAGGCAGTAAGCAAACACATTGGAAGCAGAGTAGTCATACGTTGCAACTTGGGAAGACATAAAGTAGACGTTACAGAAGGTGTTATCACGGAAACATTCCCAAGTATATTCCTGATTACAGTAGAAAATGAGCTTGAGAACACAAGCCAGACGATCTCATACAGCTACACAGATGTATTGACAAAGGATGTTCAAATAACGCTTTGTAAAGCATAACAAAGCACTTTTCATACGATTTACTTTTCTCAGCAAAAAACGGCTGCCGTGGCAGCCGTTTTTTGCATCTGGGAAAGGTCGTCAGGCCATATTTATTTTTATTTCTTTACGATCACATCAAAAATCGTTGCTGCCACCTCTTCCTTCGACATGCAGGGAAGCTCAACCAGCCCCTCCTCCATGATCAGCGTGACAATGTTTGTATCGGAGCCAAAGCCGGCTCCCTCCGTGTTCAGGTTATTGGCAACGATCAGATCCACGTGTTTGTCCTTCAGCTTCTGTTGTGAATTCTCTATCATATTTTCCGTCTCCATAGAAAAACCACAGATATATTGACCCTGTCTGCGGCGTGCGCCAAGGTAAGCAAGAATATCCTGGGTGCGCTTTAGCTCCAGTGTACTCTCCCCCTCTTTTTTCTTGATTTTCTCCTCATGGTATTCCACCGGAGTAAAATCTGCCACTGCTGCCGCTTTAATAATGATATCCATATCCGGTGCCATTTTTTTTACTTCACGAAACATATCTTCAGCGCTCTCCACTCTGACCAGCTTCACGCAGATCGGGGGCGGCAGCTGGGTCGGCGTACTTACCAGCGTCACCTCTGCCCCCCGGTACATAGCTACCTTCGCCAGTGCATAACCCATTTTCCCAGTAGAATGATTGGTGATAAAGCGTACCGGATCGATGGCCTCACGGGTAGCCCCGGCTGTAACCAGTACTTTCTTTCCTTCCAGATCCTTTTCCAGATGGATTTCCCGCAAAATATATTCCAGCAGAATCTCCTCTGAGGGAAGTTTTCCTTTCCCCACCGACTTACAGGCGAGGATACCGGTATCCGGCTCGATCACTTCCATACCGAATTCCCGCAGTCTCTGCAGATTGTACTGTACAATGGGATTCTCATACATATTAGTGTTCATCGCCGGCGCCACCAGCTTGCGGCATCGGCAGGCGAGTGCCGTCGTCGTCAGCATATCATCCGCGATGCCCCCCGCCAGCTTTCCAATCACGTTGGCAGAGGCCGGAGCCACCAGCATCAGATCTGCCTTGTCCCCCAGCGCCACATGTTCTATATTATAATTAAAATTCCTGTCAAATGTATCCACAAGGCACTTATGCCCTGTGAGAGTCTCAAAAGTAATTGGATTAATAATATTGGTAGCATTTTTTGTCATGATCACATGGACATCACAGTGAAGCTTAATGAGCATACTCGTGAGATTCGCCATCTTGTATGCCGCGATGCTCCCTGTCACTCCAAGAACTACCGTTTTTCCCTTTAACATTCTGCTACTCCTCTTCTAAACTTAATTTCATCTAATTCAACTGCCCGTGTTTTTCATAGGAAGAAATTCTCTGCACCTGATTATCATCATTTACAAAAACTACTTTCGGTTTGTGATTTTTTGCCTCCTCCGGCGTCATTTCGCAATATGCCATGATGATAATGTGATCCCCCACCTGAACTTGTCTCGCCGCAGCGCCATTCAAACAGATCATGCCGGAATTTTCTTCTCCCGCTATGGTATAGGTCTCAAATCGGCTTCCATTTTCCACATCTACGATCTGAACCTTTTCATATTCAAGAATTCCTGCTGCCTCCATGAGTGCCGGATCCACCGTGATACTCCCTACATAATTTAACTCAGCCTGCACAACTGTGGCGCGATGAATCTTTCCCTTTAACATTGTAATATTCATAGCTTACCTCATTTCCGCGCTGCTGTTTGCGCATAAAAAGAACTAAAGTTCTTGCGAGGTTTGTGACAAGCAGCGCGCAGTCACAAACTTGCCGAGTGAAAATTTATTTTTCACTCTTTCAGACATGCCGCCTGTGGCGGCACAAACAATTCTGTGTGAATCGGCGGCTTCATGCCGCCGTAGAACTTCTTGGCTTTCATTATGTAAAAGCAGCTTTCGCTTTTTTGAAAGCTTAGTAGTTCTTTTCACACTTCATTACCTGTAAAAATCTTACTTTACACTAACTTCCCGATGATCGATACATGTTGAAAATACGATCAATGTTTTTGTCCTTCCATAGATCTGAAGTTCGCCGATAAACTGATCCAATTCCATCGTGCTCTTAAACTGAACCTCCAGCAGCATGGAGTAATCCCCCGTAACACAGTTACATTCGATCACATTAGGGCAGTCTTTGATAAAAGGATAAAAATCCTTCTTATCTTTGGGCTCCACTTCCAGATTTATAAATGCTTTGATATGATATCCCAAAAGTTCCGGGTTCAGGCTCGCATGAAACCCGGTTATATACTTCTCATTTACAAGATGATTGATCCGTGCCGATACCGCTGGCGCCGTTAGAAATACCGCCTGCGCAATGTCTTTTACCGGAGTTCTGGCATCCTTTTCCAAAATCTCAATTATCTGCTTGTCTATGGCATCCAAATGGTCATTTTTCATAACAATCTCCCCATTACAAATCAAATCCCTCATAGTATAGCACTTATTTTCTCCCTCGTCCATAGCCACTTTATAAAATAAACAAAAAACAATAAAACTCTTTTGTTTATAACATATTTTCTAATTATTCATAACGTTTCAAGGTCTTTCTTTTCATGTATTGACTTTATATAAATAGTAGGATAAGATGACATTCTATCGGTGGCGAATAGCAATCATGATAGAACTGCTGCATTTGACCACATTTTTCCTTATAATATCAAACAAAAACAGAGGTTGCTGCAGTCGGTGTCCATACCGCGCACTGCCTCTGTTTTATTTTCTGAAATTCTAAGACGGAGATAATTGATGCCAACACTCTGACTGGAAAATGGCCCGAGGATCATCGCTCCTTCACTCGACTCAGTGACATCCATGACACCCTCCACAGCCGCCGCCACAGGCATGTCCTTCTCCGTGATGGTCACAATTCGGGGTATTATCTGTCTCTAGAATTCCTTTTAAAAAGTCTGCCACTGCTCTGTCTGCATCACCAGAGACCCCCGGTACTACAAGAATGCCTTCCTCACTAAGCGCCATCATGGCACCTTCACCAATTCCCCCGCAAATCAGAACCTTCACATTTCCTTTCGCAAGAAACCCAGCGATGGCTTCATGTCCTGTTCCATTGGTATCCACTACCATCGTATTCACAAGGCCATTCTCGCCAAATTCAAAAATCTTAAATTTTTCCGTATGTCCAAAATGCTGGAACACCTGTCCTTCTTCATCATATGTTACTGCTATCTTCATATATATCCTTCCTTTCCCGTACTATTTCGGCAGAACTGGCTCCATGGTATCAGATGGACGACACGAATGTGCCCCCCTGCCGAATAGCTCGATGGCTCTAATTTGAACCCTGCCTCCGATTTGTGATTTTCCAATTTGCTACGTCAACGTCAATCAACGTACCTCCAGTACGTTTCATTCCGTTTCCTTGTAAATTGGAAAATCACAAACGGAGGTCGAAGATTTCGGATTGTGATAGCAGCAAAATAGCTAGGCGCTTGAATGAGGTGATGTGGTGGCATCATCGAATGAAAGCAACAACGCTATTTTGCTGCTAGCGCAGAACGAAACAGGGTTCAAATTGGCACCGTCGAGCTAACATGATTATAACAAAAGGTGCCAGTTTTAGCAACAGCCATGCCTCTCTATCTGAAAAAAAGAAAAGAAATTGAATTCCCTCTTGTCAGCTTCGTCAATGCTTGATAAAATAAATTTGTAAAACGACCTGGACATGCCTTGAGACATCCAGGATGGAATGCCTCATAGAGTGGCATATCACTTATAATAAGGAGATTATCATGGGCGGATTTTTTGGCGTTGCAGCAAAGAACGACTGCATTTTTGATTTATTTTTTGGAACGGACTATCATTCCCACCTGGGGACGAGACGCGGCGGTCTTGCCGTGTATGGAGAAGACGGCTTTGACCGCGCCATCCATAATATAGAAAATTCTCCATTCCGAACCAAATTCGATAAAGATGTACAAAAAATGAAAGGATATTATGGCATCGGCTGTATCTCAGATTACGAGCCCCAGCCATTGATCGTGCGCTCCCACCACGGCACCTATGCCATTACCACAGTCAGTAAGATCAACAATACAAAAGAAATTGTAGATACGATTTTTTCCAATGGAAATTCCCATTTTCTTGAAATGAGCGGCGGTGACATCAATCCCACGGAACTGGTGGCAGCCATCATTAACCAGAAGGAAAATATTATTGAGGGAATTCATTATGCCCAGGAACTAATCGACGGTTCTCTGACTCTGATGCTCATGACACCAAAAGGCATTTATGCCGCCAGGGATAAATACGGCCGCACGCCTATCGTCATCGGAAAAAAAGAAGACGCTTACTGCATTTCCTTTGAATCCTTTGCATATCAAAATCTGGGGTATCAGGACCTTAAGGAGCTAGGTCCTGGTGAGATCGATGTCGTAACGGAAAAGGGTGTACATGTACTGATGGCACCCGGAAAAAAATTAAAAATCTGTACCTTTTTATGGGTATACTATGGTTACCCATCCAGTTCTTATGAAGGGATCAGCGTAGAACAGATGCGCTATAACTGTGGAGCCAGCCTGGCAAAACGGGACAATGTCAAACCGGACATCGTGGCTGGCGTGCCGGATTCTGGTACGGCACACGCCATTGGTTACTCCAATGCTTCGGGAATCCCATTTTCCCGCCCCTTTATTAAATATACACCAACCTGGCCCCGTTCTTTTATGCCTACGATCCAGAGCAAACGGAACCTGATCGCGAAAATGAAGCTGATCGCTGTTCATGATCTTATCAAGGACAAGAGTCTGCTCCTTATCGACGATTCTATCGTCCGGGGCACCCAGCTGCGCGAGACCACAGAATTCTTATATAAAAGCGGCGCCAAAGAAGTCCATATCCGGCCTGCCTGTCCACCTCTTGTATACGGCTGTAAATTTTTAAACTTCTCCCGTTCCACTTCAGAGATGGATCTGATCACAAGACGCGTGATTGCCCGTCTGGAGGGTACAGAAGATGTTTCCGATGACATACTGCAGAAATATACCGATCCAGAATCACCTAAATATGAGCAGATGGTAGAAGAGATCCGCAAGGAGCTGAATTTTACAACACTGCGCTATAACCGTCTGGACGACATGCTTGCCTCAGTGGGAATCCCCCAGGAAAATCTATGCACCTACTGCTGGAATGGAAAAGAATAAACGACTTAACCAGATAGCACTATCTGGCTTAATCAGGGATCTGTTTCAGATAAATTGGGACAGGTCCCTTTTTTCTACATTCTTTATCTTTTATCGTCACACATCTTCACTTTTCGACATTTTCCGCATAAAATGTACTAACAAACCAAAGAATGGAGAACTCTATGTATCTCACAATCTCTATCATAGTACTGATCGCCATTGTATGCCTCCTGATCTTTCACTGGAGGAAGAAAAAGATCATCTGCAAAATCTGTTGTATGTCTGACATGCACAAATGCCGGCTCCTGAATGAATTGGTGGAACCCCTTGGCTATAACTATTATTCCAAGCAGGACATCTTTTCCAGCCGTTTGGATGCCTGGCAGAAGGATTTTGGATATGGAGCTGTCTATGACCGTGGAGCACCTTATTTTAATATGGTCTTTGACAGCTATCCAGTTTATTTTGACCATGACGGCAAAACATGGCTGATCGAATTTTGGAAAGGACAATACGGCATCAACACCGGAAGTGAGGTGGGGATCTATCATACCGATCACATCATTCCTCCTGCTGCCCGAAAACTTACCATTTTTCATGCAGCTTCAAACGAAGAGATGCCAGAAATCACCATGCGTCTCCGGCGGAGGGGATGCCCTATCGCTGCACTTCAGAAAGAACACTGGTGGCTGACCATTTTTTGCATGGGACTGTTCTCCAGGCCAAAAGAGCTGTCTGTGGATATCACCCTCCGTTTTCACGACCTGTCGATGAGAGATGCCTTTCTGGATGCCCTGCTGGCCAGCGGACACGATCCCGATGATATCGACGTGATGTATACCAGCGTGTCTTTCAACTTCCGTGCCGGCAGTCAGCATTGGTTCTTCTTGAAAAGATGGTACTGCCACTATGTTCAGTTTAAAAACCGAATCTTCTGCAAACTTTTCTGTTTTGTCACAAGACCCTTTGAAGATTCTGGCAGCAAACTTTTGTATCTGTATTATTACATTCCCTTTGTATTCCGCCGCATTTTCAGGCTGAGACGTTTTGGACGAAAGGGAAAACATCACAAAAAACACTGAAAGGAGATCTGGATGAGCTGCCGAAGACGACTAAATAAATCCTTTCGCAATGTTCCCGTTCTTCCTCTGGACTCTGGAAGCCGTTATGTACTTTTCAGTGACTGTCACCGGGGAAGCGGTACCCAGGGTGATAATTTTCTAAAAAACCGCCATCTCTATCTCGCTGCACTGAACTATTATTATCAGAGCGGCTATACCTACATTGAACTGGGGGATGGAGACGAACTCTGGGAAAATCGGAACATGGAACAGATCAAAGAAATCCATGGTGACGTATTCCGGCAGCTGGCCCGGTTTTATAAGGACAACAGGCTCTATATGATCTACGGAAATCACGATATGATCAAAAAACGCGCCTCCTTTGCCCGGAAGAAGTGTTCCACCTACTATTGCATCTCCAGCCAGTGCCAGAAAGAATTATTTCCTGATATCATTTTTTATCCGGGACTGGTGCTCCGCAATGAGCAGACGGGAAAAAGCCTGTACCTCACCCATGGGCACCAGTCTTCCCTGCTAAATTCCACATTGTGGCCTGTCAACTGTTTTCTCGTCCGTTATCTGTGGAAACCGTTGGAGCAGGTGGGAATCCTGGATCCAACGAGTGCTGCCAAAAATAACACCACCAAACAGCGTTCTGAAAGCAAGCTGGCGGCTTGGGCAAAAGAATACCACCGGACATTGATCACCGGACACACCCACCGTCCGATGGTCAGCACAGAAGATTCATCTTATTTGAATACAGGAAGCTGTGTCCATCCTCAGTGTATTACCTGTATTGAGATCTCCCATGGAAGGCTTACTCTAATGAAATGGTATATGAGTGCTAGGGCCAGCGGCAGCCTCTACGTGGAACGGGAAGTACTTGCTGGTGATACTTATTTTAATCTGAAATCAAATGAATATTTCGCTCACAGTAACACTTCTAGAAATGAATGCTGCTGGCGACATACCCATCTAAACTAAGTGAAACGAATCATCCAACAGTGCCAGTCTGAGTATCATCCATTTTGTCGCTGTTGGATGACTTTATTGCGTTATTTTTCATCCCCCATCACAGCCCCAGGGCGTCCATCTGCTCTCTGATCTCCTCCCCGGTACGCATGGTGTAGATCCGCGTCGTCTCCAGGGAGTTGTGTCCCAGGATGTTTGCCAGTGCCGTGATATCTCCACACTTATTGATGTATGTCTTTGCAAAAAAATGACGGAAGGAGTGAGGATGTGCTTTTGCCTTGTCCACCCCTGCCCTGTCGGCGATCTTCATAAGCATCTGCCACACGGCGCTGCGGGACAGGACACTCCCTTTCGTTCCGGTGAAGATAGCCCCCTGGCGGATATTTCCCTGCCTGCAGTACTCCATTAATATATTTTGAAGTCCGGGAGAAATAAAGATCTCACGGTATTTTCCCTTGTTGTACACGACACCCCGACCACGCTTTACATTTTCCACCGTTATATACCTCAGCTCTCCCACCCGGATTCCCGTCCCGGCAAGCACTTTCATAATACAGTAATATTTTTCGCGCCCCGTCTTTCTGGCATAGTCCAGCATCATTCGGTAATCCTCATCGGAAATGACATTGTCCAGCACAAACATTTTTTTAAGCTTCTTTGTATGTATTTTCATGTCCTCATTTCCACTCCATTTCAGATAACTGTTAATAGCGATCGCATACAAATTTACCGTAGCCGGTTTATACTGTCTTTTCAACATCTCCACGTAATGCTCTACTACGCTTCTGTTGTCCGGGGACTTTCCACAAACAGCCACAAAACGCCTCGCCTGACGAATATAGGTAGAAATTGTACTATTTGCTTTGTCCTCTGCGGCCAAAAACTCCCTATACGCTTCCATCGTTTTATCTTTCATCGTACACGCTCCATTTCTATTACTAAAATGTATAATAACACGAATAAAAAGCTGAATAATTTCTGTATGTCCAAGGTGTATATCTTTTTTGCCAAAAGCAGGAAAAAGGCTGGTACATCCTTGTTTTTAAACGGCACCAGCCTTTCTTCCTTACAAAACCCTATTATGTATTATATTTAGGACGTATGATGCACCGAATCAAGCTTACGCTGCGAGTCCGTTTCATCACCATACCACCGTTGCTGTTATTCCCAGTACCGGTATTTCCCTCGATCGTCGTATAGGTTCCGTCGTCATTTTTCTTTATAATAATCCCTATGTGACAGGCCCTTCCACTGTGTGTAAAGTCAAAAATCACAAGATCGCCCTTTTTCCCTTTGCTCTTATCACTGACCACCAGGTGCTTATTTTTTCCCCAGCTCTCCACAGCAGCACAAAGCGCTGTTTTCTGGCCGTCATAAAACAATTTAGAAGCACCGCACATCCGGAACACGTCCCAGACAAAGGCACAGCACCACGGATACGCCGCTCCTTTTACCTCATGACCATAATAATGAGTATTGAATATTACATTATTGCTGTTTGCCGGGGACTCTTTCACTCCCTCAAACTTCTTCGCCTGTGCAACAATCATGTCGGGCGTTATTTTTTTCTTTTCTCCCATGCTTTTCCTCCTTTTTCTTTCTCGGCTTTTTTTCTTCCTGTTCCTCTTCTGTCGGTGGAACATCTTCCTCCTGTTTTTTCAGTTCCAGTTGGGACCATCCCTGATTTTCCTTTACGGTGATATCTTCTATCTTCTCAATGAAATTGCTGTCCCGTAGCTCAGGATCATCATAATCCCCGATCTCTGCCATGTAATAAACTGCCTCGCATTTGATCTGTTCGATGCAGCTTCGGTACCCCACTGATTTTTCATGCCACTTATAAAGACTCCCGAGTCCGTTGGCAATGGCAGCGACAGCAGAAATAACAGATATTGCCACCTTACAAAAAACATACATCCCTTCAAAATCCTGAATGCCATTAATCACAATGACACAGGGCGGAAGAACAAGACCAAGCAGACTGCTCACATGATATCGGAATTTGTATTTGTGGTACATGACCATGTACCATTCCAGACAGCCAAGAAGACATCTTCGTACATAATCGTTGGTGACATATTCATCAACCATCTCCAGAAATTCCATATCATTGTTGTAGCTATAACTTTTCATATCATTTCCTTTCATTGTAGCATCTGAAACTATATGTTCTTTGCCGGCAGGATCAATTTGGCGCAAGCCATGGAGGTTTTCTGGCGAACCCCACATGATACACCACATACTGCATGACTACCTGATGCTCCCCGATATTCAGAATATAAAAATTTTTCTCCTGAGCGATGATCTTCCCTTTTGGGAACTCACTCAGACACCGGTTCAAAAGCTCCGTCTGCTTCCTGTAATGCTCTTCATCCGGCTGTTTTTCCGGATTATCGTTCCCCACTATGATTCGGTGAACATACCCTACATCCGCCACAGAAAATGTCTCCGCCATACTATTCCTCCATTTGCGCACTATTTATCGATTAGTTCTTACCAGAATGTCCGCCGGACGAGCTTCCTGAGCCACTACCGCCCGATGAACCGCCACTGGATGTGCCTCCTCCTGGCGTGCTGCCACCAGATGGACTGCTTCCTGGCGTCGTTCCACCCGTGGTGCTGCCAGGTATCCTTTCATTCTTTACCGCCTCGATCTGAGCCGGTGCACTTGCTGTGGAAAGAATATCCAGCACCTTAGCCAGACCCTCCGGCATTCCCGTATCCTTTGCATGCACTTCTACATGGTACTTCGCCGAATTATCACTTTTCCTGGTATTGCTCTCATGGGCGGAAACGGAACCCTTAATGCTTACATCCGCGGTAAACGGGCCAATCTTCAATCCCATCTTGGCATCCAGCGATCCCGATTTATCGGAAGTCTTTTCACTGCTGACAGAAGATTTTACCTCCATATCAAAGGACACATTCACATCGTCTACAGAAAGCGCCGGAATTTTCACAATGGATAAGAGGGGAACACTTAAATTCACCTTTTCCATGCCAATTCCGTTTCCATCTCCCGCTGTGGACGGTCTCTGGAAAGAAAAATCTACCGTTCTTACCTTTCTAATCCCACTGGCATCCACATCATCCATACCAACATGCTGGATAAAATCGGATGTTGCTTTTGCCATCATGATTTGGGCGTCGCACGCCGCTTTCAACGGCCCGCCGATTAATGCTCCCATGTCCAGTCCACTGAACTGATCCTGCATTTTTACCAATTCATCTGCCATAATGTCCTCCTTTCCTGCACATATACCTGTGCATATGATGATTTATAGAAAAGACTTTCCTGACAGCACGCTACAGCGATACCCGAATGAGCTCATCCTGTATGCGCATGATCCCCTCCGGGGGATCCTGAGAAGTAAACTGCAGCGTAATATTGGCAAAATCATCTGAATTTCTTTTGAGCCCTCCCCCTGGGAGATAACCAACAAAAGAACGTCCTTTTTTGTCCGTATTATGTGTAGAGTTTTCTCCCGCCTTTTCCTCCAGTGAAACCTCTCCCGTGAGTCTGACCTTAAAATCTACTTTGATCCCGTCCAGTTTCAGTGATGATATGGGAACAAGGCACAGTTTGGGGATGGATACATCTTGATATGTAATATTTCCACTGTCATCGAACTGAGGCATACTAAGAGGTATACTAACCGGTTTATTCTCTGAATCAAAGAACCCTGATAACATTTCTATATGCTGTCTCTCTGCAAGTCGGCTGCACTGTAAAAAAGACTTCTGGATAGCTGCTACCAACTCATCAAAATTCTGCTGTTTCACTTTCATTACTCCTTTCGGACTGCTCTTATACAGCCGGGCGGCATCGCCGCCACATGCCGGCAGAAAAGCCTGTTTCTAGCCTAATAAAAATTTCTAATATTTACCTGTCACGTGCTTTCTCATCTCATAGGTTACCTGATTAAACAGATAAAAGATCTCTTCATTTTCAAAACGGTAAACAGGGACGCCATTTACACTTCCAGCCACTTCCTGTCCAAATAAACTCTGTGTACTGTAATCAAGCCAGGACATCTTATTCTGGTCATGGAAATAATTTACCGCCCATAGGGCTGAAAGCTCCTGGGCATGCTGTACGTCATCCATCTCACTGCTGACCAAACATGCTGTTTCCAGCAGTGGCGTTCTAATCTGCTCCCATCTGCCTGCGGTGTGATCCTGTGCCCCTGCCAACTTCATAAGCCACTCAAAAATATACTTCGCACACTGCTCAAACACAATGCGGTTACAGCGGCATTTTTCTTTGGAAAAATTGTCATTTTCCTGCGCCCTATACCGATACCAGAAGGTAGCACTGCATACATCCGGCAAATGCGCCAGCTGTCCGTGTCCACAGGCGGTAAGACTTCCAAGACGGTCTGAAAAATGCTCGATTCCTTCTCTTCCTCTCTCCTGAAGCCCTGCATCGAAAATGTTGATGATCTTTGCATCGTTTTCCCATCCCAGGGATCCGCTGAATCCATCATGGGCAAAAGTGTCGGCAAACACATGAAGAAGCATTCCTAAATGAACTAAGTCCCCAAGCCTCTTCGAGTCATCCCCCGCTTCCCTGTCTTGAACCATACTGTCTACGATGGCATCGATGGCGTTATACAGATTACTTCCCCGCAATGCCGGCTTTGTCCGCAAAGTACTGCGATCCGCTGGATTCTCCGTATAATTTTCCACATAAAAATGGAAAGGTGTCACACTTTCGAGCTGGTAAAATTCTTTTCTCGCATCCAGCAGGCCAAAAGATGTGATCGAAGGCAGGAACTCATAATAATGGTCCCCTGCCGCCCCCACCATGGCATTTTCCTGAAAATATCCCGGGGGTTGGTTTTCTACATAGATTTTCAGCATCTTTCCCTTCTGTGTAGGAAACTGTTCTCCTTTGAAAAAATCCGGTGTCACGTCATCCACCATCTGGGAAGTCAGTGCCAGGACCTGTGCCTCATCCTCACTTAATCCTGCCTCGATGGCCATGGCTTTAACAAAATAATAATGAAAATTAATGTTCATGTTATTCTCTCCTCTCTTGCGTTACCTGCCACAAACTTGTTGATTGAAAAATTTATTTTTCACTTCGTACCCGGCTTTATATACATATTA